>NZ_LZZV01000091.1:0-619 GCF_014170385.1 Delftia sp. UME58
CTCGTCGCCGAGCTTGCGGATGGGGCTGGGGATTTCATCGGACAGCAAAGTGCGCTTCAGATGGCGGCGCGCCGGATCGGCGATCGGCACGGCCGACATCAGCTTCTTGGTGTACGGGTGCTGCGGGTTCTCGAAAATGGCGCGGCGCGGGCCGATCTCGACGATCTGGCCCAGGTACATCACGGCCACGCGATGGCTGACGCGTTCGACCACGGCCATGTCGTGCGAAATGAACAGGAACGAAATGCCCATGTCGCGCTGCAGGTCGATCAGCAGGTTCACGATCTGGGCCTGGATCGACACGTCCAGCGCCGACACCGATTCGTCCGCGATCACGACCTTCGGGTTCAGGGCAAGCGCGCGCGCGATGCAAATGCGCTGGCGCTGGCCGCCCGAGAACTCATGCGGGTAGCGCTGCGCCATTTCCGGCGGCATGCCCACGCGTTCCAGCAATTCGGACACACGGCGCTCGGCGTCGCGCCCCTTCGCCACGCCGTGCACCAGCAGCGGCTCCATGATGGAGAAGCCGACGGTGACGCGCGGGTCCAGCGAGGCGAACGGGTCCTGGAACACGAACTGGATGTCGCGGCGCAGGGATTGCAATTCACTGTTCTTCAGG
>NZ_LZZV01000092.1:0-1122 GCF_014170385.1 Delftia sp. UME58
CACGGTGCTGCGCCCGTTGCACCAGGCGGGTGACCACTTCGACAAGATCGCCGGCGGGGACTTCACCGGCCGTATCGAGGTGCGCAGCACCAACGAGATCGGGCAACTGTTCGGCGCCATCAAGCGCATGCAGGAAAGCCTGACGCGCACGGTGTCGACGGTGCGCCGCGGCGTGGATGAAATCAACGTGGGCTCGCGCGAGATTTCCGCGGGCAACACGGACCTGTCCAGCCGGACCGAACAGCAGGCGGCCTCGCTTGAGGAAACCGCTGCGTCCATGGAGCAATTGGCGTCCACGGTGAAGCAGAACGCGGACAACGCGCGCCAGGCCAACCAGTTGGCGGCCAGCGCGTCGGACGTGGCGGAGCGCGGCGGTTCGGCGGTGTCTGAAGTGGTCAGCACGATGCAGGGCATTTCGGCCAGCTCGCGCAAGATCTCGGAAATCGTGTCGGTGATCGACGGCATCGCGTTCCAGACGAACATCCTGGCGCTGAACGCCGCGGTGGAAGCGGCGCGCGCGGGCGAGCAGGGCAAGGGTTTCGCGGTGGTGGCGGGCGAAGTGCGTTCGCTGGCGCAACGCAGCGCGCAAGCGGCCAAGGAAATCAAGGGCCTGATCGAAGACTCGGTCACGAAGGTGGGCGCGGGTTCGCAGCAGGTGGAACGCGCAGGCGCGACGATGCAAGAGATCGTGGCCTCGGTCAAGCGCGTGACGGACATCATGGGTGAGATCTCGGCGGCATCCGACGAGCAGTCCAGCGGCATCGACCAGGTGAACCGCGCGGTGTCGCAGATGGACGAAGTGACGCAGCAGAACGCGGCCTTGGTGGAAGAAGCGGCCGCCGCCGCGGGTTCCCTGCAGGATCAGGCGCACCGTCTGGCCGAAGCCGTCGCGGTGTTCAAGATCAACGCCGGCGAAGTGATCGAAGTGCCAGCGCATCAACTCGGCGGCTATGCCGCGCCGACGTTGACGCAAGGCTGACCTTCCGCGCCTGCTCGGGCTGGCCGCGAACCGCGCGCCCGGCCTGACTGGTGGCGCAAGGCAAGGAATACGGCCGCGCCTGTGCGCGGCCGTATTCCTTGAGGCAGGCGTTCAAGGATGCCGCGTGCGATTCCTACGCACGT
>NZ_LZZV01000093.1:0-2290 GCF_014170385.1 Delftia sp. UME58
ATGACCTTTCCCTCGTTCTAGGGCGTAAACCATAAACCATGAAGTTATAGACAGGTAAAGAGAAAATTGGCTACAGAGCCTTTTTTCGTTGCGACAATTTCCGTGCTTGGTCGGTAGCAGTTTGTGCTTTGAGTGAACGATTCTGGACGATTGCTGCCCTCCCAAAAGGACCGCAACGGGTCGAAAACTGCCAGTCTTCGACAACCGCTTCCGGCCAGGAGTGGTCGTCCGGACGATTCCGGATATGCTGTTTCCACATACAAGCAACCCGAAATTCTAGTTCCTGGCGAAATGATGACAACCGTTCGAGCTGGCTATGAGCAACAACTATGCGACCTCGTCGAATCCTCTGAGCAACTGATGGCTGCGCTGCGGGCGGTTCGCTGCCTTGGTTTGCCCTCGTGGTGCATCGGTGCAGGGGCCATCAGATCCTTGGTTTGGGATAGCTTGCATGGCTTTCAGGAGCCCTCGAACTTGGATGACGTGGACGTTGCGTACTTTGATGCCGAAGCGCCTCTAGCTCTCGATGCCGAACTTCAAGAGCGGCTGCATTGGCTCCTTCCCTCGCTCACTTGGGAAGTGACAAACCAGGCCAGAGTGCACGAGTGGTTCGCAGAAGCGCTCGGCCAGGTGGTTTCACCCCTAACGTCTTTGGACGATGGGCTGGCCACGTGGCCAGAGTTTGCCACTTGCGTTGGCATTTACCTGGACGGTAATGAATCATTGAAGGTCATAGCGCCGTACGGATTGAGTGACCTGTTTGAACTGCGAGTTCGGCACAACCCTCGGCGGGCGAGCGTCTCAACGTTTATGCACCGCGTGAGTTCCAAGCGATTCGGCCACCGATGGCCTCGGCTATCAATCTGTACACCCTGACCGCACATAGGACCGCTGTGGGTCGGGTGCGGTCTGTCGTCAAGGACAGCTCCCGGCCAGGAGCGGTCCTTCGTCTCGGTTCGGATCATCTGAACGAATCGACACTATGATGCGTCCGATGGATCGAAGGGGAATGCAATCCCACCCTTGCCGTCAACAAGTTTCCCAGCCAAACACATGCCCATTTTCCTCAAGCACAATCCAGTCGTGATAAGTAAAGGCAAGGTCATCGTGGTCGGCGGCGGCATCATGGGCGCGTCGGCCGCTTGGCATCTGTCCAAAGCAGGCGCATCAGTCACATTGATCGAACGCGCCCCGAATTCCCTCACCAGTGCGACCGCTTCCTCTTTCGGCTGGGTCGGTGCCAGCGCGAGCACGCCCTCTGACAGCCCTACAGCATTCGCTGAAAGATTGAAGGCTCTGGAGGAGTTCGCATGTATCGAACGCGAACTCTGCCCGTTGCCGCTCGCAGCGCGCGGCGCAATTCTCTGGCGGTCTACGGAGGACGAAACGGCAGCAATGATTGCTGAGCATCGGGATGCCGGCACACGAATGGAGCGACTTACTCGGTCTCAGATTGCCGAAAGGGAACCGATGATTTCAGATCCGCCATCACTCGCCGCCTGGGCGCCCGACGACTTCGCATTGGAACCCACCGCATTTGCACGCAAACTGCTGGCAGGAGCGCAGGCCGCTGGGGCAAGTGTCCGCCAAGGAACGGTTGAAGCCATCGAAGCCGCAGGAAACCGGATCACGGGGGTCGTGGTTGAGGGGAAGAAACTACCCGCCGACATTGTCGTGCTCGCCAATGGCTATGGCGCGCGCGCGATTGCCTTGACGGTCGGCGTGGAGATTCCGATCTATGAGACGCCGGCAGTATTGCTTCGATTCGGTCCTGAAGTGGCTGGCCTTCGTCACCTAGTTTGCGCGCAAGAAATGGAGCTGCGCCCCTCCTTAGGAGGCGGCCTTGTTTCTGCTGCCGATTATCCAGAAAGCGGCGAAGCCGGCCTTCCCGCCCTTGCCGAGCTAACTGGAGAAGCAATTGCTCGCCTGTTTGGAATCGGGGCGTCGCCATCCCTGCTTTCCATAACCGCTGCGCAGCGTCCTATGACGGCCGACGGCAAACCGCTATGCGGCCATGTGGGAAGAATTGAGGGCTTATTTGCATTGGTCGCACACCCCGGCGTGATCCTTGCCCCCCTCCTTGGCCGCCGTTGCGCCGAAGCTGTTCTAGGTTCTTGATCTGGACCGATATGCTTCCCCTCTTTCGCGACGGCAAGCGTGACCGGCTACAGTCGGCCAGGAGCGGTCATCAGCTAGGCTACTTCCGAGTCCGGCTCAGCGGGACTGTCAGCA
The DNA here is from genome assembly GCF_014170385.1 of Delftia sp. UME58. Taxonomy (NCBI): domain Bacteria; kingdom Pseudomonadati; phylum Pseudomonadota; class Betaproteobacteria; order Burkholderiales; family Comamonadaceae; genus Delftia; species Delftia sp. UME58. The sequence goes on from NZ_LZZV01000093.1 coordinate 2,233, forward strand.
GAATTTCACGCACGTCCGCTTTCAAGTTAATGGCGAAGAAGCTATACCAGCCCCGAAG
>NZ_LZZV01000094.1:0-761 GCF_014170385.1 Delftia sp. UME58
TGCACGCGTCCTATACGCTGGTGACGGGCGCCGACCTCGTCAAGGTGGACGCCAAGCAGATCCACATGGGGTGACGCGGTGGACGTCACGCAACCCGCAGTTGATCCGGTTTCCCCCGGCGCCGCTTTGTCCGAAGCCCGCGCGCAGTGGTGGCGCGCGCTTGAGCGCGAGCCCTACGCGCACGACCTGTTCCATGCGCTGCGCTGGATCGATGCGCATGCCGGCGCGCGCAAGCCGCTGGGGCGCGACACGGTTGCGCGCTACGAGCCCGTGCGCCTGCGGCAGGAACCCTCGATGGCGTTCGCGCCGTCTACCGTGGCGCGCGCCCAGGCGGGCCACAACGGCCGGCCGGCGGAGGTCTCCATATACGGGTTCGGCCTATTCGGCCCCAACGGCCCCTTGCCGTTGCATCTGACCGAGCATGCCCATGAACGCATGGCGCATTACGGGGACCGCACCCTGGCGGCGTTTGCCGACGTGTTCCATCACCGGCTCATCCTGCTGTTCTATCGCGCCTGGGCCGACGCGCAGAGCACGGTCAGCCTGGACCGCAAGGAAGAGCGCTTCACGCGGTACGTGGCCAGCCTGCTGCACCTGGGCGAACCATCGATGCGGCGGCGCGACGCCGTGCTGGACCATGCCAAGTACTTCATGGCGGGGCATCTGGTGCGCCAGACCCGCAACCCCGAAGGCCTCAAGCACATTCTGCAATGGTTCTTCGGCCTGCCCGTTCGCATTTGCGAATTTGTGCCGCAATGGAT
>NZ_LZZV01000095.1:0-911 GCF_014170385.1 Delftia sp. UME58
TTGATGTCGGTGGTGGTGCCGTCGCTGGAAGCGCTCAAGAAAGAGGGCGAATCCGGTCGTCGGAAGATTACCCAGTACACCCGCTACGGCACAGTCGTGCTGGCGCTGGTGCAAGCAGTGGGCATTTCGGTAGCGTTGGAGTCCCAACAGGGACTGGTGATCGATCCGGGTATGCTGTTTCGCTTCACGACCGTTGTAACTCTGGTCACTGGCACCATGTTCGTCATGTGGCTGGGTGAGCAGATTACGGAACGCGGTCTGGGCAACGGGATTTCCATCCTGATCTTCGCAGGTATCGTTGCGGGTCTGCCCGCGGCGCTGGCTGCACTGTTGGACCTGGTCCGCACCAACGCGATGTCCGTGCTTTCGGCACTGTTCATTGTGGCTCTGGTGGTGCTGGTTACCGCTTTTGTGGTGTTCGTGGAACGTGGACAGCGCAAGATCACGGTGAACTACGCCAAGCGTCAGGTCGGCAACAAGGTCTACGGTGGTCAAAGCTCGCATTTGCCGCTGAAGCTGAACATGGCAGGGGTGATTCCGCCGATCTTCGCGTCGTCGATCATTCTGTTCCCGGCCACGATCACGAGCTGGTTCTCCAGCAGTGAGAACATGCGCTGGCTTAGCGACCTGGCTGCGGCCCTGTCGCCTCGTCAACCGCTCTACATCACGCTGTACTCCGTCGCGATTATTTTCTTCTGCTTTTTCTACACGGCTCTGGTGTTCAACAGCCGCGAAACGGCGGACAACCTGAAGAAGAGTGGTGCGTTTGTTCCGGGTATTCGTCCGGGCGAGCAAACAGCGCGCTACATCGACAAGATCCTGATGCGTCTGACGCTCGCAGGTGCCTTGTACATCACTTTGGTGTGCCTGTTGCCTGAATTCTTGGTGATGCGCTGGAACGTTCCTTTCTA
>NZ_LZZV01000096.1:0-190762 GCF_014170385.1 Delftia sp. UME58
ATTATGGGGTGGGGGTGTGGAGGGAGTGTGTGGACAGGGCTGGGGGTCACTGCCCAATCCGTGCACGTACCCACAGATCGGCTCTTTGTAAAACAGCTAGTTATGGCTTTTCCAGACATTTGCTGTACAGCAACTGTCTGGAAAAAGCAAACATGCTGCCAGTTGGTGGCGCGCGGGAGCACTGTGCTCATTGGAGTCGCTCTGCGATGGACTGTGCGGATCGGCAGAGAAGACTTGCACGCTAGATCCAGCGGTGAAGCGCACATGGTCTGACGATTCCTGGACCACTTCAACTCCGCTGGCCAGAACAAGACCATCTGGCCCTCGTAAATATCTGGGCGTTTCTCAAAAGATAAGAGACAGGGCCTAGGAATCAGGGGGAGGGAGGGGTGATCTCATTGAGGTCTGTATGGTGCCAATCTGATATCGTATTGGCTAAGCCACTTTCTTATAGCGTTCTTCGGGAACATCGTATGCATTCCGGAAGTTTTTACTATCGTCGTTCCGAGTACAATCGACCAGATGCACGTGGTGCCGACTGTTGGAATTTCAGCAAAGGGGAAATAAGTGGTGTATGTTGACGATGCTGAGGTTCAAAAGCATGGGTATATATGGTTTCACCTAATTGCAGACAGCATTCAGGAGTTGCATGAATTTGCGGCAAAGATGGGGCTTCCTGCCTATGCATTTCATCGTGGGGCGCGTCATCCTCACTACGATGTCACCGGCGCACAACGCCTACGTGCTCTGCAGTTTGGGGCTGCTGCCATTTCCGCCAGAGATGCTGTGAGAATCGGTCGGAAAATCAATGTATCCTCTTTGGATATAAATGTTTCTTCTACCCAGCTTTGCCTTTTTACCTGAAATAGTTAGGGTTTCATGTACCTCGCAGCTAATTCCCTTGATGACTTGCTGTTCAAGGTATATAAGCAAATTCTTGCACGTGGCACTCTTATAAAACCCTCGAAGGGATCAGCGCGAGAAATCAGAGGTGTGCTTCTGAAGCTCTCAGCACCACGAGTCCGTCTTAGTAGGTCTGAATCGCGTGGGCTGCTCTTTAGTTGCTTGGGTGAGTTGCTATGGATACTTGCTGGCAGCGATCGGCTGAATTTCATTCAACACTATATTCCAAGGTACAGTGATTTTTCTGACGACAAAGAAACTGTCTATGGTGCTTATGGGCCACGTTTGTTCGGCGACACACCAAACGACCAGATTTGTCGTGTAATTCAATTGTTAAAGGACAAGCGAGATTCCCGGCAAGCTGTCTTGCAGCTATTTGATCGTAATGATACTTTGGAGCCCCACCTCGATGTGCCGTGTACCTGTACACTTCAGTTTCTAGTACGTGGTGGTCGGTTGCATATGTTGACGTCTATGCGTTCTAACGATGCTTGGCTAGGTCTGCCCCACGATGTATTTACCTTTACCATGCTTCAAGAGTTGATCGCTCGATCATTAGATATCAAACTGGGCGAGTATAAACATATGGTGGGTAGCCTGCATTTGTACGATAAACATCGCGACAAAGCTTCAAGGTTTTTGAATGAAGGGTGGCAGGTTAATAGGCCGATGCCATCAATGCCTAAGGGTGATCCTTGGCCTGCTGTGAAAAACCTTATTAATTTTGAGGAAAGCGTACGTGCCGGTCGTATTGGTGCAAAAGATCCTCATGAAATTATGAGTCCTTACTGGGCAGACTTGGCTACATTGCTGATGATTCACAAGGCTGGCCTTGTTCAAAATAATCAGCCGGAAATTAAACGATTGAAGCGTCGTATTCAAGATGAAGTTTATTCGACGTACATTAAGAGGCAATTTAAGCTTGGCTCCGATAAGGAGCAGCTGTCGTTCTTTGATGAACCAAAGACTTTAACTAAGTGAGGAGTCAGCATGAAGGGCCCGGAGAAGCGTCAGAAAGCAAAGGATCTTGAATCGCGATTAATCGAATTTCATAAAGAGCAGATGCCATTGCTTGGCATTGCTTCTGTTGAAAATATTGTGGCATTTGTGGATCAGCTTATAGATAGTCTGCAGCGTGTGGAGTATGTGCATAAGGTTCGTCAGCGGCATATAAGTCCATTGCGGACCGATCCAAAGAGTAATTTATTTGATCCTGTCAGAGCAGCAATGCTCATGGCGTCAAATGGCCAGCACGAAGAGGCATTTTGGCTGGTATTTTTGGCGACGCACTGTGGCCGTAACTTACGCACTGAATGGTTGCTTGCGCGTGAACTGTACGGTGCATATGAAAATATCCCTTGGAGTTGGGATAGAGTTGCTGCAAATGCTGAGGCCTACAGTGATTGGCTTGAGGATAATCGCAGTATATTTGCTGGAAAGTTTGGTAATCACCGAAAATATGAATCACTTAAGCGTGGGGCTCGTGGTACGGGTGTGGTTGTCAGAACTTATGTTGAGTGGATCAAAGCAAATGGCTCGCATGTGAATCTGATCGCAAAGATTCAAGCGCAGGCCCATAATAATCCACGACGAGCGTTTGCTCTACTTTATGATTCTATGGACTCCGTCATGAGCTTTGGACGCACTGGCCGATTCGACTATCTAACCATGCTCGCGAAGGTCGGACTTGCTGCTATTGACGCTGACTCGACTTATATGAAAGATGCTACTGGTCCGAAGAAGGGCGCGCGTCTCTTGTTTGACGGGCAGATAGACTCTAGGACAAGCCATAGAGATCTAGAAGCGCGTGTTGCTGAGCTGGAAAGGCACCTCGGTGTTGGCATGCAGGTTATGGAAGATGCCATGTGTAACTGGCAGAAGAGTCCTCGGAAGTATGTGCCTTTCCGTGGATAAGAAATTATCAGTCCCAGGTATATCGTTTTTTTAAGAAATTCAGTTTATCTGATGGTACTAGTCCTCGGTGCTGAAGTTGACCGACTACGATTCCTGGTGAAATGGATAGATTGCGCGCAAACCTCATAATGCTCTTGTAGTCGTGAGAAAGGGCGCGCAATGCTGCTTCTTTCTCCGCAGGGATAAGTATTTGAGCAGCGAATTCGTTGGCTTCTTGCTCTTCTTTTTCATCGAGATGTCGCTTTTCTGACCATTCAAGGAAAAGGCGATCTTCATGAAGAACTAGATGGCCAGCTTCATGAAAGAAGGTAAACCAGAAGCTATCATCACGTAGATATCGCAAGCTGAGCTGTATTATTGCTTTGCCTTTTCTTACTCTCGTTGCTCCACTTGCTGGACAGCCTCTGAGTCCTCGGACAATGACGACGGCCACGCCACACTCTGCACATTTCTTCTGGAGTTGAGGTATAAACTCTGAAGGGTTTTCAATTCTTGAGAGTATCTTTAACTCAGGTAAGAGCTCGATGAATTTTTCTGGTGACCACGATGCTGTTGGAATACGGTTTGACTCCAACTCCCCCTGTCTTAACCAAGCCGCAGCAACTGCAACTTGTGTATTAAAAACCGGTGATGTTCTGTATGCGGTAAGTCCAGCTTCTTCGGAAGCCCAGTCCTCCTTCCACTCGTCAACGCTCGATACTCCAAAGAAATTTAAGGCATTCTGAATTTTTTCTTTAACATTGCTGGTTGTTGGAACCCAGCCCAATTTTGCCATATCAGAAAATGGAAGACTGGAAATCCAAGTGCGGTTATTTTCTTGAATTAAATGAAGGGCATTCCGGTATTGAGCCTCTCGTGTAAGCCAGAATTTAGGACTTGCTCCTATTTTTTCTGAAAGCTTTTTAGCACGAGCTTCATTGATAAACAGATCGCCAAGGAGCGCACGCGGAAGCTCGTGTTCTGTCACGCCAAGTACATTTGCAATGGTTGCCTGAGTCAACCCCTTCCTTTGTGCTAGAGCAAAAATTGTTGCTCCTGGGGGGGATGCCCAAGTAGGGGAAAATTCAGTGAAGGTACTCACTTGCTGCTCCCAATATGAACGACTTTAAGCCTCGTCACTTGTGCCCAGTCAAGCGCTTCCCCTGGCGATGGCATACTAATTAAATTAGCATCGCAATAGAGGCTAATATCTTCATGTAACTGGAACCTTAACATTCCTTGCTCCTGAATGGAAATATCAATTCCAAAATCCATCTCAAGCAGCTCTGCGACTGTTTCAACTGCATTCATGTCGGCTAATACTCTTTGTAGGGCTTCGCTGCCAAGTTCGCCAAGCGCCCGCTTTGCCCTAGTTGAGCTTTCACATGTTGTACGCAAATCCCTTGTCTCAAAGGAAATTTCAAGCGGCATAGACTGGGCATTGTTATTAAAGAGTTACGCGATACCTCTCGATCCGTATTCGTTGGATGAGGCGCAGTTTAGGTTCCACCTTGCGGCTAGTCAAAACTCAAGAGTACAGTAATAAACATATTTAACAAATCAACAGAGTTGGCTGCGTCGGAGACGGGTACAGTTCGATCTGTGGGAAGCGTCATCTAGACGCGTCAATTTACCTCTGAAGAGGTATCTTCAACATTGCTGACCAGCCGTTTTTTTCATTGTACTGACAGTTGCACATATCCACGCTTACTTGAGCGCCGAGCTGCCTTTTATCCAACGGCCGTTTCCAAACCACCTAGCTTCCGTATCTGTCCGTCGCCTTTCGAGGTGTATGGCTGAATTGATGGTGCAAATCCTTTCCGATGCAGGAGCAAGCAACCGAGGGTGCAGCGCCGCAGGCTCCATTCCCTAACCTCCATCCCCCAGCTCTTCCTCAGCCCTCCCCATCACCTCCGCCACACCACACCCCAGCCCCCGCGCAATCTTGAACACGATGACCAGCGTGGGCATGTGCTCCCCACGCTCCACCTTGCCCATGTGAGAGCGCTCGATATCGGCGAGGTTGGCCAATGACTCCTGGGAGATGCCGCGTTCGTTGCGAAGGGCGCGCACCGCCGCGCCGAAAGCCCGGGCAATGTCTGCATCAAATGAAGTGGCGCCGACTGGACGGCCGCGTTTGACAGGACGCTTTTGCATGGGCAAGAGCGTCAGTTTTTGATGCAATTTAAACCACGTTATATTTAACTCTTTTGTTGATCTTGGGCTGCTGCTGCCTTGCATCCGGCACAGCTCGGTACGAGGCCGAGACGCAGGCTTCAATCATCAGAGGAGGCTTCGATGGATCAAGACATCTGCACCATTTCCCAACCCAAACTCGACGACCTGGCCATCGACGCCGTCCTGCACCTGGGCGCTGCCCTCGAAGTGCTGGAGCTGCACGCTCGCCACAAGGTCACGGCCATCAATTGCGTCTGCCGCGACCTGCTGCGCATCTACTACGCCAAGGCCGATCAGGCGCAGTCGCTGGAGCCGCAGGACAAGGAGCTGCTGGGCCTGCTGCACGACACGGCGGTGGACCTGGGCTATGCCGTCGAGGTGGTGGACCATCTGAATGGGGATGAGGCCGACGACCCCATCCTCTATGCCGTGAGCTATCTGCTCAAGGCGGCCAAGCGGTTTGCGGATGAGGGCGTTGCTGCGGGGCTTGCCGTGAAGGCGTAGGGCGCAGGGCTGCCGCCTGCGTTGCAGGGGCGGGGCTTCAAGGGCAGGGTTTGAGGTGCGCGGCCGTGGCCTGTTCGGTGAGCGGGTCTTCGGCCAGGGCCTGCAGCAGCGCGTCCAGCAGGCCCGGAAAGCGCGCATCCAGGTCTTCGCGGCGCAGGGAGAGCAGGTTTTCCCGGCCATCGGGGCGCTGCCAGATCACGCCGCTGTCGCGCAGCACGCGCCAGTGGTGGGTCATGGTGGATTTGGACTGGCCCTGAAGCAGCGAGCCGCAGGCGCGCTCATGGCCTGCGGCCAGCGCGCGCACCACGGCCAGGCGCAGGGGGTTGCCCAGGGCGTTGAGCAGGTTTTCCAGGCGTATCTGTTCGCGGTCGGGGTGGTTGGCAAGCATGAATCGTCCAGTCGATGGGGCGCCACTGTGCCATGGAAGCAATGCCGCACGTCGCTGATGCGGCGTGGCGCGGGCAGTTATCTGGCAGACAGGGGCATGGCGTGGTGAAAACATGAATCGTTCTGCAAGAAGTTGCGGAAGATAGTACGATTGTCTTCGTACATTCCAATTGTCATCAACCCTCATTCAACCCCCGCGAGAATCCGACCCTTCGAACCGGCAGATCACGCACTTACGCTTTCGTAGCACCCAGGAGTCCTTTCATGGCCCGCCATACCCCCATAGAACGCTATCGCAACATTGGTATCTCCGCGCACATCGATGCCGGCAAGACGACCACGACCGAGCGCATCCTGTTCTACACCGGGGTGAGCCACAAGCTGGGCGAGGTGCACGAAGGCGCCGCCATCATGGACTGGATGGAGCAGGAGCAGGAGCGCGGCATCACCATCACCTCGGCGGCGACCACCTGCTTCTGGAAGGGCATGGACGGCCGCTTTGACCAGCACCGCATCAACATCATCGATACCCCGGGCCACGTGGACTTCACCATCGAGGTGGAGCGCTCCATGCGCGTGCTCGACGGCGCCGTCATGGTCTATGACGCCGTGGGCGGCGTGCAGCCGCAGTCCGAGACGGTCTGGCGCCAGGCCAACAAGTACAAGGTGCCGCGCCTGGCCTTCGTCAACAAGATGGACCGCACGGGCGCGGATTTTCTGCGCGTGCGCCAGATGATGATCGACCGCCTCAAGGCCAATCCCGTGCCCATCGTGCTGCCCATTGGCGCGGAGCAGCAGTTCACCGGCGTGGTGGACCTGCTCAAGATGAAGGCCATCATCTGGGACGAGGCCACGCAGGGCATGAAGTTCGAGTACCAGGACATTCCCGCAGCCATGGTGGCAGACGCCAAGAAGTGGCGCGAGTCCATGGTGGAGGCGGCTGCCGAGGCCAGCGAAGACCTGATGAACCGCTACCTGGAAGAGGGCGACCTGCCCGAGGCCGACATCCTGCGCGGCCTGCGCCTGCGCACCATTGCGGGCGAGATCCAGCCCATGCTGTGCGGCTCGGCCTTCAAGAACAAGGGCGTGCAGCGCCTGCTGGACGCTGTGGTCGAACTCATGCCTTCCCCGCTGGAAGTGCCACCCGTGGAAGGCCATGCGGAAGACGGCTCCATCATCGTGCGCCATGCCGATGACAGCGAGAAATTCTCTGCCCTGGCCTTCAAGCTGATGACCGACCCCTTCGTGGGCCAGCTCACCTTTGTGCGCGTCTACTCGGGCGTGCTCAACAAGGGCGACAGCGTGCTCAACTCCGTCAAGGACAAGAAGGAGCGCATCGGCCGCATCGTGCAGATGCATGCCAATGAACGCCTGGAGGTCGATGAAATCCACGCCGGCGATATTGCCGCCTGCGTGGGCCTGAAGGACGTGACCACGGGCGAGACCTTGTGCGACCCGTCCGCGCCCATCGTGCTGGAGAAGATGGTCTTCCCCGAGCCCGTCATCGCCCAGGCCGTGGAGCCCAAGTCCAAGGCCGACCAGGAAAAGATGGGCATCGCCCTGTCGCGCCTGGCGGCCGAAGACCCGTCCTTCCGCGTGCGCACCGATGAGGAATCGGGCCAGACCATCATTGCCGGCATGGGCGAGCTGCACCTGGAAATCATCGTGGACCGCATGAAGCGCGAGTTCAACGTGGAAGCCAACGTGGGCAAGCCCCAGGTGGCCTACCGCGAGACCATCCGCAAGAAAGTCACCGATGTGGACGGCAAGTTCGTGCGCCAGTCCGGCGGCAAGGGCCAGTACGGCCACGTGGTCTTCACGGTGGAGCCGCAGGAACCCGGCAAGGGCTTCGAGTTCGTCGACGCCATCAAGGGCGGCGTGGTGCCGCGCGAGTACATCCCTGCGGTGGAAAAGGGCGTGGTCGAGGCATTGACCAGCGGCGTGCTGGCCGGCTACCCCGTGGTGGACGTCAAGGTCACGCTGACCTTCGGCTCGTACCACGACGTGGACTCCAACGAAATGGCCTTCAAGATGGCGGCCATCTTCGGTTTCAAGGAAGCGGCGAGAAAGGCCAGCCCCGTCATCCTGGAGCCCATGATGGCCGTGGAAGTCGAGACGCCTGAGGACTACGCCGGCACCGTCATGGGCGACCTGTCCTCGCGGCGCGGCATGGTGCAGGGCATGGACGACATGGCCGGCGGCGGCAAGTCCATCAAGGCCGAAGTGCCCCTGTCCGAAATGTTCGGCTACGCCACCTCCCTGCGCTCGCAAACGCAAGGCCGTGCCACCTACTCCATGGAGTTCAAGCACTACGCCGAAGCACCGCGCAACGTGGCCGAGGCGGTGATCAACGCGCGGGTCAAGTAAAAGAGTCTGCGCCACAGGCCAGGCCGTGAGGCCATGGCCGTGGCCCTCACCCCTCCCGTATGCCCACGCCTGCGTCGGGCCGCCTGCGGGGTTGCAGTCCTGCCGAAGGACAGGACTGTTTCGTGATCTGACTCGCCGTGATTGTCTGAACGTAGCGCGCAGCGCGAAGTGAGTTTCACGGCGAACCCCGCAGGCGGCCCGGCGCAGGTTGCCCGCAGCGAAGCGAAGGGACGTGGACATTCGGGTCGTCTTTCTTTGGCCTACGTTTCTTTGACGAATCAAAGAAAGGTAGGTCGGCCGCCGGGCCGAGACCCGGCCTCGAAAAACAACCTCCCGGCAGGGGCAAAAAGCGCACCGAACCCGCGCCCAACGAAAAACAGCTCCTTGAAGGAGCTGTTTTTCATAAGAGAGGAGAAGCCGGAATCAAGCCTCAGGCTGCTGCTCAGACTCAGCAGTTTCAGCATCAGCGACGGGTGCCGCCTCTCCAGAATCAGACAGCGCCTGCCGCACACCCGCCTTCTCACCAGCCGAAGCAAACTTGCTGTACTTGCCAACGATGCCGACCAGGGCGCCATAGATGCGCGGATTGCCCGCCAGGCATTCCTTCTGCTCCAGGAAATCCGCCTCGCCCGTGAAGTTGCCGACCAGGCCACCGGCCTCGGTCACCAGCAGGCTGCCGGCGGCCACGTCCCAGATCTGCAGGCCGCTCTCAAAGAAGCCGTCGGCAAAGCCGGCTGCCACGTAGGCCAGGTCCAGCGCGGCGGCGCCGGGGCGGCGCACGCCTGCGGTTTCCTGCATCACGTCGCCCAGCATGTTCATGTACTGCTTGAAGTTGTCGCCACGGCGGAAGGGGAAGCCGGTGGAGATCAGGCTGTCCTTGAGCTGGATGCGCTTGGACACGCGGATGCGGCGGTCATTCAGGTAGGCGCCGCGGCCGCGCGTGGCCGTGAACAGGTCGTTGCGCGAGGGGTCGTACACCACGGCGTGCTCCACCTTGCCCTTGAAGGACAGGGCAATGCTCACGCAGTACACGGGGAAGCCGTGGATGAAGTTGGTGGTGCCGTCCAGCGGATCGATGATCCAGACGTAGTCGGAGTTCTTGGCGCCGAACTCGTTGCCCGATTCCTCGGCCAGGATGCCGTGGCCCGGGTAGGCGCCCAGCAAGGTTTCGATGATGGCCTGCTCGGCCGCCTTGTCCACCTCGGTCACAAAGTCGTTGACCTGCTTTTGTGCGACACGCACGGATTCCACGTCAAGAGCCGCGCGGTTGATGATGGCGCCGGCGGCGCGTGCGGCCTTGATGGCCACGTTGAGCATGGGATGCAGGTTGGTCGACATAGATTGTGAGGCGTTGGCGGAGCAGCGGCTGTGCAAGGAGAGGACGGTCCTCTCTGGCAAAAGCAGGCTGTTTGACGCGGGTAAGAACGGAAAAAGCCGCGTCCGGCGATGCGGGGCGGCGACAATAGCGCGCAATTTTACCCGCCTTGTCCGTTTTGTGCTGCGCAACCTGTCCCGTCTTGGGGGCTCTGCCGGCGCCGGCAGGCCAGCGACGCCATGAAAACCCGATTCGTACTGATAGAAACCAGCCACGCCGGCAATGTGGGCGCCGCCGCCCGCGCCCTGAAGACCATGGGCTTTGACGACCTGGTGCTGGTGCGCCCGCGCTGGCCCAACGTGCTGCGCAAGGAAGAGACCATCCAGCGGGCCAGCGGCGCGCTGGACGTGCTGGGCAATGCGCGCGTGGTCGAGACGCTGGAGGAGGCGCTGGACGGCATCAGCCACCTGTGCGCCACGGCCATGACGCCGCGCGACTTCGGCCCGCCCACGCGCACGCCGCGCCAGCATTTCGAGCTGCTGCTCAGCGGGGCGCTGGATGTGCTGGCTGCGCCCGATGAGGCCGATGTGCCCGATGAAGCGGCACCGCCCGCCGATGCATCCGTGTCCGCACCGGCTCCCGCGCCGCGCTGCAACCAGTCGGGCGTGGCCTTCCTGTTCGGCTGCGAGCGCTTCGGCATGAGCAACGACGATGTCTACCGCAGCGATGTGGCGCTGTCGATTCCGTCCAATCCGCAGTTCGGCTCGCTGAACCTGGGGGCGGCCATCCAGGTCGTGGCCTATGAGTGGCGCCAGGCGCTGGGCGGCTTTCCCGTGGTGGAGCACACGCCCGCGCCGCAGCGCGCCGACGCGGCCCAGGTGGCCGGCATGCTGGGCCATTGGGAGCAGGCGCTGGCCCACATCGGCTTTCTCGATCCGGCCGCGCCCAAGAAGCTCATGCCGCGCCTCAACCAGCTTTTCAACCGCTCGCAACTGACCGCCGAGGAAATCCACATCCTGCGCGGTGTTGCGAAGGCGATGCTGCAGAGCACTCCAGCGAAACGCTAGACTGAGCGGTCTTGTCAACAATAACCAGCTCCTAGATGCTTGACCGCCTGCGCTCCGATATCCAGTGCATCCTCGACCGCGACCCTGCGGCACGCAGCACCTGGGAGGTCATCACCTGTTATCCGGGTCTGCATGCGATCTGGCTGCAGCGCCCGGCGCACTGGTGCTGGAACCATGGCCTCAAGTGGCTGGGGCGCTTCATCTCGCACATCGGCCGCTGGCTCACGGGCATCGAGATCCACCCAGGCGCCGTCATCGGCGAGCGCGTGTTCATCGACCACGGCATGGGCGTCGTCATCGGCGAGACGGCCGTGGTCGGCGACGGCTGCACCATCTACCACGGCGTGACCCTGGGCGGCACCTCGCTGTACAAGGGTGCCAAGCGCCATCCCACGCTGGGCCGCGATGTGGTGGTCAGCGCGGGCGCCAAGGTGCTGGGCGGCTTCGAGGTGGGCGACGGCGCCAAGATCGGCAGCAATGCCGTGGTCATCAAGCCCGTGCCCGCAGGCGCCACGGCCGTGGGCATTCCGGCACGCATCATCGCCAGCAAGAACGGCCACAGCGCCGACGTGACCGAGCACGACCTGGCATCGGCCAAGGCCGAGTCCATCAAGGTCCCGGCCTCTGCCGCGCCCCAGCCGTTCACGGCCTACGGCATCACCCAGGAAATGGACCCCGTGGCCCAGGCCATGCGCGGCCTGAGCGATGGCGCGGCCGCGCATGAGCAGCAGATCGCGCTGCTATGGGAGGCTATTGCCAAGCTCTCGGCCGGCAGCAAGGTGGGCGACTGCGTGCCCTGCGAGTCCGAGCGCCCGCAGGCGTTCCAGAAGGACAAGATCGACCAGATCATGGGCAAGTAGGCCTGCAGAAGATCACCAAAGATCCCCAAGATCCCCCAAGAAGACCGGAGACTCCGACCAGCATGAACGTTGAACAGGCCTTGCATGCGCGCCGCTCCGTGCGCGCCTTCCTGCCCCAGTCGCCCGATGCGGCGCTGGTGCGCTCCCTGATGGAACAGTCGGCACAAGCGGCCTCGGGCGGCAACCTGCAGCCCTGGCGCGTGCTGGCGCTGACGGGCGAGCCGCTGCAGCAGCTGCTCACCGCCGTTGCCGAGGCCGAGCCCCAGGACGCCCAGCCCGGCCTGTCCTACCCGCCCAACCTCTGGGAGCCCTACCGCAGCCGGCGCTTTGCCAATGGCGAAGAGCTGTACCAGTCGCTGGGCATTCCGCGCGACGACAAGCCCGCGCGGCTGGAGCAGCTGGCGCGCAACGGCCAGTTCTTCGGCGCGCCCGTGGGCCTGATCGTGGCGGTGGACGAGCGCATGGGCCTGCCGCAATGGGTGGACCTGGGCATCTACCTGCAGTCCTTCATGCTGCTGGCCTGCGCCAATGGCCTGGCCACCTGCGCCCAGGGCTTCTGGCGCCGCTACAACGACGCCGTGACCCAGGCGCTGGCGCTGCCCGAGGGCTACCACGTGGCCTTCGGCATTGCGCTGGGCTACGAGGACAAGGACGCCCCCATCAACGGCTGGCGTGCGACGCGCGCTCCGGTGGCCGAATGGGCACAGATGCGCGGCTTCGACTGAGCAGGGCTTTCAGGCCCCTGGGCAAACCCGCAGGGCAATGGCGCCTTGCCATCCCCTATACTGCGCACTGCTCCGGGGTGTGCTGATGCACTGAGATGCCAACCGGTCCATGCGCTGCATGGGCCAGGCGGCGAACCCGACGAACTTGATCCGGTTGATACCGGCGGAAGAAGAGCGGGACCCTGAAGCGGGGCCGAAGTCAGAGGATGGAAGTCCGCCACGGCGGATACCGGTACAGGCCGCACAGGCCCCATCCAACGCACATCGGCCCTTGCCAACCAAGGCTGCTCGTGCGCCTTGGCGTGCGTGGCAACCAGGGGCCAAGGCCATACGGCCCTGGCAGGCCCACACTGGCATAGCCCGGTGCGCGGCCTTTGGCACAGCCCAAGGAGTGTCCGGTTCCCGGAGCGTTGTTGATCGACGCTTTGAACGCAAGGAACCCGACATGAACGCTCCCGATTCCATCTTCACCCCCGCAGCCGGCGAAGCTCCAGACGCACAGCGTTTTTCCGACCTGCTGGCGCAGTCGCGCAAGCCGTTCCCGGCCTCCACCAAGAGCTATCTGCAAGGCAGCCTGCATGCCGGCCTGAGCGTGCCCGTGCGCGATATCCAGCTGACCAATGGCGAGCAGGTCAGCGTCTATGACACCTCGGGCCCCTACACCGACCCGGCCGTGGCCATCGACGTGCGCAGCGGCCTGCCGGGCGTGCGCAATGCCTGGATCGAGTCGCGCGGCGACAGCGAGTACTACGCCGGCCGCCTGCGCCAGGCCCTGGACGACGGCGGCAAGCGCGGCGAGGAAGACGAGCGCGTGGCCCGCCTGCGGGCCGAGGCCGCATCGCTGCAGCGCCAGCCGCGCCGCGCCAAGAGCGGCGGAAACGTCACCCAGATGCACTACGCGCGCAAGGGCATCATCACGCCCGAGATGGAATACGTGGCCCTGCGCGAGAACGGCCGCCGCGAATGGATGGCCGAGTACCAGCAGGACGCCGCGCGCGAGGCGCGCCTGGCCGGCAACGGCCTGGGCGCCGCCATCCCCAAGATCATCACGCCCGAGTTCGTGCGCGACGAAGTGGCGCGCGGCCGCGCCATCATCCCGGCCAACATCAACCACCCCGAGATCGAGCCCATGGCCATCGGGCGCAACTTCAAGGTCAAGATCAACGCCAACATCGGCAACTCGGCCGTCACCTCCAGCATCGAGGAAGAGGTCGAGAAGCTGGTCTGGGCCATCCGCTGGGGCGCGGACAACGTGATGGACCTGTCCACGGGCAAGAACATCCACACCACGCGCGACTGGATCATCCGCAACTCGCCCGTGCCCATCGGCACCGTGCCCATCTACCAGGCGCTGGAGAAAGTGGGCGGCATCGCCGAGGACCTGACCTGGCCCATCTTCCGCGACACGCTGATCGAGCAGGCCGAGCAGGGCGTGGACTACTTCACCATCCACGCCGGCGTGCGCCTGGCCTACATCCACCTCACGGCCCAGCGCCGCACGGGCATCGTCTCGCGCGGCGGCTCCATCATGGCCAAGTGGTGCATGGCCCACCACCGCGAGAGCTTCCTGTACGAGCACTTCGAGGACATCTGCGACATCATGAAGCAGTACGACGTCAGCTTCTCGCTGGGCGACGGCCTGCGCCCCGGCAGCGCCTCGGACGCCAATGACGAAGCCCAGTTCGCCGAACTGCAGACCCTGGGCGAGCTGACCCAGCTGGCCTGGAAGCACGACGTGCAGACCATGATCGAAGGCCCCGGCCACGTGCCCATGCACATGATCCAGGCCAACATGACCGAGCAGCTCAAGCACTGCCACGAGGCGCCGTTCTACACCCTGGGCCCGCTGACCATCGACATCGCCCCCGGCTACGACCACATCGCCAGCGCCATCGGCGCGGCCATGATCGGCTGGTTCGGTACCGCCATGCTGTGCTACGTCACGCCCAAGGAGCACCTGGGCCTGCCCGACCGCGACGACGTCAAGCAGGGCATCATCGCGTACAAGATCGCCGCCCACGCAGCCGACGTCGCCAAGGGCCACCCCGGCGCCCGCGCCCGCGACGACGCGCTGAGCCAGGCGCGCTTCGACTTCCGCTGGCAGGACCAGTTCAACCTGGGCCTGGACCCCGACACCGCCCAGGCCTACCACGACGAAACCCTGCCCAAGGACAGCGCCAAGGTGGCGCACTTCTGCTCCATGTGCGGCCCCAAGTTCTGCTCCATGAAGATCACCCAGGAAGTGCGCGAATTCGCCGCCGCCAAGGGCGTGGCCGAGCAGGAGGGCATTGCCGCCGGAATGCAGGCCAAGGCCGAGGAATTCAACCGCGCGGGCGGCGAGTTCTATATCCCCATCGTGGCGGCCAGCAGCGATACGACGGCGCGTTGAAATCCGCTGATTCCTGATCGGGAACGTGCTATGTAGGCGGATATTTCCCCACGGTCGATCCAATTCTGGATCGCAGCCCTGACACCGCAGACGCTGATGTGCCTGCGGTGTTTTTGCTTTGGGGTTCAAGGCGAGGGGCGCAGCCGTTGATCGAGAGGGCCTGATACGAGAGTTGCCGGCCAAGTCCCTCGCAAGGCTGGATGCCTGCAGAATTTAAATAGTTTATAGCTATTGAAATGGGGTTATCAATTTTTTGATAGAGAGCCCATGCCATGAGGCGTCGCACAGGCGACACGTTTTTAGAAACTGCTAGCCAGGCTGCTGCTTGTGCCGTTGCTTCATATTGAAGATAGATGTGGTGCCATGCTTTTTATTGAGGTAACATGAAAAGCGGTAAGAGGTGGCGCGACGTATGCGGCATGCCCATGGAAAAATGAATTCCCGCAAGGAAATTGAATTCATCTCGAGACAAAGACTACGCCTGGAATAACGCTGAAAAATAATCCATGAATAGTGACCATGCGCATTCTCCTGATCGCTTACGAAACTCCCCCGATAGTTTCAGGTCAATCGCCGCGATGGTTTTATCTGGCAAACAAATCTTCCAGCTACCCCTCATTGCCGATCTGGCCCCCCCGGTGATTGCACCACATGCGCCAAAATGGCGCTGCCGCTTTCACCGTGCCTTTGAAACCATGGTGTTCAAGCGGGTCGAAGCCGCCGTTGTGACAACGGAAGCTGCTTCCGAACTGTTCATGAATCGCCATGGCCTGCAGGATCTCCGTGAAAAATTCTCGTGCGTGACACAAGGCTTTCCAAGCAGAGGTGAGAAAAGCACTCATATCGGTCATCGATGCTCAGAATTGCTGAAAATAGTCAGCACAGGGAATTTCTACGAGGATTTCCGATTGGAGAATGGTTTGCAAGGTGCGCTGTCACGCTGTGAAGAGGCCATTGAAGAATATTTCTGGAATCGAAGAGTAATAAAATATGCAAGAAGCATAAGGCGAGTTGCTGTTATTTTGGATGGCGGCAACTGATTGATTTTGCGAAGAGTAATGAGAATAAAGTCGCTAAAGATATTATTATTTTAGCTAAGGCAGCACTGCACTTGGAATGCGGGAATATGAATAAACTTGAGTCCGATAAGCAAGAAATAAAAAGGCCATGGCGCATAGGTATCTTCGGTACTTTTGACGTTCAAAACTATGGTGATTTGCTTTTTCCCATACTTGCGGAGATGGAGCTTTCGCAACGGCTGGGGTCGGTGGAACTGATTCCGTTTTCATACCATGCCAAATCTCTGGAGGATTGGCCATACAAGGTGGCTTCTCTTGCCGACCTGCCCGATATGGCGATTGAACTCGATGCCATTTTGATCGGTGGTGGTTTCATCATCCGCTTCGACTCATTCGTTGCGCCTGGATATGTGCCGACTGAAGCGTGGATTCATCATCCCACAGGATATTGGTTGACTCCAGCCTTGATTGGAATCCAGCTTGGAATACCGGTCATCTGGAACGCTCCGGGCATGCATTGCAATGAAATGCCGCAGTGGAGCCATCCATTGCTTTCCTTGGTGTTGCAGTGCAGCTCCTACATTGCGGTACGGGATGAGCCCAGCAAGAAGGCACTGGAACAATTCGTGGATCACGATCGTGTGAAGCTGGTTCCCGACACGGCGTTTTCGTTGGGTCAGCATATGAATGGCCACCCTGCGCAAGAAAAGGCCCGAATTCTTCGGGAGCAACTGGGCCTGAAGAAGCCTTATATAGTCATTCAGGCGACCCAGAATCTGGAAAAATTCACAGACCATATCAAACGGTTTCGTTCCGAGTTGCCAGACCTCGAATTTCTTCTCTTGCGTCTGGGCCCGGTGCTGTGTGACCATGAGTCATTCATTGATCGAGAATTGCCAAATACCTACAGCCTGGCTGAATGGCCATCGCCCATGGTTCTCGCAGCACTGGTCGCAGAATCAGAAGGTGTTGCCGGGCATAGTTATCATCTTGCAATAACGGCACTTTGTGCAGGAATTCCTGTATTTACGCCCAGTGATCTTTCAGTAGGGAAATTCACCGCGCTCTCGAGGTTTAGAACCGTTTATCCATTGTCTACGATGGATTGTGATGATCCACGTTGGCTGAGCAGTCGTATTGGCCGAATGAGCCCGTTGGATTTGATGGAGAATGCCCGGGATGAAGTGAAGCAGCATTGGGATCAGGTGGCTGATTCCATCAAGTCCAGCTGCTCGAGTTCAAAGATCGCAATGAACAAATTCCTGATGTCGCTGCCGTTTCTTCTTGAGAGAGGTAAAAGCGAAAAAGGAGAAGCGGGGTTGCAGGGAAAAGTTGATTGAGTCAGTGCAGGCCTGCTGATGATTCGTTGAAAAAGCGTCCGAGGTCACATCAACCAGCCATTCGACCTGATCCATCCTATCAATTTCCATGAAAAATAATACTGAAAAGCAATTGCTATATTCATCCACTGCCAGTATGCCAGACGGGAAGGATGATCAGTCCGACATGGGGACGCAATCTGGAATTTCGCGGGGGGAAATCCTTGCCTTGCGACAGACCATTGATGAGCTGGAGCGGGAGCTGAAAAATAGCAAAGATGTCATTGCGTCGCGTGATTTGGGAATTTCATGGCTCAGGAGCGAAGTTGCTGCATTAAAGTTGACTCTTGAGCGGCGAAGGAAAAGCTTCCGATACCTGATGATCGATGGCTTGTATCTGATTGCAGAACGCTCCCGATTGGCTCGAAACCTGGGGAACATGCTGCTACCCAGTCGGGTAAAGGCTCTTTTGCACTCGGAGTCACTCAAGAGCCAGCTGTCAAGCCAGCTGCACACCCTTCAATCTCTGCAAGGAGATGAGCAGGCATTGTTCCCTGGGGTCAGCAACGGGAAAATGGACGTTGTCTGTTTGGCCAATATCGAGTGGTCTGCCCGTTACCAGCGGCCGCAGCATATCATGTCTCAATTTGCGGCCAAGGGACATCGCATTTTCTATATTGCACGCTCCATCATGCCGGCACAAGGTGAGCCGTATGTCATGAAGCAAGTGGCATACAACATCTATGAAATAGGGCTTGAGTTTCATGATTCTGAAGAATTCTATGCGCACAGGATGTCTCAGGAAAATCTGAGTGCCGCCAACAGGTCATTGGCACGGTTGATGGTGGACGCAAAAATCAGAGAGGCGCTGATTGTTGTTCACTTGTCTTACTGGACCGCATTGGCGGTCGAGCTCCAGAAGAAGCGAGCCTGGCGCCTCCAATACGATTGCATGGATGAGTGGGCGGATTTTCCAGATATAGGCCAGCAACTTCTCCAGGAGGAAGAAATCCTGATAGAAAAATCTGACCTGGTGACTGTCACCGCTTCCTTGCTTGAGAAGAAGTGGCAGGCCGCCAGCAAGAAGTGCATCCTGGTCAGAAACGGGGTAGAGTTTGAATTTTTCTCATCCAACTGTGTGAAGAATGAGCTTCTGGCACACTTGGAAAAACCAGTCATCGGATTCTACGGTGCACTGGCTCCCTGGGTTGATTTCCAACTCGTACATTACTTGGCGACACGCCGCCCGAAATGGAACTTTGTACTTGTCGGCGATTGCTTCGTCAAGGATCTGGCTGGAATAGATCGGTTACCCAATGTGCACTTGCTGGGGAAGAAGGCCTATGAATACATGCCGCGCTATCTGCATGGCTTTGATGTCTGCCTGATTCCATTCAAATTGAACAAGGTCACCCATGCGGTGGATCCTGTGAAATTCTATGAATACATAAGCGTGGGCAAGCCCGTTGTCAGTGTTCCTCTGGAGGAGATGGCAATATATGGAGACTACGTATACTTCGCCAGGGAATATGCAGATTTCCTGAACAAGGTCGAGGTTGCGCTGAAGGAGAATGATCCAGATCTGACCCAGCGCAGAATTCAGCTGGCCAAAAACAATGACTGGCACCACCGCTATCTTTCAATGGAACAGGCGCTGCAAACCTTGTATGAAAAATGTTCCATCGTCGTTGTCAGCTACAACAACGCCGATCTGACGCGACAGTGTATTGAGAGCATTGTGGCCCGTACGATGTATCCCAACTACGAAGTGATCATCGTGGACAATGCTTCCCAGGATGACACTCGTGACATGCTACGCAGCATGCAGCGTCAATTCCCGGGCTTGAAGTTGAAATTGATCATCAACGATCAAAACCGCGGCTTCGCTGCGGCCAACAACCAAGGCATTGCGCAGGCCGAGGGGAAGTATGTCGTACTCCTCAACAACGATACCGTGGTCACCAACGATTGGCTGGAATCCATGCTTCGGCATTTGCAGAAAAGTGACATAGGTCTGGTGGGGCCGGTAACCAACTCCGTGGGAAATGAGGCGAAGATCGCCGTTGATTACGTCAATATAGAGCAAATGCACGAGTTTGCCGCTCGCTATACGATTGCAAACGAGGGGCGTCACTTTGAAATTTCCGTATTGGCCATGTTTTGCGTCGCAATGCGTCGTGAGGTGTTCGATGAAATCGGGGAGCTTGATGAAGCATTCGGCATTGGCATGTTTGAAGATGACGACTACTGCCGCCGAATACAGTCGGCCGGGTATCGAACTGTGTGTGCGGAAGACTCCTTTGTTCATCACTATGGACAGGCTTCGTTCAAGAAGCTGATTGACTCAGGTGAGTATCAGGCGATCTGGGATCGCAACCAGGCGTATTTCGAGAAAAAGTGGGGTGCATGGACGCCCCATACCAATAATCGCAACCCCGAAAGGCTCACATGATTTCTGACGAAGAAATTACCGCGGCGCACTGGTCCAAGAATGTGGCGACCTCCGATGCGTTTTCTCCGCAACTGTACTGGCTTGCCATTCCGGCCGTACAGCGGCGTTTTCAGAGAAAGGCCTGTGCTGGTACCCGGCATGAATGGTGGGGAACCTATTGCATGGAGGAATTTTTTGATCGCCCTCGGTCCTCCGCAAAAATGTTGAGCATTGGTTGCGGAAGTGGCTCTCTGGAACGCGAACTTTTCCGATTGAACGCTTTTGGAGAATTTGATGCCATTGATATTGCCTCTGGCGCCATCGATATTGCCAGAGCCGAGGCTCGTTCAATGGGGGCAGACAATATCAACTATTTTGTCAGGGATGTTCAAAGCGTCCCGCTGGGAAGCGGAATCTACGATGCTGTCTGGTTCAATGGATCTCTGCACCACATAAAGCATCTGGAATTGGTTTGCCAATCCGTTCGTGCGGCATTGAAGCCTGGGGGATGGGTGTTTTTCAATGAATACGTAGGAGCAAATCAGTTTGCGTTCAACGAATTCCAGCGTACCGTCATCTCCAGCGCGTTTCAATTGCTGCCACCTGCGTATCGTCGGTCTTTTCAAGTGGAACATTTTGGAAAGGTGCAGCATGCAGTCCAACTGCCCGATCCGATTGAAGTGGCAAGGGTTGACCCGTCCGAGGCCATCAGGTCACAGGATATACGAAAAGTACTGTCCGAGAACTTTGTTGAATGTGCATTCAATCCCTGTGGTGGGAATATATTGCAATTTGCCTTGCACGGAATTGCTGGAAATTTTGTGGAAAGCAACCCGCGTTCAATGGCATTGCTTGAAATGCTGTTTCAGATAGAGGATGCGTTGATCTCGAACAGTTTTCTTGAATCGGATTTCGCTGTCGGTGTCATGAGGGCTCCCTGATCTATCAGGTTGATTTCTGGTTGTTGGGCGCCGATGTATCCAGCTCAATCCCCAGATCTACGATTCCGAGAAATGGAGTATTGCGCCCGGTGACCGTGTCAAAGCTCAATAGCCCCACTTGTTTGTCGATCAGCAGAGATGTCTCTTCAGTATGTCCATTCATCAATTTGATGGTGATGTGATACCGGCCAGGTGCCAGCCTGGCCGGGAAACGGAAGGTGAGGCTTGCTTCAAGCCAATCACTGCTCTTCATGCGGGGAGAGATCTGAAAGTTTTTTCCACCCACCACAAGAAGTCTTGCCTCTTGTACGGTGAGGCTGATATTGGGCAAATGGACGGATTTATGAAATCGACAATTGATTCTGATGTCGATGGTCTCGCCAAATACGAATGATGAGTAGTGGCTGCCTGTATTGTTGAAGTGTGCGGAGACGATTTCACCTTCTGTAGTACCAAAGGCGATGCGGGCACCGTTCACCGGGGTTTTCAATGCCACGGGAGTGGCGCCGCCGCTTGCCCATTGGCGTTGCTCATCGCGCATGTCCAGCAAGTACATCTCCGCCATCTCTTCAGGGGAGCCTGTTGATTTCAACCTTCCTTCACTGAGGTAAATGGCCTTGTTGCAAAATCTTTTCACCATGCTCATGTCGTGAGATACAAAAAGCAGTGTTGTCCCTTTTTGTGCCAGTGCCTCCAGCCGCCCGAGACATTTGAACTGAAATGAGGCATCTCCCACCGCCAATGCTTCATCAATGATCAGAATATCCGGGTCGATACATACAGACACGGAAAACGCCAGCCGAACAAGCATTCCGCTTGAATAGGTTTTGGTGGGCTGATCCATGAAATCACCGATATTTGCAAAATCAGCAATTTCATCAAAGCGGGCATCCATTGCCGATTTGTCCATCCCGAGTAATGCGCCATTAAGGTAGACATTTTCACGGCCTGTGAATTCGGGGTTGAAGCCTGAGCCCAATTCCAGTAAGGCTGCGATCTTGCCTCTGGTCACGATATTTCCAGTGCTGGCATTGAGTGTGCGGCAAATCAGTTGCAATAGAGTGGATTTGCCGCTCCCATTCCTGCCAATGATTCCGACGGCGTCGCCTTTGGCAACGCGAAAGGAGATATCCTTCAGTGCCCAAAACTCGCGAAATCGTCGACGTCTCCCAAAGGGAAGCATCTGTATGAACCGGTCCTGCGGGCTGTCATAGACCCGATAGCATTTGCTCAGCGCTTCAACCTCGATGGAGAAATCAAAGGACATCGGCAAACCCCTCACGGCTTTTCTGGAAGAAGCAGAGTCCCAGAAAAGCGAAAAGACCGGACGCAAGAGTTGATGCAAGCAAGGGCATCGCAGCCGGCATCTTCCCCCAATAGAGCACCATTCGTGCATTCTCGATGACTTGAGCCAATGGATTGAGTTCGATCAGGCCTTTAAGCTCAGCAGGCAAAGTGCTTGTCGGATAGAAAATGGGAGTCAAAAACATCAACGGCAATAGTAGCGCACCAATGATGTGCCCCGCATCCCTAAAATAAACGCCGATGGCACTGAAGATCCATGAAAGTCCCGCCGTCATGAGTATAAGCGGCAGCAATATCACGGGGTAGAGAATGACAGTCCAATGAGGCAGCCCTATCACCAGGCTGTAGAAAGCAAGCAAGACCAGCAGGCTGATACCCATGTGAAATACCGCTACTCCCAGGCTTGTCCATGGCAAGATCTCAAGAGGAAAGACTATTTTCTTCACATAGTTTGGTGTGGATGTGATTAATGCCGGCGCACGGGTGACACATTCTGAGAATAGCCCAAAAACCGTCATTCCAATGAATATGAGAATTGCAAACTCAAAAGATGAGCCGTTACCTCCGAGCCATTTGACTGAGAATACATTCTTGAATACCAGGGTATAAACCATCAGCGTAAAAAATGGGCTGATGATTGACCATAGCCAACCCATGACCGAGTTTCTATAGCGCGAATCTATTTCGCGCATGACAATGGCCTGTATCAAATGCCTGTGCTGCCATGGAATAATTAGCTTGGCGATGTCTCCGAATGCTATTTTGGGCATATGCTTCTAGTTTCGAGACAGGCCGAAGAAATGCTTATCAATATGAAAACAGCGCTTGTACTGGTTGGTGCAAGCTGCTTCAGCTTGCAACATAGTCGTGCAATTCCAATTCAGAACCGGGTGGCCACATTGAGCTGATGGACCCCGGCTGATAGAAAGTCACTGTCACACTGCGACGCGATTCACGTACCCGTGCAGAGACCTGGGTCACCTCATGCCAGGAATCCTCTGAACGCACGAAGGCTACCGAGTTCCCGACAATGGGGTTGATAAGGGCTGCGACGTCCTTTGCATCTGATGAGTTCAATATTGCAAGGCAACCACCGTCTGCTGGAAGCCAGTGCTCATTGAAATAGAAAACATGCGTAACCTTTTTCTCTGGAAGATCACGATGTGGCCCGAGAAGTGCCCCGGATCCATAGTGGTAAAGATTCGCCTCCATGGGAAAATCGGACAAATCGATGCCTGTGAGGGATGACATGGCATTGCGGTAATTTTCGGAAATCAAGTCTTGTGCAAACCTTAGCCAGCTAGGACTTAGATAGTCTGGGCGAGATATGCAATTTTCGCCCATGGGAACCAAGGAGCGGGCATCGTATCGATAGTCCTTTTCTCCCCCATAGGCTTCTATGGTCCGGAAGTGATCGAATGGATAAGTCTGAGCAAGCGAAGCACAATCCTGTGAGGAATACAGGTCAGATATTTCCGCCCAACGGAAAGGAGTTGCATTCAATTGGCAATTAAAAATTTGATTGAAATCGAGCATCGCTTTGATTTGTGGAGTGGTAATTGATTATACGATTTCCATAAGAATAATCAACGCCTGAACTGCAACCCTTGCGTTCGGTCATGCGTGGCTTCACAGTGTGATGACGCTATTGTTCTTTAACCAATAACAAGGCTGCGCAAAAGATGGAATGGGGTTGTCTACCAGCTGGGGGAGCAGTCGCGGCCCATGCGTCCCTGGCCGTCCATGCGCCCGGCAAGTCTCGCTTAGCGCCCCCTCATCCTTCAGCGTGCATTTGCCTGTTGGGTGATAGCTGCCCCGTGCGGTTGACCGGCGGGTGGCGGTGCGCCAGCGCGAACATCTTGAGACTGAGCGCATGGCGGTCGCCGCCGGCCGAGCGCATCACATATTGCCGGGCCACCAGCCGCTCGAGCATGCGGTAGATCTCGCTGGTGCCCCGGCCCAGTTCCTTGACGATCTCGGCCCGCGTCATTCCATCGGGGTGCTCGGCCAGCAGCTCCAGGATGTCCCGCCCCTTGTCCAGTGCCGGCGCGCGGTAGCGATCGACGTCCTCTGCGTTGGCCAGATGTTCCTCAATGGTTTGTCGGCTCATGTCCGCTGTAGCCGCGCTGGCTCCAGTGGTGGCGCCGGTAGCGCAGCCGTCCCGGCAGGCGCTGATCGAGGCCATGACCGGCGAGCGGGACGGCCTGGGCGGTGCACCGTGCGCAGCCCAGGCAGCCCAGGCATCCCGGCAGACGGGCGCGCAGACGATATGCCCGTGACGCTGGAACTGCAGCAGGTATGCGGCAAGGGTTTTGGGGCCGTCAGCCTGCAGGTCACGGTCTTTGAGTTGATAAACGGTTGGGCGTCCTCGCGGCTGTCGGTGTCCGAGCGCTAGGCGCTGTGGGGTGGCGCCGCCGCGCGCTGCTACGGCCTGCAGCCGCAAGGCATGACCTGAAACCACATGGGAGACAGCATGGACCTGAACCTGAAAGACAGGACCTTCATCGTCACGGACGGTGCCAGCGGCATCGGGACGGCCATCTCGCTGCGGCTGGCCGGTGAAAGTGCGGTTCCGCTGATCTGCGGCAAGGACACCATGTCCGCGCGGTTCGAGGCGCAGCTCATGGCGCTGCAGCCCCGCGCACGCCACTTCCGCCTCGCCCTGGTCGATGAACGGGCATGCGGGGAGATGGTGGCCCGCGCTGCGGCGTACTGCGGCCACATCGACGGCGTGGTGAAAAACGCGGGCATCAATGAAGGCTTGGGCCTGGACGCAGGGGGCGACGCCTTCGTGCGCTCGCGGCAGGCCAACCTGGTGCACTACTTCGTCATGGCCCACCCTTGCCTGCCGCACCTCCAGGCCAGCCGTGGCGCCATCGTCAACATCTCGTCCAAACTCGATCTCAGGGATGCCCCGGCGCTGATGGCCCGGTATGAAACCCTGCACCGCCGGACATGGCCTGAGGTGGCGGCGCATCTGCGCAGCCATGGCGTCACCGGCATGGAAACCCACCGCCTTGGCACGCGCATGGTGATGGTGATGGAAACCGATGACGCGGTGCATGACCTCCGGGCCATGTCCCTGGCCGCTGCCATCGACCCGAAGCTGCGCAAATGGGAGGCGCTGATGTGGACCTTCCAGGCGCCCACGCCCTGGACACCGCCCGGCGACAAGTGGACTCCCATGGCCTGCATCTTCCTGCTGGCAGATGCTGCGGCGGACTGAGCATCCGGCGGCCATGCCCCATCCCCGAACGTCGCTCCGCCCCCTTCCAGGGGAAAACACCGGGGTGCCCGCGCCGCAAATGCATAGGTCTGCGCATCAATCGTTCAGGCCTGGCGCCATCCCTGCGGAGAATTCATGAAAGCAGCCTGCAGGGCATCGCAACCACGGGACTGCATGCGCCCGCAAGAACAAGAAGCACAAGAACAAGGGCTGGTGACCGGTTTCAAGCTGTTTCCCCATGGCGGCCGTGCTGCGGCCACGGGGATTTTCGCCAATCGGCAATGTCAAGGAGGAGAGGGAGATGAGTAAACGCATGATCCGCAGCGCGGGCCTGGCCGCGCTGGTGCTAGGCACGGCCCTGGCTGCCCAGGCCCAGAGTTCGGTCACGCTCTATGGGCGTGTGGTCGCGGGGGTGGACTACCAGAACAATGTGTACGACCCGGCCACGGGGGGCTCTGGCAATCTGTGGCGGGCGGTTGGCAACCAGTGGGGCACGAGCATGCTGGGTTTCAAGGGGGAGGAGGACCTGGGCGGCGGGCTGCATGCGCTGTTCACGCTGGAGTCGGGCTTCAGCATCGACGATGCCAGTTTCAACGGCGCAGGTTTCTTCAACCGCCGCAGCTTCGTGGGCCTGCGCAGCGGCTGGGGCACGCTGAAGCTGGGCAAGGACCTGTCGATCTCGGATGCGCACTGGGTGCTGGACCCCACGGGCCAGCAGTTCATCGGCTCGGCCACGCTGGTGCGGGGGCGCAACTGGGGCGGGCATGACAACATGATCTCGTACGAGACGCCCAGCTGGGGCGGCCTGCGCGTGCTCGCGCTGACCGGCCTGGGCGAGCAGCCGCAGGGCGCATCGCGGCTGCGCAAGGATGCGCTGTCGGTTTCCTATACCGCGCCCACGTTCGAGTTGCGCGCCATCTACGATGTGGCCCGCGATGCCAATGGCCGCTTCAGCGATCTCTACACCACCTCCCGCAACCTGACGCTGGGCGGCACGGTGACGCTGTCCGCGCTCAAGCTGTTCGCGGGCTATGAGCAGCTGTCCGCGCCCGACAGCGCGGCCGGCATGCCCGACAAGGCGCGGCAGTACTGGGTGGGCGCGCGCTACAAGGTGTCAGGCCCGCTGACGCTGATCGGGGCGGGCTACCGCACCACGGTCAACAAGGGCGGCGGCAGCGCCAACCTGCTCATGGCGGGCGCCGACTACGCGCTGTCCAGGCGCACGCTGCTGTACGCCAGCGTGGGCAATGTGCGCAATGGCGGCAATGCGAACTTCTCGGTGCAGACCACCAACAACAACCCGGCGCCAGGCGGCAGCCAGACCGGCTTCTACGTGGGCATGGCGCATTCGTTCTGACTCTGGCGGACCCTGGGTGGTGGCTTCAGGAAGCCGGCCACCCGCCGCCTAGGGCCTTGTGCAGCGTGAGCTGGTTCTGCAGGCGTGCCAGGTGCAGCGCGGACAGGGCCAGCTGCGCTGCGCGGCGGCGCTCCTGGGCGTCCAGCCAGGTGCGCAGCGGCACCTGGCCGGCGCGGTAGCGCGCCTCGTACAGCCGCGTGATTTCCACGGATTCCTGCGTGGCGCGCTGCTGGGCCTCTTCCTGGCGGGCCAGTTCGGTGCGGGCGGACAGGGATTTTTCCGTTTCGGCCAACGCGGCGTACAGCGTTTTGCGGAAGTTGACTACCGCCTCCTCGTACTGGCTGCGTGCGATGGCGGTGTTCAGCCGCATCTCGCGCACATTGAGAAACGGCAGGGCCAGGTTGGCGCCCAGGGCCGCCACGGGATTGGCCAGCACATCGAGCAGGGTGCTGCTGGAGGTGCCCAGGCTGCCGGTGAGCGATAGCCGGGGGTAGTAGCTGGCGGCCGTGGCATCGCTGCCGGCCAGGGCGCCGCGCAGCCGCAGTTCGGCGGCGCGCAGGTCGGGGCGGCGCCCCAGCAGGTCGGCGGGCAGGCCTGGCTGCACGGCGGGCAGGTCGGCCACGGGCAGCGCCTGGGGCTCGCCACCGGGCGGCTCGGCGCCCTGCAGCAATTCGGCCAATGCCTGGCGCAGTTCGGCGCGGGCCTGGGTGTATTGGCTCAGCAGGGCCTGCTGCTCGGCCAGGGCCTGCCGGGCCTCGCGCAGCTCCAGGCCGGACACTGCGCCGCTGCGGTACTGGGCCTGCACCAGGTCGATCGTGCGGCGCACGTACTCCAGGCTTTGGCGTGACATGTCCAGGCGCTCGTTGGCCAGCGCCAGCTGCCAGTACAGGCTGGCCGTGGTGGTGGTCAGCGACAGCGCCACGGCATCCTTGTCCTGCACGCTGGCCTGTGCTTCGAAGACGGCGGCATCGCGCTGCGCGCCCAGCCGGTTGAACAGGTCCAGCTCCCAGGCCACGCCCAGTGTGGCGCTGGCGTTCTCCAGGGTGCTGCGCTGGCTGCCCGACAGCGGGCGGCTGGCGCCCGTGCCTACGCTGCCGCTGGGCTGGGGCAGCAGCGCATGGCCTGCCAGTTGCGCCTGCAACGCGGCACGCCGCACGCGGATGCCGGCCGTGGCCATGTCTGGGTTGCGCGCCAGCGCCAGGTCAATCCAGGCATCGAGCCGTGGATCGCCGAAGCCGCGCCACCACGCATCGGTCATGGGCGTGGGCGTGGGCGTGGCTGCCGGGGACGATGCCTGCGCATGTTCGAACTGCGCGGGCAGCGCCACCTGTGGCGCTTCGTAGGGGGTGCGCGTGATGGCGCCGCAGCCCGCAAGGGCCACGGCGCATGCCAGCGCGCTGGTCTTGAGCATATGCATGTCAATCTCTGGAGAGGGCCTGGACGGGGTCCAGGCGCGCCGCGCTGCGCGCGGGCAGGAAGCCGAAGGTGATGCCTATGAGCGAGGAACAGGCGACGGCCAGCACGATGGAGGCGGCCGAGAACGACAGCTGGAAGCTGGAGCCCGACAGGCTCACTGCCAGGCCCAGGCCCAGCGCCAGAGAGACACCCAGGATGCCGCCCACGATGCAGACCAGCACGGCCTCGATCAGGAACTGCTGAAGGATGTCCGACTGGCGCGCGCCGATGGCCATGCGCACGCCGATCTCGCGCGTGCGCTCGGTCACCGACACCAGCATGATGTTCATCACGCCGATGCCGCCCACCAGCAGCGCGATCATGGCGATGGCCGAGACCAGCAGCGTCAGCGTGGTGCTGGTGCGCGTGATGGCCTGGCGGATCTGGTCGGAGTTCCAGACGAAGAAGTCCTTGGTGCCGTGGCGTTCCGTGAGCAGGCTGGTGGCCGCCTTCAGTGCGATCTCGGCCGGCACCTCGTCCTTGATGCGCAGCGTGATGCTGTCCAGGTGGTACTTGCCGACCAGGCGCGTGGCGGCCGCCGTGTAGGGCACGAAGAAGGTGGGCGTGGAGCCACCGAAGCTGTTTTGCGCGGGGCGCAGCACGCCCACGATCTCCACGGGCATCTCGCCCAGCATCACCACCTCGCCCAGCGGGCTGGGGTTGCCGGGGAAGAGCGCGGTGGCGGCCTTCTGGTCGATGACCGCGACCTGGGCGTGCAGGTCCACGTCGCGCTGGTCGAAGAACCGCCCTGACGCCAGGCGCAGGCCCTTCACCCGGAAATGCTCGAAGCCCACGCCCGTCACCTGGGCCATGGCCGCGTTCTCGCGGTACAGCGCCGTGACGCTGACCGACACATTGGGCGTGGCGCTGTCCACGTAGGGCTGCTCGGCCAGGGCCTGGGCATCGGCGGCGACCAGGGTCTCGATGGCGGCGGCGCGCGTGTCGCCGAAGTCCTTGCCCGGGAAGATGTCCAGCGTGTTCGTGCCCAGCTCGCTGATCTGGTTCATCACCTGCTGCTGCGCGCCGCGCCCCAGCGCCACCACCGAGACCACGGCAGAGATGCCGATGATGATGCCCAGCATGGTCAGGAAGGTGCGCAGGCGGTGCGCGTTCATGGCCCGCAGAGCCATGCGCAGCGCTTCGCCGAAGCGGTCGCCGAACTGGCGCCAGGAGGCGGCGCGCGGGGCGGCTGTGGCCTCCAGCGGGGGCTTGCTTTCGTGCGGGGCGCTGCGCCGGTCCGCGATGATGGCGCCGTCGCTGATCTCGATCACGCGCGAGGCGTGGGCCGCCACGGCCATGTCGTGCGTGACCAGGATGATGGTGTGGCCGTCGGCATGCAGCTCCTGCAGGATGCGCATGACCTGCTCGCCGCTGGCCTTGTCCAGCGCTCCCGTGGGCTCGTCGGCCAGGATGACGGCGCCGCCGTTCATCAGCGCGCGGGCGATGGATACGCGCTGCTGCTGCCCGCCCGACAGCTGGCCCGGCCGGTGCTGCATGCGGTCGGCCAGGCCCAGGCGTTCGAGCAGGGCGGCCGAGCGCGCATGGCGGTCCGTGGGCGCCGTGCCGGCGTAGACCGATGGCAGCTCCACATTGCCCTGGGCCGTGAGGTCGGCCAGCAGGTGGTAGCGCTGGAAGATGAAGCCGAAATGCTCGCGCCGCAGCGCGGCCAGCGCATCGGGGCCCAGCTCGCCGGTCTCGCGGCCGGCGATGCGGTAGCTGCCCGAGGTCGGATGGTCCAGGCAGCCGAGGATGTTCATCAGCGTGGACTTGCCCGAGCCCGAGGCGCCCACGATGGCCACCATCTCGCCGGCCTCGATGGTCAGGTCGATGTCCTTGAGCACGGCGACCGTGGTGTCACCGGCGGGGAACTCCCTGCGCAGTCCCCGCATCTGCAGCAATGGCTGGTCCATGCTCACATTCCCATGGGGTCGGCGGCAGGGGCGTTGTTCGGGCCCGCCTCGCCGATCACCACCTGCTCGCCTGCCTCCAGGCCCGACAGCACCTGGGCCTGGGCATTGGTGCGCAGGCCGATGCGCACCTTGCGATCGGCGACCTTGCCTTCGCCGTCGCGCACGCGCACGGTGTAGCTGTCGTCCTCTGCCCGGCTGCCCAGTGCGGCGGCCGGCACCAGCACGGCCTTGTCGGCCTGGGCCACGCGCACGGTGACCTGTGCGGTCATGGAGGGGCGCAGCTTGCCGTCCGGGTTGGGTACGTCGAACTGGGCGTTGTAGTAGATGGCCTTGGCGGCGGGCGTGGCCGCAGCGGGCGAGGCGCCGCCACCCGCGTCATTGACGATGGAGGTCGGTGCGGGCTCGATGCGCTCTATCTTCGCCATGTGTTTTTGGCGGTTGCTGCCCAGCGTGGTGAACCATGCGGTCTGGCCGAGCTGGATCTTGTCCACGTCGGCCTCGGCAATCTCGGCACGCACGGTCATCACGTCGAGCTTGGCCAGCATGACGATGGTGGGCGTGGTCTGGAACGAGTTCAGTGTCTGGCCCTGCTTGGTGACCACGGCCACGATCACGCCGTCCATGGGCGCGACGATGCGGGTGTAGCCCAGGTTGATGCGCTCGGTCTCCACCTGGGTGCGTGCCTGCTCGATCTGGGCCTGCAGGGCGCCGACCTCGGCCTGGGCCGTGTCCAGCGCCGCCTTGGCGGCCTCATGGTCGGCGCGCGAGGTGGCGTCGGCCTGCAGCAGTTCCTGCTGACGCAGGAAGGTGAGCCGGGCCTGGACGAGGGCGGCGCGCCGCGCGGCCAACTGCGCCTGCAGCGCGGTGACCGAGGCCTCGGCATTGCGCAGCTTGATGCGCTGCGGCTGGGCATCGACTTCGGCGATCAGGTCGCCGGCCTTGACCTGCTGGCCCAGTTCCACATGCAGGCGCTTGACCTGTCCGGAGACCTGGGCGCCCACGGCAACCAGCTCCTTGGCATGCAGCCGGCCTACGGCCAGCACGGTCTGCTCCAGATCGCCTACCGTGACGGCGGCGGTTGCGTACTTGGTGGCGGGCTTGGCATTGGCTTTCCACAGCGCGATGCCGGCGATCAGGCAGGCGCCGATCACGGCGCCCACCGTCCATTTGCGGTTGAACTTCATTCTTCCCCTGCTGCGCGGTCGGCCGCAGAGGAAACAGTCCCTGCCCAGCGCCACGCCAGATGCTCGAACTTACCAGTCTGGCGCGGTTCGATGTCCCGGCATTGACCAAGGCATGGAGATTCAGTGGAGAGCAGGCCTGGGATACGCCTGAAACCTCGCAACTCTGTCTTATGGCGGGGACATGTTGACCCCCCAGCCGCAAATCAGGGACACCGAGGAAGGGCCGCCCCGCCCCGAGGGTGTCGTCCCCCTCTGGGGGAAGCGGCGAAGCCGCTCAGGGGGAGCGATGTTTACCGCCAATATTGGCACTTGCTCTCGGCCTTCGTCGTCCAGACCTGCTCGGCCGGCAGCTTCTTGACCAGCTTGTAGTAGTCCCAGGTGCCCTTGGATTCGGCGGGGGACTTCACTTCCATCAGGTACATGTCGTGCACGTAGCGGCCGTCCTCGCGCAGGTAGCCGCTGCCGAAGAAGTCGTCCATCTTCATGCCGCGCCAGGTGGCCATGACCTTGTCGGCGTCCAGCGTGCCGGCCTTCTCCACGGCCTTGAGCCAGTTCATGGTGGCCGAGTAGTCGGCCGCCTGGATCTCGCTGGGGCGGCGCTGGGTCTTGGCCATGAAGGCATCGGCGAACTTGCGCGAGGCATCGTTCATGTCCCAGTACCAGCTGGTGGTGAACTGCATGCCCTGGGTGTTCTTCAGGCCCAGGCTGTGCACGTCGGTGAAGAACACCAGCAGGCCGGCCAGCTTCATGTCCTTGGTCACGCCGAACTCGCGCGCGGCCTTGATGGAGTTGATGGTGTCGCCACCCGCGTTGGCCAGGCCCAGGATCTGGGCCTTGGAGTTCTGCGCCTGCAGCATGAAGCTGGAGAAGTCGCTGGCGTTCAGCGGCGTCTTGACCGAGCCCAGCACCTTGCCGCCGCGCGCCTCGATGATCTTGGTGGTGTCCGCCTCCAGCGCATGGCCGAAGGCATAGTCGGCCGTCACGAAGTACCAGCTCTTGCCGCCGGCCTCCACCACGGCCGCGCCCGTGCCCTTGGCCAGGGCCACGGTGTCGAAGGCGTAGTGCACCGTATAGGGGCTGCACTGCTCGTTGGTCAGCGCCGAGCTGCCCGCGCCGTTGTCGATGAAGACACGCTTTTTCTCCTGCGCCACCTTGGCCATGGACAGGGCCGTGGCCGAGTTCGTGCCGCCAAACACCAGGCTGATGCCCTGCGTGTCTATCCACTCGCGCGCCTTGCTGGCGGCAATGTCGGCCTTGTTCTGGTGGTCGGCCGTCAGCAGCTCGATGGGCTTGCCCAGCAGCTTGCCGCCGTAGTCGTCGATGGCCATCTGTATCGCCACGGCGCCGTTCTTGCCCTCGACATCGGCATAGAGACTGGACATGTCGGTGATGAAGCCGATCCGAACCTTGTCCTGCTGCGCCAGGGCCGGCGTTGCCAGTGCGGCGGCGCACAGTGCCAGGGCCAGCGGTGTCATCAGCGATGTCTTGGGGCGTTGCTGCATGAAGTCTCCTTGCTTTGGATGGAAAAAGCCCGCTGCTGTTGCGCAGGGGCCGGGGTGATTCCATGCTGGCAGGGACAGGGGCCTGCCGCATTGGGGCAAGCACGGGCTTGGTGGCCCCGGTGCGACAGTACAGCCGCTCATCCTTGCAACGTGGCCGGTCCGTTGATTGATCGCCATGCGCTGCGCCTCCCGGCCGTGGCTTGTGCGCGCGTCGGGACCTGCTTTTCCCGTCCTTGACCTGGGGATGCGAAAGCATTGGTCTCGAATTAATTTATCTAAAAAAACAATCAAAAATTTATGTTTTGCTTAAGATAATGGACAAATGAAAACGCCAGAAAAATCCACCCTTCTTCAGCGCCAACTGCTTTTACAGTTCGGTGACCGGCTCAAGCGCCTGCGCAAGGAGCAGGGGCTGGGCACGGTCGAGATGGCCTCGCGCGTAGGCATATCCCGCAGCACGCTCGCTGCAGTCGAGTCCGGCGATCCCGGGCCATCCATGGGCACGTACCTGCGAGTCATGTCGGAACTGGGCATAGGGGGAGAATTGGCATTGCTGGCGGGCGACGCCCTGCAGCCCGCGCCCGCAGGAACTGCCGCAGCCCGTTCGCGCCATGCCAGGCCCGTCGTACAGGTTCTGGTGCGTGCGCAGGATGCGCGCCATGAAGTGCAGGATCTGCAAAGCCTGGCATTGCATGAAGAAGCCGTGCGCCTTGTGCGATCAGACCCGGCATTGCTGCAGCAGGCACAGGACACGTTGGAGCGGTGGTTGAGCCAGGGGGATTCGCATTCCGCCAGCCTGTGGAGGCAGTGGCAGGATGTCTTGCAAAATGGCCGCTGGCGCACCATCCTGGCCCGCACGCGAAGGGCCCAGGAACTGCGCCAGGCCTCGCCCCTGACATCGGTGCTGCCCGAACAGGTGCGCCAGCAGGTACTGGCGCAGGTGGGGGATCTCAAGCGGGGCGTTGCATTGGGAGATACAGGGCGGGCCTATGAACCGAGAGGATCTTGAGCACATCATTCGTGCGAGCGGGGATGTGACGAATGAGTATGAATTCGTCAGCGTGGGAAGCCAGGCAATCCTGGGCTCCATCCCGTATCCCGAGCCGGTTTTCAAGATGTCCGCAGAGGCGGACATCTATCCGATCAACGCTCCGGATCTGGCGGACCGGATCGATGGATCCATTGGCGAAGGCTCTCGCTGCCATGAGTATGGCACTGATGGAGCATGGCCATGTACAGGTCGATGCGGCACTGGAACTGGCAAGCGGCATGCCGTTGGGTGATGACGGCAAACGGCAATTGCGGGCCCGGATTCAGCGCTCGTTCAAGGGGCTGAAAAAATAAAAAGCAGCCCGCAGGCTGCTTGTCGATTGCCGTGTCCGCGCGCTCAGGCCGCAGGTCGCGCGGTGCGCACTGCGCTCTTGGGGCGGAACGCCTTGCACACGCTGTCGTCCGTTTCCAGATAGGGCCCGCCGATCAGGTCCACGCAATAGGGCACGGCCGCGAAGATGCCGTTGACCTTTTGCGTGCCATCGGGGTTCTTCAGGCCTTCCAGGGTTTCGGCAATGGCCTTTGGCTGGCCCGGCAGGTTGATGATCAGGCTCTTGCCACGGATCACCGCCACCTGGCGCGACAGGATGGCCGTGGGCACAAAGGCCAGGCTGATCTGGCGCATCTGCTCGCCAAAGCCCGGCATTTCCTTGTCGGCCACGGCCAGCGTGGCTTCGGGCGTGACATCGCGCGGCGCGGGGCCGGTGCCGCCCGTGGTCAGCACCAGGGAGCAACCTGCATCGACCAGTTCGATCAGCGTGGCGCTGATGCCGGCCTGCTCGTCGGGGATCAGGCGCGGCTCGAACGCGATGGGGTTCCTGAGCGCGCGGGTGAGCCAGTCCTGCAGGGCCGGCAGGCCCTTGTCCTCATAGACGCCGCTGCTGGCACGGTCGCTGGTCGAGACGATGCCGATGCGCACAGCGTCATGGACGGGTTCACTCATCGTCGGCTTCCTCGCCAGCGCCATCGCCGTCCTCGGCAGTCTCGCGGCCCGTGCCGCCCAACTGCTGGCGAACCAGTTGGAACAGATCGCGGTAGGCGCGGCCCTTGCGCTGGGCCAGGCCGGTGGATTCCTGCACATTGGCCTCATGGGCGCCCGGCATGTCCTTGCGGGCCTGGCGGATCAGGGCGCGCAGCTGCTGGGTGTCGGTGTCGGGGAAATGGTCCAGCCAGATGGACAGGGCCGATTCCTCGGCGATCAGGCGGTCGCGCCATTGCTCGGCGGCGTGCAGGGCCATCTTCTCGGCGGCAGAGCCGTTGTGCTGCTCGTCCAGAGCCGCGCGCACGGCGGCGATCTCGGTCTCGTCCAGCTTGCGCATGAGCTTGCCGACGAATTGCATCTGGCGGCGCTTTCCTTCGAAATTGGTGATGCGCTTGGCCTCGGCCAGGGCATCGGCCAGCTGGTCGGGCAATTGCAGGCGCTTGAACAAGTCGGAGCGCAGCGTCAGCAAATCCTTGCCGAGGTCCTGCAAGGCGTCGGACTCGCGCTTGAGATCCGTCTTGCTGGAGTCGGGGGTGCCTTTGAGTTCGGCCTTGAGCTGCAGGTCGAGTTCGCTGCCTTCGGCAACGAAGTGACCTTTGACGTAGTAGCCTTTTTTGGGTTTGCGTGACATGGGGTAGGGGACAAATGCAGTGGCGGCGCGGAGAGCGCTGCAGTGGCGGCTATCATAGCCGCCGCTATGAAAAAACCCCGTCCCCGCTCGGCAAGCACCGCCAAACCGCAGGCTGATTCCGGCTTCAGCTACAGCCAACCGTTTTTTGAAGACTTGGTGGACCGTGCCCTGGTCCACGCCAAGAAGCTCGGCGCCACCAACGCCGGGGCCGAGGCTTCCGAGGGCTGCGGCCTGAGCGTGAGTGTGCGCAAGGGGGCTTTGGAGACCGTGGAACGCAACCGCGACAAGTCGCTGGGCGTGACCGTCTACCTGGGAAACCGCCGTGGCAACGCCAGCACCTCGGACTTCTCGGATGCCGCCATCCAGCAGACCGTGCAGGCCGCCTACGACATCGCACGCTTCACGGCCGAAGATCCCATGGCCGGCCTGCCCGATGCGGCCGACATCGCCCAGCCCGGCACCCACCGCGACCTGCAGCTGTTCCACCCCTGGGACCTCACCAGCGAGGCCGCGGCCGAACTGGCGCTGCAATGCGAGGAAGCCGCGCTGCGCACGCACAAGCGCATCACCAACAGCGAAGGCGCGGGCGTCTCGGCCCAGCAAAGCCATTTCTTCAGCGCCCACACCAATGGCTTCCGTGGCGGCTACGCCAGCTCGCGCCACAGCCTGTCGGTGGCGCCCATCGCCTCGCTGCCCGGCCGCAATGGCGAGATGCAGCGCGACGCCTGGTACAGCTCCATGCGCAACGCCAACGACCTGGCCTCGCCCGAGGCCGTGGGCCGCTACGCCGCCCAGCGCGCCCTGAGCCGCCTGGGCAGCCGCAAGATCCCGACCACCGAATGCCCGGTGCTGTTCGAGTCCACGCTGGCCGCAGGCCTGCTGGGCAGCTTCGTGCAGGCCGTCAGCGGCGGCGCGCTGTACCGCCGCAGCACCTTCCTGCTCGACTCGCTGGGCAAGCCCGTCTTCCCCAAGCACATCGACATCACGGAAGACCCCTTCATCCTCGGCGGCAAGGGCAGCTCGCCCTTCGACGAGGAGGGCGTGCGCGTGCAGGCCCGCAAGGTGGTGGATGCCGGCCGCGTCGAGGGCTACTTCCTGTCCAGCTACTCGGCCCGCAAGCTGGGCATGAAGACCACCGGCAATGCCGGCGGATCGCACAACCTGGTCATGACCTCGCGCCGCACCAAGGCCGGCGACGACCTGCCCGCCATGCTCAAGAAGCTGGGCACGGGCCTGTTCGTGATCGAACTCATGGGCCAGGGCGTGAACTACGTGACCGGCGACTACTCGCGCGGCGTCAGCGGCTTCTGGGTGGAAAACGGCGAAATCGCCTTCCCCGTGCATGAGATCACCATCGCCGGCAACCTCAAGGACATGCTCAAGGGCATCGAGGCCGTGGGCGCGGATGCCTACAACTACGGCGCCAAGACCGTGGGCTCGATCCTGATCAACCGGATGAAGGTGGCGGGCAGCTGAGCGCCAATTCCGCTCAAAAATAAAGCGGCTTCTTGAAGCCGCTTTTTCGTGGCTCTACACCACACGCTGCCTCTGCACCCCCAGGCCCTCGATCCCCAGCTCCATCACATCGCCAGCCTTCAGATAGCGTGGCGGCTTCATGCCCATTCCGACTCCCGGGGGTGTGCCGGTGATGATGAGGTCGCCGGGCTCCAGCGTCATCACGCGGCTGCAGTGGCTGACGAGTTCGGCGCAGCCAAAGATCATGGTGCGCGTGCTGCCGCTCTGGCGGCGCTCCCCGTTCACATCCAGCCATAGCTGCAGGGCTTGCGGATCGGGTACTTCGTCGCGCGTGACCAGCCAGGGGCCGATGGGGCCGAAGCGGTCGAAGCCCTTGCCCTTGCTCCACTGGCCACCGCTGCGGTCGATCTGGTATTCGCGCTCGGACACATCGTTGGCAAGGCAGTAGCCGGCCACATGCTCCAGCGCATCGGCCACGGACACATTGCGTGCGCGCTCGCCGATGACGATGCCCAGTTCCACCTCCCAGTCCATGCGTGTGCTGCCTTCGGGCAGGGGGATGTCGTCGTCGGGGCCGCAGGCGCAGCTGGGCCATTTGGCGAAGAGGATGGGCTCCTTGGGAATGGGCATGCCGGCTTCCTCGGCATGGTCGCGGTAGTTCAGGCCGATGGCGACGAACTTGGACATGCCGCTCCAGGGCATGCCGATGCGCACCGGGCCTTGCACCAGGGGCAGCCTGGCAGGGTCGATGGCGGCCAGGGCCCGCAGCGCCTCGCGGCCGAGCAGGCGGGGCGTGTAGTCGTCCAACAGGGCGGACAGGTCGCGGATCTGGCCTTCGGCATCCAGCAGGCCGGGCTTTTCCTGGCCCTCGGGGCCGAATCTCAGCAGTTTCATGGAGTCTCCTTGGAATGCTCTGGAATATCTTGAAATGGGCCGGCTGCTTAGTCCACCTGGATGCCTGCCTGCCGGATCAGCTGGCTCCAGCGTGCCAGGTCGGCTGCCGTCTGCAGGCGCAGTTCCGCTGCCGTGGGGGCGTAGACGCTGGCGCCCATTTTGCGGAATTTCTCGCGCAGCCCGGGTGATGCCTGGGCCTTGTCCACGGCCTGGCGCATGCGCTGCACTTCCTGCGAGGGTGTGTCCTTGGGCGCGTACAGCGCAATCCACAGGTCGCCAACCAGGCCGGCAACGGTGTCGCGGGCCAGGGGCAGGTCGGGCAGGAACTCGCTGCGCTGGTCGGAGAACACGGCCAGGGCCTTGACGTCGCGGCTTTGCAGATAGGGCATGGCCGAGGGCAGGGTGCTGATCAGCATCTGTATGCGCCCGGCCATCAGTTCGGTCATGGCCGGGGCCACGCCACGGAAGGGGACATGGGAGGCATCCACCTTTTCGGCGCGCTTGAGGAATTCCATGAGGATGTGCGAGTAGGTGCCGTTACCGGCAGAGCCGAAGAAGTACCTGCCCGGCTCCCTGCGCAGCAAGGCCAGCAGCTCGGGCAGGGTGGAGGGCGCAAAGTCCTTGTTGACCAAAAGCACATGGGGCACGCTGGCAATGCCGGCCACGGGCACGAAGTCGCGCAGCGTGTCGAAGCCCGGGTTGGCGAACAGGCCGGGGTTCATGGTGACGATGCTGGCTGATGTCAGCAGCCAGATGTTGCTGCCGGCTTCGGCGCGTGCCACGTAGGCCGCGCCGACATTGCCCCCGCCGCCTCCCCGGTTCTCGACCACCACGGGCCGGTCCAGCTCGCCACGCAGCAGCGGCTCCATGACGCGCGCCACGATGTCGTTGGAGCCGCCCGGCGCGGCAGGCACCACCAGGGTGACCAGTTGCGCAGGGGCCGCGTGGGCTGGCAAAGAGAGCAGGGCGGCGTGGCCCAGGGCTGCCGCCGTGGCGACCCTGGTGAGCAAAGTCCTGAGAAAGGCCATGGTATGTCTCCTTCGTTGTATGGGCTGAGGGTTCATTCGGTAGGGGCAGGGTGATCGCTCCAGGCGCCCGGTGGCACCAGGTGCTGGTGCTCTCCCAGCGCAGGGCCCAGGCTGCGTATGGACCCGGGTGTGCGCGAGAGGCGCGGAAAGACGTTGTGCATGGGCAGGGGCTGGCCGTCGGCATCGGGGATGCAGGTGATGCAGGCCCTGGCGCGCACATGCTCGTCGGCCAGCAACTGCTCCACGTCAAGCACCGGCCCCACGGTCACCTCCCATTGGCCGAAGTGCAGCAGGTTGTCCTGCAGGCTGCGCTGTGCCACAAAGCCGGCGATCAGCGCGTCCAGCGCATCGACATG
This sequence comes from Delftia sp. UME58, assembly GCF_014170385.1. Classification (NCBI taxonomy): domain Bacteria; kingdom Pseudomonadati; phylum Pseudomonadota; class Betaproteobacteria; order Burkholderiales; family Comamonadaceae; genus Delftia; species Delftia sp. UME58. Next base: position 38,655 of record NZ_LZZV01000096.1, read on the forward strand.
TCGCAGCCGTGCCGCGTTGGTGGCGAAGCGGGGATCGCTGCACAGGTCCTTGCGGCCCATGGCCTCGAAAATCCGTTCGGCCATGCGTTGGGTGGAGCCCGACATCACCAGCCAGCGTCCGTCGGCGCACTGGTAGGCATTGCGCGGTGCGGCGATGTCGGCACGGTTGCCCATGCGCCGTGGCCGCTGGCCGGTGCGCTGGAAGATGGCAGGGTCGGGGCCGAGCACGGCCAGCATGGGTTCCAGCAGCGACAGGTCCACCACCTGGCCGCGGCCCCCATGGGTTTCCACTTCGCGCAGTGCGAACATGGTGGCGCCCACGCCGGCCAGGCCCGCGATCATGTCGGCCAGGCCCAGGTTGGGCAGGGCGGGCGGCTTGTCTGGAAAGCCGTTCTTCTGGGCAAAGCCCGAGAAGGCTTCGACCAGGGTGCCAAAGCCGGGCCGTTGCGCATAGGGACCGGTCTGGCCCCAGCCCGAGATGCGCACGATCACCAGGCGGGGATTGCGCTGCAGCAGGACATCGGGTCCCAGTCCGAACTTTTCCAGTGCGCCGTGGCGAAAGCTCTCCACCAGGACCTGTGCCGATTCGGCCAGCTGCAGAAGACTTTGCACATCGGCCCCGTCATGCAGGTCCAGGCAGATGCTTTTCTTGTTGCGCGCATAGATCTGCCACCACAGCGGCTGGCCGTCGTTCTTCCAGTCGCGCAGGGTGTCGCCGCGTGGCGCCTCGACCTTGATCACTTCGGCGCCGAAGTCGGCCAATTGCAGCGTGAGCATGTTGCCTGCAGCCAGGCGCGACAGGTCGAGCACGCGGATGCCGCGCAGGGGCAGGGAGCCTGTGTTGTCCGTGGCGTTCATGCGGCTTGCCCGGTGCTGCGCAGCAACTGGCGTGCGCGCTCGGCAATGGGCGCATCGACCATGCGGCCGTCAACGGCCGCGGCGCCCTGTCCCTGCGCCAGCGCCTGTTCATAGGCCAGCACGGTGTTGCGCGCCTGGCGCAGATCCTCTTGGCTGGCTCCGAAGGCTGCGTGCACGGGCGCCAACTGGGCCGGGTGGATGCAGGCGGCACCTTGCATGCCCAGGGCGCGCGAGAGCCGGGCCAGTTCGCCGAACTGCGCAAGATCGACATAGCCGCCGATGCTGCCTGCCAGCCCCATGGGATGCAGCCCGGCTGACACGGCCGCGATGGCCACGGCCTGTGCCGGCATGGCAAGGGCCTGGGGCGTGGGCGCTACGCCCAATGCAGTGGCGAAGTCCTCGCCGCCAAAGGCCAGCGACACCAGCCGGGGCGAGGCCCGGGCAATGTCCTGCAGGCGCATCAGCCCGGTGGGCGTCTCCACGATGGCCTGCAGCAGCACCGGCGGGCTGCCGTGGACATCGGCCAGGGCTGCGATGCGCTGCACATCGGCGGCAGATTCCACCTTGGGGATGACCAGGCCATCGCAACCCGCCTGCAAGGCGGCCTCGGTATCGGCCTGTGCCAATGCCCTGTCCGCGTTGATGCGCACCAGCACGGGGCACGGCCCGCGCAGGCTGGCGATGGCCGGTTGCAGCATGGCGCGGGCCTGCTCCTTCTGCGCGGGGGCAATGGCGTCTTCCAGGTCCAGTACGAGGGCATCGGCACCGCGCCGCCCTGCGCTGGCCAGCATGCGTGCGGAGGTTGCAGGAACGTACAACAGGGAGCGGGGGTGGAACGGCATGGTGCTTGGGTACGGGAGTGGCGGTGAGCACAATGTAGGCAGCACCTCGCAGCGCATGGCTGAGGAATTCAGAACCGGCCTTCGTGCAAATCGAAACCCTCTTCGGACCTGACATGGAATTGCGCCAGCTCAGATACCTGATTGCCGTGATCGATGCCCAGAGCATCACCCGCGCCTGTGATGTGCTGCACGTGGTGCCATCCGCCGTGAGCCACCAGCTCAAGCTGCTGGAGCAGGAACTGCAAAGCACGTTGCTGGTGCGTGGCGCGCTGGGCGTGCAGCCCACGGCCACGGGCCGGCTGCTGTACGGCCAGGCGCAGGCCATCCTGCGGCAGGTGGCCGATGCGCGGGCCTGCGTTCAGGTCGAGGAATCGCAGGTGGCCGGTTCTGTATCGGTGGCCATTGCGGGCAGCATCGCCCAGGTGCTGGCCGTTCCCCTGCTGGCCGCCTGCCGTGAGCGCTGGCCGGCCGTCATCCTGTCCATCCACGAAGGGCTGAGTGGCCATCTGGTGGAGGGCGTGCACAGTGGCCGCTTCGACATGGGTGTGCTCTATGCCTCGGAGGCCACGGCCAAGCTGGAGACGCGGCCCGTGGTACGCGAGCCTTTCTTCTTTGGCTGCGCCCGCGCCCTGGCGCCCGAGGCGGATGGCAAGCCCATGTCGCTGCAGGATCTGGCGCGGCATCCGCTGCTGCTGCCCAGCCTGCCCAATGCCACGCGCGGTGCGCTGGACCGGGCCTTTGCGGCGCTGGACGCCGGCTACCAGGTGGCAGGCGAGGTGAACTCCACCACCACCCAGATCGGTGCGGTGCGCGCAGGGCTGGGCGCCAGTGTGCTGCCGTGGATCAGCCTGCGCATGCTGCGGCCACGGCGCTCCACGGTGATCCGCCCCCTCGACGTCGAGCATCTCTACCGCGACGTGCTCACGGCCACGAAGCCGCAGGCCGTGCGCAGCCGGGCCAGCGCCATGGTGCTGGCTCAGCTGGAGCACCTGCTGCGGGATATCTACGCGCCCCTGGCTTCCGATCACTGATCTCTGGCAGCCCGGTGCCTGCATGCCGGCAAGGCCCTGTCCTACTGGATGTGCAGGGTTTTGGAAGGCGATGCAACTGATTCAAATTGTCAAATTTGTTCCTGAATGTGTTTCCTCCGTGCCAGCAGTCTGGCCGGTTTGCGTAGGTGGTTCGAGGGAGAGCGACGTGGGTTTTCTGAGGCGTATGAAGTTGGGAACCATGCTGGGCATGGGTTTTTTCGCGGTGATCGTGGTTTGCGTATGCGTGGCAGCCTTCGGCTGGATGAAGTTGCATGACCAGGGCGAGCAGCTGCGCGTGCTGGCCGAGGACCGCATGGGCAATCTGGCCCGGCTGCAATTGCTCAAGGACAATGCCAATGTGTCGGCGCGGGTGGTGCGCAACCTGGCGCTGATCACCGACCCGGCGCAGATGGCAGAGGAGAGCCGCCGGCTGGACGAGGTGGTTGCCAGGAACGGCCTGGTCATGAAGGAGCTGGACCAGCGCCTGCAGACCGAGCAGGCGCGCCGGCTCTTTGCCGACATACGGCAGGCGCGCCAGCCTTTCGTGGAGACCATGCGCCAGGCCGGCGACCTGGGCATCGACAACCAGGGCGATGCCGCCAGGGATCTGATCATGGGGCGGCTGCGCGCCTTGCAGGCGACCTATTTCGACGCGGTCGAGGCACTGGTCGATTACCAGAAGGCACAGACGCAGGCGACGGTGGACGGCTCGCTGCGCCGCGTGGCCGAAGACGGCGTGGCCATGCTGGTGCTGACGCTGCTGGCCGCCGCGCTGGGCGGTCTGGTGGCCTGGATGATCACCAGGACGGTCAAGCAGCAGCTGGGCGGCGAGCCCTCCTATGCCGCCGAGGTGGCGCGCCAGATCGCGCAGGGCGATTTGTCCGTGCAGGTGCAATTGGCGCCCGGCGACACCTCCAGCCTGCTGCGCGCCATGGAGGACATGCGGGCCGGCCTGGCGCGCGTGGTCTCCGATGTGCGGCAAAGCAGCGAATCCATTGCGACCGGCGCCAGCCAGATTGCCTCGGGCAATGCGGACCTGAGCCAGCGCACGGAAGAGCAGGCCAGCAATCTGGAGCAGACCGCTGCTTCCATGGAGGAGATGAACGCCACCGTCAAGCTCAATGCCGATACGGTGCGCACGGCCACCCAGTTGGCCGCATCGTCCAGCCAGGCTGCCGCCGGTGGCGGCGAGATCGTGCGCCGCGTGGTGGCCACCATGGAACAGATCACCGCGAGTTCCCGCAAGATCGGGGACATCATCGGCGTGATCGACTCCATTGCCTTCCAGACCAATATCCTCGCCCTCAATGCCGCGGTGGAGGCGGCGCGGGCCGGCGAGCAGGGGCGTGGCTTTGCCGTGGTGGCTTCCGAAGTGCGCAGCCTGGCCCAGCGCAGTGCAGGGGCGGCCAAGGAGATCAAGGCCTTGATTGGCGAGAGCGTGTCCAAGGTGGATGAAGGCTCCGGCCTGGTGGGCGAGGCGGGTTCCGCGATGCACGACATCGTCCGCCAGGCGCAGCAGGTGGCTGACCTGATCGGCGAGATAGGCGCGGCCACGGCCGAGCAGGCCGATGGCGTCTCGCAGGTGGGCGAGGCCGTCGTTCAGCTCGACCAGGTCACGCAGCAGAACGCGGCCCTGGTCGAGGAATCGGCGGCGGCTGCCGCGAGCCTGAATGCGCAGGCTGCCAGGCTGGTCGATCTGGTCAGTCTGTTCAAGCTGGACGGGGTGTCCTCGTCCGTGTCCCTGCCCGCGTCTTCGCCAGCCCGGTCGCCAGCCCAGTCGCCAGCGCCAGCCGCCGCAGGCAGCAAGGGCGGCCAGCGGACGATGGCGTCCGCAGCGGCACCCAGGTTTGCTGCAGCGCCTGCCAAGGTCACCCCGCTGCGCAATGCGGGCGAGCGTGTGGACGAGAACTGGGAAGTGTTCTGACCGCGAGCCGGGCAATGCCGCGCTGTGCGCTGGGAATCGGGGGACTTGTCGGCCTCATGCCGTCGGATGGGGTGGGGTCTGCCCCGGTGCCTGCCCAGGTGCCTGCCCCGGTGCATGGGCCGGCATGTTGCGCACATGCAGGTCCAGCTGCGGGAAGGCCACGGCAATGCCAGCGTCCTTGAGCCGGTCGTTGACGCGGCGGTTGAGGTCGTGGCGCACGGGCAGGCGGTCTTCGACCTTGCCCACGTAGGCGCGCAGCTCGAAGCGCTGGCCATTGCCTTCCAGCGCCATGAACCAGCAATTGGGCTCGGGCTCGCGCAGCACCTGGGGGTGTTCCCTGGCAATGTCCAGCAGCATGTTGCGCACCTGCTCGGGGTCATTGCCATGGGCCACGGGCACGTCGATCACCAGGCGGGTCACGTCGTCGCTCAAGGTCCAGTTCGTCACCTGGCCGGTGATGAAGGTCTTGTTGGGGATGACGATTTCCTTGTTGTCGAAGTCCAGCACCGTGGTGGCGCGCGTGCGTATGCGCGTGACGGTGCCGGTGAGGGTGTCGATGGTGATGACGTCGCCCACGCGGAAGGGGCGCTCCACCAGCAGGATCAGGCCGGAGACGAAGTTGGCGAAGATCTCCTGCAGGCCGAAGCCCAGGCCCACGGTGAGCGCCGCCACCATCCACTGCAGCTGGCCCCAGCGCAGGCCCAGCAGCGTCAAGGCGCTGACCGTGCCCGCGATGGTGATGGCGTAGCGCGCCAGCGTGGCCAGGGTGTAGCGTGCTGAGCTGCTGATGCGGTTGGAGGCCGAGAGCGTCACTTCCAGCAGGCCGGGCAGGTTGCGCGCAAAGCTGAAGGTGAGCAGCAGGATCATCACGCCCAGCAGCGCGTCCATCAGGCTCACGGGGGCGGCATGCGCGATGCCGTCGGCGCCGGTGTTGGTGGTGTACCAGAGCACCACGCCTTCGGAGCGCAGCAGTGCGGGCAGCACGGGCAGCCAGGCGTAGACCAGGGTCAGCACGACCAGTACCTGCTGCAGCAGGCCCAGCAGCCTGTGCGCCTGCGCGCCCACGGTGACCAGGGCCATCTGGGTGGCTTCGTCGGTGGGGGCCTTGCCGGTGTCCACGCCCGAGCCGCTCTGGGCCAGCCTGGCGGCTTCGCGCAGGCGGTTCAGCGCCAGGCGCCGCTCGCCCAGCAGCAGCCAGCGCCGCAGCAGGTTGACCAGGACCTCGACAGCGCCCAGGAACACGAAGCTGGCCATCAGGGCCTGGATGAATTCGGTGGCCGTGTAGACATAGCCGAGCACGATGCCCACGGCCAGCGCGCTGAGCATGAGCATCAGCACCACGCTGACGATCTGGCCCCAGTGGATGCCGGGCCGCTTTTGCTGCATGACACGGCGAAAGTACAGCCAGGCCATCCAGGCCAGGCCCAGCGACAGCATGAGGATGGAGATGCGCCCCCAGGTGCTGATGGCGTGGTTGTCATGGCTGTAGAAGGCCAGGCCGCCCAGCAGTTCGGCAGGCACGATCAGCCAGGCGGCGCGGCGCACCATCTGGCGCAGCATCTGCACGCGAGCGGCCGGCCAGCCGAAGTGGGCCAGTGCCAGCCCGCCCGGGCAGAACAGGGCGTTGAGCAAGGTGGCCACGAAGATGAAATCGCTGAGCTGCACCAGGGTGGCGCCCAGCGGCTCCAGCGCCGTGCCCACGGTTTCCGGGCCTTGCAGCAGGCTGCCCAGCGCCGCGGCCGCAAAGCTCCAGGGCAGGGTGTAGAGCAGGCTCCAGCCCAGCGCGAGCAGGCTCAGCCCGAAGTTGTCGCGCATGAAGTCGCCCACGCGCACGGCGATGGCCTGCAGCTGGCGCAGCGCATAGCGGCGCAGGCCCAGCAGCAGGGCCACGATCAGGCCGACGGCGCCAAAGGCCCAGGGATCGTTCCAGATGCTGGCGGCCAGGGCGCGCGCGGTTTTCCAGGGCGAGCTGCTGCCTTCGATGTCCTGCTCCAGCGCCCGCCACTCGCTCAGCCAGGTGCGGTCCATGGGTCGGTGGCTGGGGAACCACAGCAGTTCCTTGTCCAGCACCTGGCGCAACTCGTTGCCGCTGCGCAGGGCCGCACGCAGGGCTTCGTCGGTCTGTTCCAGCACGGCAATGCGGCGCAGCAAAACGGGCTGCAGTTGATCGGTGAGCGCCACCTGCCGGGCCAGCAAGGCGGTCTGCTGGGCCGATACCGTGGCATTGGCGGCCGGCTCCGGTGCCGCGCCGCCACCTGCGTCCGCAGCATCGGCCGGTGCCTGCGCAGCGGCGCCGGCCTCGGGGTTCTGGCGCCATTTGCTGGAGTTGAACAGCATCAGCCGCAGCTCGGCCAGCTGGCGCTGCACGGCCCGGTGCCTGGACTGCAAGGTGTTGCCGGAGGACAGTTCCACGCGCTGCTGCCACAGCCACTGGCCCACGGCCGCGCTGCCACCGCCCAGCCGCAGGCGCGCCTGGGTGTCGCGCAGCGTGGCGCTCAACTGGTCACGCACATATTCGTCATTGGCCAGGGTCTTGCGCTCCTGCGCCAGTTCATTGGAGTTCTTGAGGATCTGCGCGGCCAGCGCCGCATTGCGCTGGGCCAGGTCGCGTATGGCGGGATCGGCGGCGGAAGCGTGCTGGGCGGCCAGCTCCATCTCCTGCACCTGCTGCTCCAGCTGCTGGCGGCTGCGCTCGGCGATGCGCTGGGTCAGCCAGGCGGCGCGCGGCATGCGCTCGAGCAGCTCGCGGCGCTGGGCCTGCAGCTGTGCGGCCAGCAGGCGCTGGCGGGCTTCGATGGTGGACTGCTCTTCCTGGCGCAGCGCCAGCTCCAGCAGGGCGCGGCGGTGCTCTGCGCTGCGCCGTGCTTGGCGGGCCTGGGTGAGGTCGGGGGCTTCGCCGGGCTCGGCGGTCACGGGCTCGGCGTTTTCCTGCGCGCGTTGCTGGAGGATGGACAGATCGATCCGCCCCGGGCCGGGCTGGGACACCAGATTGGCCTGGTCGGCCGCGGATTTTTCGATGCCCACCTTGAGTGCGGCGATGGCATCGCGTTCATCGGCCAGCAGCCGCTCCAGCACTTCCTGGCTGGCGTTGGCGGGAACGCGTTCCTTCCAGCGATCGAACAGGCTGCCCAGCTGCTCGTCGCTCAGCGGCGCGGGCAAGGCCGGCACGGGCGTGCGTGCCCTGGCGCGCAGGCGGTCCAGTTCCTGCGCCAGCGCATCGGCTTCCTTTGTCGCCGATGCGGCGGCATCCAGTTGGGCCTGAATGGCGTTGCTTCGTTCCTTGTCGGACGCGGAGCCACCGCCCAGCGTGCCCTGCAAGGCACCCAAAGGGCCTGCTGCCGGTGCGGCCTTGGCCAGGCCCGGTGCCAGCAGGGCGAGCAGCAGGCCGAGCACCAGGCACATGGACCACAGCAGGTGCATCGGCGTCACGGCAGCCAGTTTGCGCGATGGGCGACCGGCGGCAAGTAGAGGGTTGTCGGCAGGAGACATCGGTTCTGAATTCGGGCCTGTGCCGCTGTGTGAGTGCGGACTATCATTTGTCAAAAGTGGGAGCGTCAGGCGCTGTATTCACGGGCCTTGCTGCAGGCCCGGCTGGCTCAAGCCCCTGTCCCGGCGCCGCAAAAAGCGGGGTAGTCCAGGAACCTGACATTGTGACCTCGCGCGCAATGCAGACATGTGGGACGTATGAGCTATTCAAAGCCGATGCAAGGTGCTACAACAGTTCCACACGGTAGCGAATGCCTTGCAACTTCGCGGCACTGTTCGCCCTCGGGTGCCGCCGGGAGAGGTCGTATGGATGTCATCAGCAACTCGGCTGCACGTTACGTTCGCCTTCGCGAAGAAGAGATGTCGCTGGACGAATTTCTCGCCCTGTGCCAGCGCGATCCCATGGCCTACGAAGGTGCTGCCCAGCGCATGCTGGCAGCCATCGGCGAACCTGAAATGGTGGACACGCGCAATGATCCACGCCAGTCGCGGCTGTTTGCCAACAAGGTCATCCGGCGCTATCCGGCCTTCGCCGAGTTCTACGGCATGGAAGACTCCATCGAACAGGTGGTGAGCTTCTTCCGCCATGCGGCCCAGGGCCTGGAAGAGCGCAAGCAGATCCTCTATCTGCTGGGCCCCGTGGGCGGTGGCAAGAGCTCCATCGCCGAGCGCCTCAAATACCTGATGCAGAAGGTGCCGTTCTATGCCCTCAAGGGCTCGCCCGTGAACGAGTCGCCACTGGGCCTGTTCGACCCCGTGGAGGACGGGCCGCTGCTGGAGGAGCAGTTCGGCATTCCCCGGCGCTGCCTCAACCATGTGCTGTCGCCCTGGGCCGTCAAGCGCCTGGAGGAGCTGGGCGGCGATATCCGCCAGTTCCGCGTGGTCAAGCGCTATCCCAGCATCTCCAGGCAGGTGGGCATTGCCAAGACCGAGCCCGGCGACGAGAACAACCAGGACATCTCCAGCCTGGTGGGCAAGGTGGACATCCGCAAGCTGGAGAACTTTGCCCAGGACGATACCGACGCCTACAGCTACTCGGGCGGCCTGTGCCTGGCCAACCAGGGCCTGCTGGAATTCGTGGAAATGTTCAAGGCACCCATCAAGGTGCTGCACCCGCTGCTGACGGCCACGCAGGAGAGCAACTACAAGGGAACGGAGGGCTTTGGCGCCATTCCCTTCGACGGCATGGTGCTGGCCCACAGCAACGAGAGCGAGTGGAAGGCCTTCCGCAACAACCGCAACAACGAGGCCTTCCTGGACCGCGTCTACATCGTCAAGGTGCCGTACTGCCTGCGCGTGTCGGAGGAGGTGCGCATCTACGAGAAATTGATCCGCGAGTCCTCGCTGGCCAGCGCCGTGTGCGCGCCCGGCACGCTCAAGATGATGGCCCAGTTCGCCGTGCTCACGCGCCTGAAGGAGCCCGAGAACTCCAGCATCTTCAGCAAGATGCAGGTCTATGACGGCGAAAGCCTCAAGGACACGGACCCGCGCGCCAAGAGCTTCCAGGAGTACCGCGACTACGCGGGCGTGGACGAGGGCATGTCGGGCATCTCCACGCGCTTCGCGTTCAAGATCCTGTCCAAGGTCTTCAACTACGACAGCACCGAGGTGGCGGCCAACCCGGTGCACCTGATGTATGTGCTGGAGCAGCAGATCGAGCGCGAACAGTTCCCGGCCGAGCTGGAGACCAAGTACACCAGCTACATCAAGGAGTACCTGTCGCCGCACTACGCCGAGTTCATCGGCAAGGAAATCCAGACCGCCTATCTGGAGAGCTACAGCGAGTACGGCCAGAACATCTTCGACCGCTACGTCACCTACGCCGACTACTGGATACAGGACAGCGAGTACCGCGACAACGATACCGGCGAGGCCTTCGACCGCAACGCGCTCAACGCCGAGATGGAGAAGGTCGAGAAGCCCGCGGGCATTGCCAATGCCAAGGACTTCCGCAACGAGATCGTCAACTTCGTGCTGCGCGCGCGGGCCAACAACCAGGGCAAGAACCCCAGTTGGACCAGCTACGAGAAGCTGCGCGTGGTGATCGAGAAGAAGATGTTCTCCAACACCGAGGAGCTGCTGCCCGTGATCAGCTTCAATGCCAAGGCCAGTGCCGAGGACGCGCGCAAGCACGAGGACTTCGTCACCCGGATGGAGGCCAAGGGCTATACGTCCAAGCAGGTGCGCCTGCTGTGCGAGTGGTACCTGCGCGTTCGCAAGAGCAACTGACGGGTGGGTGCGCCGCCCTTCGGCGCGCCCGGGCTGGGGGGCACAGATGGCATTGCAAATCATCGATCGCAGGCTGGCCGGCAAGAACAAGTCGGTGGGCAACCGCGAGCGCTTCGTGCGCCGCTACAAGGCGCAGATCGCCGAGGCGGTGCGCCGCGCGGTGGACAAGCGCGGCATCCGCCACATGGAGGAGTCAGAGAGCGTCTCCATCCCGCGCAAGGACATCCGCGAGCCTGTGTTCCACCACGGGCAGGGCGGGGTCCATGACACGGTGCACCCGGGCAACACCGAGCATGTGCGCGGCGACCGCATTGCCCGGCCGCAGGGCGGCGCAGGCGGCGGCGGCTCCCAGGCCAGCGACAGCGGCGAGGGCGAGGACGACTTCACCTTCACCCTGACCAAGGAAGAGTTCATGGAACTGTTCTTTGAAGACCTGGCCCTGCCGCGCCTGCTGCGCACCCACATCGGCAACACCATGCAGTACAAGACGCGCCGCGCCGGCTACAGCCACGACGGCACGCCGCACAACCTGGCCCTGCTGCGCACCATGCGCGGCGCCCTGGGCCGGCGCATCGCGCTGACCAAGGCGCCGCACCGCGAGCTCATCGCCCTGGAGGAGCAGCTGGAGGCACTGCTGGCACAGGACGACGGCACCAGCGAGGCGGCGGCCGAGCTGCAGCAGCGCATCGATGCCCTGAAGCTGCGCATGGGCACGGTGGCCTTTCTCGACCCCATCGACCTGCGGTTTCGCAACCGCACGCGCGTGCCCGCGCCCATCAGCCAGGCCGTGATGTTCTGCGTGATGGATGTGTCCGGCTCCATGGACCAGGACCGCAAGGACCTGGCCAAGCGCTTCTTCATCCTGCTGTACCTGTTTCTGACGCGGCACTACGAGAAGATCGACATCGTCTTCATCCGCCACCACACGCAGGCGGCCGAGGTCAGCGAGGACGAGTTCTTCCACTCCCAGGAAAGCGGCGGCACCGTGGTCAGCAGTGCGCTGGTGCTGCTGGACCAGATCATCCGCGCGCGCTATCCGTCCGGGGACTGGAACATCTATGTGGCCCAGGCCAGCGATGGCGACAACTTCGGCGACGACGGCTCCAACTGCCGCAATCTGCTGGTCGAGAAAATCCTGCCGCTGGTGCGCTACTTCGCCTATGTGCAGGTGGTGCAGGAAGAGCAAAGCCTGTGGCAGGAGTACAGCCAGGTGCTGCCGCTGTTCTCGCACTTCGCCATGCGCAAGGTGTCGGATGCCAGCGAGATCTATCCCGTGTTCCGCGACCTGTTCAAGAAAGAGGGGGTATCGGTATGAACCTCTCTCACTATCCCGTGCTGGCGCCCCGCCATGCCACGCCGCAGTGGAAATCCCATCTGGCCAGCGACCGGGCCCAGCGCATCGTGCCCTCCGCGCCGCTGCCGGCGGGGGTGCGGCCAGCCGAGCCTCTGCCCGATCCCAGCGACTGGACCTTCGAGCTCATCGAACGCTATCACGCAGCGATTGCGGCCGCCGCCGAACGCTACGGCCTGGACACCTATCCCAACCAGCTGGAAGTGATCTCGGCCGAGCAGATGATGGACGCCTACGCCAGCGTGGGCATGCCCGTGGGCTACCGCCACTGGAGCTATGGCAAGGAGTACATGGCGACGGAGCGGCGCTACCGGCGCGGCCACATGGGCCTGGCCTACGAGATCGTCATCAACTCCAATCCCTGCATCAGCTATCTGATGGAGGAAAACACCACGGCCATGCAGGCCCTGGTGATCGCCCACGCGGCCTACGGGCACAACAGCTTCTTCAAGAACAACTACCTGTTCGGCATGTGGACGGATGCGGGCAGCATCATCGACTACCTGGTCTATGCGCGCGACTTCATCTCCCAGTGCGAGGAGCGCCACGGCCTGACGACGGTGGAGCAATGGCTGGACTCCTGCCACGCGCTGTCCAACCTGGGCGTGGACCGCTACCGCCGCCCCTCCAAGAAAAGCCTGGCGCGCGAGCGGGCCGAGCGCGAGCAGCGCGAGGCCTACGCCCAGCAGCAGGTCAACGAGCTGTGGCGCACCCTGCCGGCGCGCCCGGGCAAGGACAGCGCGGCGCAGCACAGCGAGCGCTTTCCCAAGGAGCCCGAGGAAAACCTGCTGTACTTCATCGAGAAGAACGCCCCGCTGCTGGAGCCCTGGCAGCGCGAGATCGTGCGCATCGTGCGCAAGATCGCCCAGTACTTCTACCCGCAGCGCCAGACCCAGGTCATGAACGAGGGCTGGGCCACGTTCTGGCACTACACCCTGCTCAACACCCTGTACGACGAAGGCTGGCTGACCGACGGCGTGATGATCGAGTGGCTGTCCTCCCACACCAATGTCATCTACCAGCCCCCGGCGGGCCACCGCGCCTACAGCGGCATCAACCCCTATGCGCTGGGCTTTGCCATGTACCGCGACATCCGCCGCATCTGCCAGGACCCCACCGAGGAAGACCGCCGCTGGTTCCCCGACCTGGCCGGCACGCCCTGGCTGCCGGCGCTGCACCATGCCATGCAGAACTTCAAGGACGAGAGCTTTGTCGGCCAGTACCTGAGCCCCCAGCTCATGCGCGATATGCGGCTGTTCGCCATCCATGACGATGCCGGCGAACGCGAGCTGCTGGTCAGCGCCATCCACGACGACGACGGCTACCGCACCCTGCGCCAGACCCTGTCGCAGCAGTACGACCTGGGCGCGCGCGAGCCCAATATCCAGGTCTGGAACGTGAACCTGCGCGGCGACCGCTGCCTCACCCTGCGCCACACCCGCTACCAGGGCCGGCCGCTGTCCGACGATGCGCTGGAAGTGCTCAAGCACGCAGCGCGCCTGTGGGGCTTTGGCGTGCAGCTGGAAAGCGTCAACGGCGATGGCGACGCGCCCGTGCTGCTGCACTCCGTTCCCGCTCCACCGGCCTGATCCACCGGCCTTGTCCAGCCCGGCGCTAGCGCAACGTGCCCACGTACTTGCGGTTTTCCGCGCGCTGGCGCATCAGCTCGCCGGCGCGCTGCATGAGCGGCGAGCGCTCGGCGGGCCCGGCCAGCGCGGCATTCCAGGCGGCTTCGAAGCGGTGGGTCCAGTCCACCAGTTCGGGCGTGCTGCGCGCCCCTTCCTGCTCCCGGGCGAAGCGGATGATTTCGGCGGCGTATTCGGCATTGGCCGCCAGCCATTCGGTGTCGGTCACGCGGCCGCAGCTTCTGCGCAGCAGCACATGCAGGTGCGCGGCGATGGCCAGGAGTTCGCTTTCGGGCATGTAGTGGGCACTCCTTCGGTTTGACGATCATCGGGCGCCGGGCCGCTTTGCGGCTCGGCGGTTCATCCACCCAGGCGTTCGCGGTGCAGCGCCAGGTCCAGGCCCTGCAGCTCGCTTTCCTCGTCCACGCGCAGGCCGATCAGCATGTCCAGCAGCCACAGCAGCACGGCCGTCGCCACCAGCGTGAACAAGGCCACGGCCAGCACGCTCACGGCCTGGGTGAGCACGCTGCCCTGCACGCCGCCGATCTGCGGGCTGGCAAACACGCCGGTGAGCAGCGAGCCCACGATGCCGCCCACGCCATGCACGCCAAACACATCCAGCGAATCGTCCGCGCCCAGCAGCCGCTTGAGCCCCGTTGCGCCCCAGTAGCAGGCGACACCGGCGATCGAGCCGATGCACAGCGCCGACAGCGGCGTCACGAAACCCGCTGCCGGCGTGATCGCCACCAGGCCGCCGACCAGCCCCGAGCACAGGCCCAGCAGCGTGGCCTTGCCGCGCACCACATACTCGGCCAGCGACCAGGCCAGGGCGCCTGCGCTCGCGGCAATGTGGGTGACGGCCAGCGCCAGCGCCGCCCGGCTGTCCCCGGCCAGCGATGAGCCTGCGTTGAAGCCGAACCAGCCCATCCACAGCAGGGCCGCGCCCATCATGGTCAAGGCCAGGTTGTAGGGCTCGAAAGGCTCGTGCCCGTAGCCGCGGCGCGGCCGCAGGAACCAGGCGCAGACCAGGCCGGCCACACCCGCGTTCACATGCACCACGGTGCCCCCGGCAAAGTCCAGCGCGCCCATGCGTGCCAGCCAGCCGCCTGGCTCCCACACCCAGTGCGCCACCGGCGCATACACCAGCAGGCTCCACAGGCCCACAAAGATCAGCATGGCACCGAAGCGCATGCGCTCCACCCAGGCGCCCACCAGCAAGGCGGCGGTGATCACGGCAAAGGCCAGCTGGAACATGGCATAGGCCGCTTCGGGCACATGCGGCGCCAGGTGGCTCACGGCCACCAGTCCCTTGGCGGCGTTGAAATCCAGCCCCGCGAACCAGGCGCGCGAATCACCGCCTATCCACGCATTGCCGGGCGTGAACGCCAGCGAATAGCCGAGTGCAAACCACAGAATGCTGACCAGGCAGGCAATCGCCACCACGCTGGCCATGGTGTTGAGCACGTTCTTGCGGCGGACCATCCCCGCATAGAACAGCGCAATGCCGGGCAGCGTCATCAGCAGCACCAGCACCGTGGCCGTCATCAGCCAGACCGTGTCCACGGCGCTGATGGATTCCACCGCCACCAGCGACGGCCGCGTGATCGCCTGCTCGGCCGCCTGCGCCGCGCCCAGGACCGCGACCCATCCTCCCGCCACCAATGTTCTCAATGCCCGTGCGCACCTGTGCATGCAATGACTCCCTTGCTTGTTGTTGTCATGGGGCCGTCTGCCGTTGCCGCCATGGCTGCATTGGCCGGCCTGCAGCAGCCTTGCACAAGTCGTGCCAGCGCACACGGGGCCCGTGGGGCCCGCGCGATGCAGCCGGAACACCAAAACGGGAAAACCGCGAGTCAAAACAGGGCAGCCGGGCGGGCGGTGCACCATCGCCGTGCGGGGGTGCAGCTCTTAAACTGCCCGCATGAATCGAAGAAATCTGATGTGCGCCGCGCTGCTCGCCTGCCTGTCACAGGCGGCGCTGGCGGCTGCCGAACTGCAGGACAAGCCCGAGTGGGCCCGCTTCTTTGCCGATGCCAAGGTCGATGGCAGCATCGTCGTGGTCGATGCCAGAGGCCAGGCCGAAACCCTCTACGTCCACGACCGTGACCGCGCGGCGCGGCGCTACTCGCCCGCTTCCACCTTCAAGATCCCGCACAGCCTGTTCGCACTGGATGCCGGGCTGCTGCGGGATGAATTCCAGCGCATTCCCTGGGATGGCGTGAAGCGCCAGTTGCCGGCCTGGAATGCCGATCAGGACCTGCGCTCTGCCATGCGCAACTCCACCCTGTGGGTGTACGAAGGCTTTGCCAGGGAGCTTGGCAGTGCGCGTGAGGCCGCCTACATGCGCAAGATCGACTACGGCAATGCGCTGGCCACGGGCGAGGCGCCTTTCTGGGTGGAGGGCGACCTGGCCATCTCGGCACTGGAGCAGGCGGCCTTCCTGCAGCGGCTGTACCGCAATCGGCTGCCATTGCCGGTGGAACACCAGCGGCTGGTGAAGGACGTGATGATCAACGAGGCCGGCCCGGACTGGATACTGCGCGCCAAAACCGGCTGGACCGGCCGTATCGGCTGGTGGGTGGGCTGGGTGGAATGGCCTGCCGGCCCTGTGTTCTTCGCCATGAACATGGACACGCCCCACCGGCTGGCCGACCTGCCCAAGCGCCAGGACATCACGCGCGACATCCTGCGCTCCATCAACGCGTTGCCCAAGGTGCCGTAGCGCGCGGGACAAGGGCCATGCGTCAGCCCGTCAGCCCATCAGCCCATCAGGCCATCAGGCCCGGTGGCCGCTTGTCGGCCTTGCGCTCCACCGGATTGGCGGTGAGCCAGTTGGACGGGTACTGGCGCATGAACTCGCGCGCCTTTTCCACGCGCGCGTTGAGCCAGGCGTCGTAGGCGCCCTCGTTGAGAATCGCCGGCATGCGCTTTTCCGCGCCGGGCTGCTGGTAGCGGTGCAGCAGCGCATGGCTGTTGGCGTTGACCGTGAGCAGGGCGTAGCTCAGCAGCACCTCGCCGTCGGGGCCCGTCCACCGCGCCCACACGCCGGCCACCCCCATGGGCTTGCCGTCGATGCGCGAGATGCGCGTGGGCAGGGCCTTGCCGTTGCGAAAGTCATCCTCGAAAAAGGCGGCCATGGGCACGATGCAGCGCTGGCCATTGAGCCAGGCATCGCGGAAGGCCTGGGCCGTGGAGACGGTCTCGGAACGCGCATTCACCAGCTTGAGGGCGCGCAGCCGGCCGTCGGAGGCCGACTTCACCCAGTGCGGCACCAGGCCCCATTGGGCGGCAACCAACTCGCGTGCGGGAGTGGTGGGTGCTGCAGGCGGCGTGTCGGGAGCTGCAGGTTCTGCCTGTTCAGCGGCAGCCTCTGCAGCCACGGCGACGCTGCGGATGAAAAAGCCGTGCTTGCGCGGTGTCATGTTGCGCTCGCTGGCCGCGGGTGCTTCCACGTCGAAGGCGTCGCGGTAGGCGTCGGCTTGCGACAGGGATTCGTAGTGGGTACTCATGCGCGGATGGTACCTGCGTGCCGGGGCGAAATGGGGGAGTCGTGGGTGGCGCCGAACTTTCCCCCGCAATCAGACGGCGATCGTTCCGGTCAGGTAACGCGCACAGTGGCCGGCCACCTCCACGCTGGCGTCGGTCACTTCGCAAAACAGCGTGCCCGTGCGGCGCGAGGCCTGGTGGCCCACCAGGCCTCGCTTGCCCAGCCTGCCCGCCCAGTAAGGCGCAAGCGCCGCATGGATGGAGCCGGTGACGGGATCTTCCTCGCCGCCGTTGGCGGGCCAGAAGTAGCGGCTGACGAAGTCATACGATGCGCCCGCATCCGCAGGCGCCGTCACCACCACATCCAGCGGCCCCAGCGACTTCAGGCGCTCCAGATCCGGCTTGACGGCCAGAACATCGGCCTCGGCGGCGTAGACCGCCACGTAGGCCTGCTGGTTCACAAGATAGGCCGTGGGTGCGGGCGTGAGGCCTTCGCGCAGTGCGGCGGGCACCTCATCCAGCGGCTTGGCATCGCGGCGCGGGAAGGTCATGACGATGCGTCCGCCATCCTCCTGCGTGGCGGTGACATTGCCCACGGCGGCGGCCCAGAACGTGATGCTGCGCAGCGCGGGATCGGCCTCGAAGAGCACGAAGGCGCTCGCCAGCGTGGCATGGCCGCAGAACGCGATCTCCGTGAGCGGGGAAAACCAGCGGATCTCGAAGGCGGCGCGATCGGCACTCCAGACCAGGAACGAGGTTTCCGAGAGATTGTTCTCGGCGGCAATGGCCTGCAGCGTGGAATCGGCAAGCCAGGCATCCAGGGGAATGACGGCGGCCTGATTGCCCTTGAATCGTTCCGATGTGAATGCGTCGATGACGTGGATGGGGAGTTGCATTTGCAAAAAGCCTTTGTGTCGAATTCGTGTGCAGCCCGTCATTGTTGTCACTGTCTCCAATGGCTGCGCGCGGATTCTACGGTCCTGCAGGATGGAGTCGAGGCACGCATACCCGGCATGCCGGCCAGCGCGGCTGAAGGACACCGCGTGCGATACCTCGCTCCATCCCTGGCTTCAATTGCCCGCTCTCCAAATGCCCACTCCCGGCTGCAAGAGTCACTCAATGCCCAGGACCGCCTTCATGGCGGTCCAGGCCACGCCGTTCAGGCGGGTGGAATAGCTGAGCGCCTGGTCTTCGCTGGCAATGGCGGCAGGCAGGCGATAGCCGAATACGCTGCCGTCGAATTCCGTATAGCCCCGCGTGACGCCCTGCATGTAGGTCTTGCCGGGGAAGTCGGCAAAGGTCAGCATGCGCACTCCCTGGGATGTGGCGAGGGTGTACGCACTTTGCGAATGCACGGTGCAGGCGCCCAGATCGTTGTAGGCCGGAGGGGTGGATTCGCAGCTGTAGAACTGGGCGTTGGCCGCATCGATGAAGGCCACGCGCAACACATGGTTGGCATCGACCGGTCCTGCCGCCCCGACTGTCGTGGCGCGCACGGTGGCTGGAGTCGACAGGTTCACCGCGCTGGACGGGCGGCCGGCAATCATGGCTTCCAGCGTGGCGAAGCCGAAGCGGTCCGTGGCCGTATTGTTGATGAAGGCCGGCGACCGGTTCAACTGCACCGACAGTGCAGTGCGCATCTGTGCACCCTGCGGGAAGACGGCCGAGCCCAGGGTGGCGGGGTCCATTTCCAGGGACCGGTCATGGCGAATGCCCTCGGCCTGCAGCGTTGTGTCTCCGGCACGCAATTGCGTGATGACTTCGGCCATGGGCTTGCCGCTGACGTCCTGCAAAGCGGTGGTAAAGCTCAGATAGGCGGTGGACTGGTTGCACAGCAATGTGCGCGAGGGAACCCCCTGCGTCGTCAGGCGCGCAACGGAGCTGTCGCAGCGCGTCCAGCCGCTGCTGGTGAGCGTGACGGGGAACAGCGCTTCCTGGGTACTGACCGTACCGTTGGTTTTTCCGCTGCGTGTCTCGAACTGGTGGGCAAAGCCGTCTGCCTGGACGACGCCGTCGGACCTGCGTTCACGCACGGAGTAGTTTTGCGCGTTGCCGTAGTTCAGGAGCGCCAGTTGGCTCGATGCCACGGCCGCTGCGCCAGGTGCCGTCACCTGGATAGGCACGCCCAACTCAAGCGCGTAGGCGGTGACCTTGGCGGCCGTGCGCGCGGTATCCGCGAGCACGGCGGTACTGGAGGCCGCGTCGCTTTGGTAGTCGTAGATCCTGGCGGCGTCGATGCCGAGCTGGCGGGCCACGGCAGCCTCGGCCACTTCCCTGGGCACGCCGGCCGCGATGGCCTTTTGCACCAGGCTGGTCAATGGATTGATCTGCGCGGATTTGCCGGCCGGTGCAGACAGCACGAACGCCTTGGCCGTGGCGGTGCTCGTGGGGTCCGCAGCGTCCACGGATTCGGGCGTGATGCGAGCCAGCACGGGAGCCTGGTTGAAGGCCGCGGTGGCTGCCGCATCGCCGGGTTGATAGGTCAGGCTGAACTTGCCGTCGCTGCCGGTGGCCGCTGCGCTGGGCTCGCCCGTGTCGCAGGCTGCATTGGCATTCAGATCCACGCAGACTGCGGCGTTGCGCACGGCCTGGTCGATGGCGACGGTGCCTGACAGCGTGATGGCCGGCTGTGTCACGGTGCCGCCGCCGTTGCCCCCGCCGCTGTCGGTGCCACTGCTGCCTCCTCCACAGGCATAGAGGCTTGCAACAAGGCCGCACAGCAGCAAAGGGCGCACGGCGGGGAAGGAGGTGGATGCACTGGGTTGGATTTGCATGGTGTCGGTACAGGAATGTGGGTGGCACGCCAACTCTATTTGTGACACGCGGCAAACAAAATGATGCAATTGCACTATCCTGAAGCACAGCCGGGCGGGGACAAGCGGGCATGGCTCGCACAACACCCGCCCGTGCAGACGATCTCAACGTACCGAAGACAGGCAGGCAAGCCGCCATGGACGCTGCATACAACCACCTGCTGCTGCACCTCTACCGGCTGTCGCACGAGCAGCCTGTCGAGCATTTCCAGGACCGGGCGCTGGACCTGCTCAAGCCCGTGCTGCCCTTCGACTCGGCCATGTGGGGCTCGGCCACGATGACCGCGGCCGGCATCGATATCCACACCATCCACCTTCACCGGCAGCCGCCCGAAATGCTGCAGGCCTATGAAGAGGTCAAGCACCTGGACACGGCGGCGCAGGCCGTCACCAGGCATCCCAGCGAGACGCTGGCCTTCGAAGCGAGTACCTGGTTCAGTGGCCGGCATCAGGCAGCGCTGCGCGACTACGGCAGGCGCTTCGAGCAGTCGCATTTCTTCATCGGCGGGCTGCTGAACCCGGCCACTCTTTACACGCGCTGGCTCACGCTGTTTCGTGCCCGCACGGATGCGCATTGCACCGAGGGCGAGCGCCAGCTGCTGGCCGCGCTGCTGCCCCATGTGCAACAGGCGCTGGAGCTCAATCGCCTCGCGCACCTTGGACAGCTTCGGCAGGGCCTGGCCCGTGATCCGTCGGGCTCGGCACTGGCAGACCCGCGCGGCATCATCCTCCACATGGATGTCGTCTTCGAGCATGCCTTGCGTGCCGAATGGCCGGGCTGGCAAGGCCCTCGCCTGCCTGAGGCCGTGCAGACTGCAGCACAGCGCGGCGCCCATCGCCTGGTGGCCCACACCCTGGTCATCACGCTGTTCACGCAGCACGGTCTGCTGTGGTTGCGAGCGCGCCCCCGGTGCGCAGCCGACGGGCTGTCCCCCCGCGAAGCCACGGTTGCGCGGCTTGTGGTCCAGGGCCTGACGCACAAGCAGATTGCAGCCCAGCTCCAGCGTGCTCCTGCCACGGTGCGCAATCAGATCCGCTCCATCTACGAAAAGCTGGGCATTGCCAACGTGGCATCGCTTGCCGAGGCGCTCCGGCTGGTGGATTGAGGCCAAGTCCCGGGAAAACCCTGCTGTGGTTTGCAGGCAGTGGTCAAAAATAGAATGAAGATTCGTTCTACGATCATTTCCCATGCAAGACGAGGCCTGGACCTTCTTTCCACATGCGGGATCGCGCCATGTGCAGACGCTGCGCGTGGCGCTCAGGCTGTTCGTGGAGCGCGGCTTCTTCAATACCTCGATACAGGACCTGTGTGCCGAGGCCGGCGTGTCCATCGGTTTCTTCTACAACCACTTTGCCGACAAGCAAGGCATTGCGCGCGAGCTGTACCGGCATCTGCTGGCGCGCATGAATGTGCTGCTCGACGATATCGAGGAGCGGCACGCGGGCAGCGCCCAGCGCTGCCGCGAGGTGCTGCGCATGCTGTTCGGGCTGGCCGAGGCCGAGCCCGAGGCCATGGGCTTCGTGGTCAATGCGCGCCACCGCGAGTTTCTGCCCGACGAGCAGGCCATCTGCTCGGCCTCGACCTTTGTGCGCATGCGCGGCTTCGTGTTCGCCGGCATGACCGATGGCGAGATCCGCCAGATGGAGCCCATGGTGGCGGCCAGCCTGATGTACGGCAGCGCGATCCGCATGATCTGCCTGCGGCTGGACGGCATCATCGACACGCCCATAGAGCCCCTGTTCGACGCGCTCTGGGACGGGGTGTGGCGATCGCTCAAGCCTGACTGAGCGGCGCATTTTCCGGCGCTGGCGCCGTGCGGCGCCAGCGGTTGTTCCACTGAGGCGAAAGCACAAGGAGTAGCAGGGATGGCGCATCACATCTTGATCATCGGAGGGGGCATTGGCGGCACCATGACCGCCAACCACCTGGTCAGCAAGCTGTATCCGGAGGTGGTCTCGGGCAAGGTGCGCATCACCATGCTGTCGAACTCGCCCTGGCATTACTACAAGCCGGCCTTCATGTACGTGGCCTTCAATGCCTTCTTCCGCGACGAGTTGCGGCGCAGGCAGCGCGGCCTGCTGCGGCCCGAGATCGATTTCCAGGTGGAAGAGGTGGAGCGTTTCGACTTTGCGCTGCAGGCCGTGCACTGCAAGAGCGGCAAGCGCTTCGGCTACGACCATCTGGTGATCTCCACGGGCTGCGTGCCCTCGCCCGAGCGCATCGAAGGCCTGGCCGAGGCCGGCGACCACTTCTACCAGCACGCGCCTGCGCGGCAGCTGGCCGACAAGCTGGCGCGCATGGAAAGGGGCCGCATCTTCGTGACCGTGACCTTTCCCAAGACGCCCAATGTGCCGCACCAGTGCGGCATCGCACCCATAGAGACCACGCTGATGCTGGACGACCTGCTGCGCCGGCGCGGCGTGCGCGACAAGGTGGAGATCGTCTACACCTATCCCACGGTCTCGCAGCTGCTGCGCAACTGCCTGTTCCTGCAGAAGGACACCTGCGAGATCCTGCCCACGGTGTTCGAGCAGCGCGGCATCCGCCACCAGCGCGGCTTCACGCTGGCGCGCGTGGACCCCGAGGCCAGGGTGGCGTATTCGGAAGAGGGCCAGGCCGAGGATTTCGACATCCTCATGGCCACGCCGCCCATACGCGCCGTGCAGGCCGTGCGCGACTGCGGCCTGTCGCAGGCGCACGATGGCGAGGGCTGGCTGCCCACCGACCACGAGACCATGCAGGTGCTGGGCCAGAGCCATGTCTACGTGCTGGGCGACACGGTGGACCTGCCCGTGAGCAAGGCCGGCGGCGCCTGCCACAACCAGTCGCCCGTGGTGGTGAACAACATCGCCTCGCAGATCCGCTTCGGCCGCACCAGCGATGCCTACGACGGGCGCGTGGTGGCCATTGCCCAGATGGGCCTGGACGGCGGCATGCCGCTTTGGTACGACTACCAGGTCGACGTCAAGCCCACGCCGCCGACCAAGGTCGGCTCGATGATGCGCAAGGGCTTCAACCGCGGCATGTACTGGGCCGTGGCCCGCGCCCTGGTCTGAGGCCAGGGCCTTTGCATTGTCATTCCAAGCACGAAGACAAGGAGCACCGAGATGAACATCGCTTCCGACATTCCCGTGGCGCAGCCCGCCGCCGGCAGCCTGCTGCAGGACGACGCCGCGCTGCAGGGCCTGGCCGAGCTGATGGGCAGGCTGGAGCCGCTGCTGGCGGGACGGCGCCTGAACCGCGTGGTCGACCTGCTGTCGGCCACGGCGGACCTGGTGGACATGGCAGACGACTACATGGTCGAGAAGGTCGCCAAGGCCTTCGAGGATGGCGTGGGCGGGGCCTGGGCCGCGGGCAATGCCGCGCGCATGGCGGCGGCCCAGGTGCAGGCCATGGAGGAAACGCCCACCCTGATCGGCCTGATGCGCATGGCGCGCGAGCCCGATGTGCGGCGCGGCCTGGCCTTCATGCTGGCCATGGCCGGCGCGCTGGGGCGCCAGCATGCCCACGATCCCGTCGACTACACGGCGGACTGAAACGCAGGGCCGAGCCACGGCCGCCCGGCAACGCACGGGCTGCGGTGGTACAAACGCCGGGGGCGGATGTGATCCGCCCCTTTTCTTTTTGCCCATTGCCCGCCATGCCTTCTTCCTGTTCCTTGCCCTTGCCGGTGCTGACGGCCGCTGTTCCTGACCATTGCAGGCCCCGCCGCACCGAGGCCAGGGCATGACCGCGCAGCACCTGAGCCGTGGCGACTGGGCGCGTGCGCTGCTGGTCATCCTGATCTGGGGCACCAACTTCGTGGCCATGAAGTTCGGCCTGCTGACGCTGTCGCCCATGCTGCTGAGTGCGCTGCGCTTCGTGGTGGCGTCGCTGCCGTTCCTGCTGTTCGTGCGTCCGCCCAAGTCGGTGGGCTGGCGCTATCTGGCCGCCTATGGTCTGGTGCAGGGCGTGGGCCAGTTCGGCATGCTGTTCCTGGGCCTGAAGCTGGGCATGCCTGCCGGCATGGCCTCGGTGGTGCTGCAGACGCAGGCCTTCGTCACGCTGCTGCTGGCCGCCTTCCTGCTGGGCGAGCCCGCGCGCCTGTGGCACTGGCTGGGCCTGGTGGTGTCGCTGGGCGGGCTGGTCGCCATTGGCAGCGCCCACGGCGAGGGCGACAACGCCATGACGCTGGCCGGTTTTCTGCTGACCGTGGGCGCAGCCTGCATGTGGGCCGTGTCCAACATGATCACGCGCTATGCGGCGCGCAGCGGCCCCTACGAGCCTTTCCCCTTCATCGTCTGGAGCAGCATCTTTCCCATCGCGCCGCTGATGGCCCTGGCCGTCTGGACCGATGGCGCGGATTCGGTCGTGCAGCAACTGGCGGGGATAGACCTGACCGCCGTGGCCTCCATCCTGTACCTGGCGCTGCTGGCCACGCTGCTGGGCTATGGCCTGTGGACGCGGCTGCTGCAGCGCTATGCGGCCGGCACGGTGGCGCCGCTGTCGCTGATGGTGCCCGTGGTGGGCCTGGTCTCGGCCATGCTGCTGCTGGGCGAGCGGCCCACCTTCATGCAATGGATGGGCACGCTGGCCGTGCTCGCGGGCATGGTGATCAACCAGTTCGGCGGGCGCTGGCTCGCGGGGCGCAAGCGGAGCTAGACAGCGGAGCCGGCAGCGGTCGGCCGGCTTTGCATTTCTTTAAATGACTCTGGTAATAAAAATCATTATCATTACTGATCTTTGAGAGGCGGCGTGCTCCAGGCGCGCTGCCAAAGCCCGGCGCCGCGCAGACCCTGAGCTGTTGTGGCGCCTTTGTCCGTCCGGGCCTGCGCTGCGTCCGCGGCGTCCGGGATGGGCAACGATCCGCAAGAAAGGTCATCCCCATGCAAGCCTCGACCCCGGGAGGGTCCTCTCCATCCTTGCTGCGCTACCGCGCGGCCGTGGCCTCGCGCGCCGTGGCGGCGATCGGCGGCGGCTATCTGTTGTCGGCCGCCTGCGCCGCCACGGGCGCGCGCGCCATGGTCTGGCTGGGCGTGGAGCGGGCCGATGCGGCGCTGGGCTCGACGCTGCTGGCCTTCATCATCTACGCCGTGGCCGCCATGTGGGCCTTTGGCTGCGCCAGTGCCTGGCGCGCCTGGGCCGTGATCGGGCTGCCGGGCGCGGGCCTGGGCCTGCTGGCCTGGGTGCTGGCTCAGGGAGCTGCGACATGAGGACCGATGGCAAACCCGAGGGGCTGCGCCAGTCCATGTCCTGGCTGCACACCTGGAGCGGCCTGCTGCTGGGCTGGCTGCTTTACGCGGTGTTCTTCACGGGCACCCTGAGCTATTTCCGCGACGAGATCAACGACTGGATGCGGCCCGAGCTGCACGGCTCGGTGCAGGACGCCGATACCGCGCAGCGCGCACTGAACGCCATGCAGCGCATCGCGCCCGAGGCCACCACCTGGACGCTGGGCCTGCCCGGCCCGCGCCAGGTGGCGGTGGCCGCGTCCTGGCGCGAGCCCGGCGCCGCCACGGGCCGCGCAGGCACCAAGCGCGCCGAGATCGACGCCGCCACGGGCGAGAAGCTGGAGCCGCGCGAGACGCGCGCCGGCAACTTCTTCTACCGCTTCCACTTCGAGCTACACGCCATGCCGCGCATCTGGGGCCGCTGGATCGTGGGCTTCGCCACCATGCTGATGTTCGTGGCCATCATCACGGGCGTGATCACCCACAAGAAGATCTTCACGGACTTCTTCACCTTCCGCCCGCGCAAAGGCCAGCGTTCCTGGCTGGATGCGCACAACGCCACGGCCGTGCTGGCCCTGCCGTTCCACATCGTCATCACCTTCAGCGGCCTGGTGCTGCTGATGTTCATGCTCATGCCCTGGGGCATACAGGCGGCCTACAACGGCGACACCAATGCCTACTTCGCCGATGTGCGGGGTGCGCGCGGTCAGGCGGCCAACCAGGGCCCGGGTGCGCGTGGCGGCAAGCAAGAGCGCCAGGCTGCCGCGCTGGCCGACATCGCGCCCATGATGGCCGAGGGCGCGCGCCGCTGGCCCGAGCACGGCGTGGGCAGCATCACCGTCAACGCGCCCGGCACCTCGCGCGCGGTGTTCGAGCTGCGCGAAGGCGGCGGCATGAGCCTCATCAACCGCGGCCAGTCCGAGACCCTGCGCTTCGACGGCGTGACCGGCCAGCTGCAGGACAGCCCCGGAGCGCCCGCCATCTCCTGGGTGCGTGCCACCAGCAACGTGATCACCGGCGTGCACCTGGGCCGCTTTGCCGAGCCCGCCACGCGCTGGCTGCTGCTGCTCAGCGGCGTGGTCGGCACCTTCATGGCCGCGTCCGGCATGGTGCTGTGGGTGGTCAAGCGCATGCCCGAGCGGCGCAAGCTGGGCCGCACGCCCTTCGGCCACCGTCTGGTGGAGGTGCTCAACGTGGGCTCCATCGCGGGCCTGTCGGTGGCCGTGGCCGGTTTCTTCTGGCTCAACCGGCTGCTGCCCGTGCCCATGCAGGGGCGTGCCGACTGGGAAATCAACGGCTTCTTCCTGATCTGGCTGCTGTGCCTGCTGCATCCGCTGCTGGTCTCGCACCGCAATGCCTGGCTGCAGCAGATGGCACTGGCCGCCGTGCTGTATGCGCTGCTGCCCGTGCTCAACCTGCTGACGGGCGGTGCATCGCTGGTGCAAACCATGGCCAGCGGGCAGTGGAGCATTGCAAGCTTCGAGCTGCTGATGCTGGGCCTGGCCGCCATCCACGGCGTGGTGGCCTGGTGGCTGCTGCGCGGCAAGCCGGCAGCGGCTGCCGCGCCCCGGGCGCAAGCCCGCGCCGCCAGCCATGCCCCCACGCTGGAGCGCGCCTCATGATGATTCTTTCCACCCTTTGCCTGGCCTTTGCAGGCTTTTCCATCATCGCCGCTTCCATGGACCGGCACCAGGACCAGCTGGGCACCGAAGGCCTGGCGCCCGCACGTCTCAAGGCCTGGCGGCTGGCCGGCTACGCGCTGCTGGCCCTATCGCTGGCGCCCTGCCTGCTGCGCTGGAATGCCTCGGTGGCCGTGGCCGCCTGGCTGGGCCTGCTGACCTTTGCGGCCCTGGCGCTGGGCCTGCTGCTGACCTATGCGCCGCAGTTCGCACGGCGCGTGGCGGCCACTGCGGCGGCGGCCGGGCTTCTGGCATGGCTGGTGGCTGCCTGATTCAATAAGCTCAATAGGCGGCAGGCTGCTGCACAGGCTCGGCCACCGGCGAATCATCGAACTGCGCGCGCAGCCTGCGCGCCGCATTGGCAAACAGCAGCACATCCACGCCCACGGCCACGAAGCTGCAGCCCAGGTCCAGGTAGCGGCGGGCCAGGGCGGGGTCCGAGGTCAGGGTGCCGGCCGCCTTGCCGCTGGCCATGATGGTCTTCATGGCGGCTTCTATGGCGGCCTGCACCTCGGGGTGGCCGGGGTTGCCGCGGTGGCCCATGGAGGCGGCCAGGTCGGCAGGGCCTATGAAGACGCCGTGCACGCCGTCCACCGCGCCGTGCGCTGCTCGCCCCAGGTGGCCAGCAGGCGCAGCTTGCCGGCCTCCACATGGGGAGCCCAGGAACTGGAATCGGCCAGCGCATCCACATGGCCGCCCAGCACGCCCTGCAGTGCCTCGGCGCCGCCCTTGTAGGGCACATGGTTGAGCTGTATGCCGGCCACGCCCGCAAACTCCTCCATGCCCACATGCGTGGCACCGCCCACGCCTGCATGGGCATAGGTCACCTGGCCGGGCCTCGCCTTGGCGGCTGCCACGAAGTCCTTGAGCGTCCTGAACGGCGAATTGGCGGGCACGGCAATGCCGAAGGTCTGGCCCGAGGTGCGCGCGATGTAGGTGTAGTCCTTGCGCGGATCGGCCTGCAGGCTGCCCAGCTGCGAGAAGCGCGTGACCGAGATGGGAATCTGGCCGATGGTGTAGCCGTCCGCCCTGGCCGAGGCCAGCGCCTTGGCGCCGATCATTCCCGAGGCGCCCGCGCGGTTCTCCACCGCGATCGGCTGGCCCAGCAGCTTGCCGGCCACGGTGCACAGCGCGCGCATGGACTGGTCGGCCGTGCCGCCCGCAGGCCAGGGGCAGATGAAGGTGATGGGGCGTTCGGGCCAGTTCTGGGCGAAAAGAGGTCCGGTGGCAGCCAGTGCGCTGGCGCCGAGGGTGGCGAGCACGAATTCGCGCCGGCTTGCATGGCGTGTGCGTGGGGTGTTCATCGCTTGTCTCCTGTATTGGCTTTTTGCAGCCCTGTGATCCGGGCCTTGGGCTGACTGGCGCGATTGTTCAGCGCCTGATCATGACAATCCAATGAAAAGATAGACTGGCTTCATAACCTCGAAGCTATGAAGACCCCATGAGCAAGATAGACCGCGTGCTGCGCTCCAACCTCAAGCTGCGCCATCTGCAGTTGCTGGTGGCGCTGGACCAGTTTCGCCACCTGGGCCGCGCCGCCGAGTTCCTGGCTGTCACCCAGCCCGCCGTCTCCAAGACCCTGGCCGAGATCGAGCGCATGCTGGACATGACGCTGTTCGAGCGCTCCACGCGCGGCACCGAGCCCACGGCGGCCGGCGTCAGCATGGTGCGCTTTGCGCGCTCGGTGCTGGCGGGCTTCGAACGCACGCGCGATGAAATGGCGGCCGAGGCCAGCGGCACACGCGGGCGCACCAGCGTGGGCGCCATGGTGGTGGCCACGCCCGTGCTGCTGGCCCGGGCCGTCGAGCAGTTGAAGGCGCGATCGGCCCAGACCACGGTGCTGGTCGAGGAGGGCGATCTCACGCGGCTGCTGCCCAAGCTGCGCATGGGCGAGCTGGACCTGTTCGTGGGCCGGCTCGAACCCGGCTACGCCTCGCCCGACCTGGAGACCGAAGCCCTGTACGACGAGCCCATGGTCGCTGTCGTGCGCCCCGGCCATGCGCTGCTGGCGCAGCACGCCAGCTGGCAGGCGCTGGCCGACATGCCCTGCGTCATGCCCCCGCCCTGGGCATCGCTGCGCGCGAAGCTGGAGCAGCAGTTCTTCGCGCACGGCCTGCATCCGCCGGCCGACCTGGTGGAGTCCGCCTCATTCCTGTCGCAGATCAGCTTCCTGCACCAGCGCGGCGCCGTGGCCTTCATGGCGCGCGGCGTGGCGCAGCATTTCGCGCAGCAGGGGCTGGTAGCCGTGCTGGACCTGCCCGTGCCCATAGACCTGCCCCCCGTGGGCCTGATCACCCTGCGCGGCCAGCCCATGACGGCGACGACGAGATTGCTGGTGGAGTGCTTGAGGGCCGTGGTGGGCAAGTCGCGGGCTACAGCACGCCACGGCGAGCAATTGCAACATGGCAGATAAGGAAAGCGCAGCAATGTCTGAAGAGAATCCATGGCCCAGCGGTGAATCAAAGCCGGTCATCCTCTTGTCTGATGGGCCTTCGGAGCTATACAGAAAGCACGGGCTGCATTTTGTGAGAGATGTTGACGATCTGGATGTCTGCCATTATTGCTATGCCTTGGATAAGGATGTTGGTACCATCCTCTTTCATTTCTACGTGAATTCACCGGCCAAAGGCACGGCGATCTACGTGGACAGAGGTGTTGAGACAGTTTTTGCCATCAACAAGCTGATGGCGAATTTTGCCATTCATCCATCAGAGGTGAAGTGGGTTCAGTCGGACATGTAAATGCGCCAATGAAGAACATGCTTGTAATATCGAAAACCTGCGATGCGGGCAGGCTGCAGTCCAGTCCGCTTCCGCTTGGCTGTTTTGTGGTGACAGGGATGGGTGAGGACCCGGAATTCAATATTGCAATAACCAGGCTGCTGGAGATCGGGTGCGAGTTCTTTGCGACGTGGGGGGACTACCCCGAAGCGGAAGAGATGATTGATGACTTGCTTCTGGATGCCGGAGATATGGATGTTGTCACTATCTCCCTGAGCGAGAGCTTGGAGGATGCCGTTGAATTCTTCGCTCATGGCGCATTTCCCGGGCTCAATTGCGTGAGGTTTGTATTGCTGATTTGCCAAGATGCGCCAGAGAGTCTGGCGCTGAAAGCAATATCGCTGTTTGAAAGGGAGGTGGAGCTGTAGGAGTTTCTTGAGTTTCTATTGATTGAAGATGATTCAAGAATCCAATAGGGATGGGATTCAATTAATGATCTGGAATAATTTTCTTGTGGACCGTGCTCATGAGGATGCAGCGCTGCTCGGTTGTTTTGCGAGTTCTTTGGAACTTTCTCCTGGTGATGTTTGTGCAATAGATTCAGTCGAGCAGCTCGTGGAGAAAAAGGCGAAAATTGTTTTGCTGATTGAAGATTCTCATGAATTCCAGGGAATGAAAATGGTCACTGTATATCTTGAAGAGGATGTCGTGGTCGATAATTCAATCCTTGCTTTTATGGAAAGGAATTTCAAGATTGATGTTTATCTGCCTGACGAAGATTCCGGATATTATCGTGATCTTGTTTTGCTGGATAGGACGGGTGGAATGAAGAAGGTCACCCTTCAGGAGGGTTGAATCAATGGGTGGAATTGTCCGGGATATTGCGGCACAGGTTTTGGTGAAATATGGTTCATTGCGCGAACCTAATTACTCTGAATTATCTGTTCCATCTTGTGATGCCAGTGCTCTGAAAGAATCGATTGGGCATATCACTGAGGTGCAAGACTATTCAGATGTGAACGATGATGTGTGCTACCGCCTCGACATCAATGGCAGTATTGGGTGCTATGAGGTTTTTATTTCCTGGGTTGGAAACTATGTGGCCATTCTGGAGAATTTTGAAAGATCAGGCAGTAAGGTGATTGCAGTGGCGGGGGATGATCATTTGTTGAATCAAGTAATTGAAAAGATAGTATCGGCTGGATTTGTCATCCTGGAAAAGAGCATTCTTTTGATGAATATGGATTTCACGCTGATAAATTCAGACGATGATTTTGCTCCGCTGTACAAGGTGCTATTTACCGACCACGATCTCAGGTTCTCCTGAGATATTTGATTCCCCGATGTGGTGGGCTGAGATAGCCCTTCCCCTTCTCGATTCCAGGCAATGGCTTGCGGTACCGCTTGACGCATTCCGGAGTCCCCGGCCTTGCGTTTGGTGACATGGGGTGGTACGCGATTGCAGGGCGCGCTGTGTCCGGGGTGGCCGGCGCATCTGCACAGCCCTCAGCTTTGCGCCACCGGCATGCCCACCACCAGCCCGTCCAGCTGTGGCGATACCGTGATCTGGCAGGCCAGCCGCGAGTCGCCGCGCACGTCGAGCGCGAAGTCCAGCATTTCCTTTTCATTGCCCAGCGCCGGGCCCACGCGGTCCAGCCATTCGGGGCGGATGTAGACATGGCAGGTGGCGCAGGCGCAGGCGCCGCCGCATTCGGCATCGATGCCGGGCACGCCATGGGAGACGGCGGTGCGCATGAGGCTGTGGCCGTCCGTGGCCTGCACGGTGTGCTCGCGGCCACTGTGTTCTATGAAGGTGATGGTGGTCATGGTGGGGCGTGTTTTGTGAGGGGCGGGCGGCTTCAGCAATTGGCGGCAATGGCCTTGCGTGCGGCCATGAACTCTCCCGGTGAATTCACGCACTCTGCCGCGCAGAGCACGCCGCCTTGCAGGTGCAAAACGGCAAATCTGCCGCTGGTCGGGTCGCCACGCAGCACGGTCTGGTCGCCACGGCCGGGCAGGCCGGCGATCTGCAGCTTGCTGTCGTACTGATCGGACCAGAACCAGGGTGTTTCAGGGGCAGGCAGGGCGCGGCCGGTGATGGCGCAGGCCGCGCGGCGTGCCTGTTCAAGCGCACTGGGCACGCTTTCGAGCCGGTGCAGCCCGGTGTGGCCGGCCAGCGGGCGGCGCGTGGCATCGCCTATGGCGTAGATGCCGGGCAGGGCGGTGCGGCCCTCGCCGTCCACGGCAATGCCGCCCGCGCAGTCCAGGCCCAGGGACTGCGCCAGTTCCACGCTGGGCGCCGCGCCCACGCCGATGAGCACGGCATCGCACTGCAGATGGGTGCCATCGGCCATCGCCAGGCCGGTGATGCTGGCGGGGCCGTCGCCCTGGATGGAGGCGACCGAGGCGTTGAAATGGAAGTCCACGCCCTGGCCCGCATGCAGGCGCTGAAGGTGTGCGGCGATCTGCGGCGAGGCGCTGCGGGTCAGCAGCCGGCCTTCGCGCTCGATGACCCGGACCTGCACGCCCAGCTTGCGGGCCGTGGATGCGACTTCGAGCCCCACATAGCCGCCGCCGATGATGGCCAGGCGGCGGGCGGTCTGCAGATGGCCCCGCAGCGCCTGCGCGTCGTCCAGGGTACGCAGGTAGGTCACGCCGGGCCGCTCACCCCCGGGCAGGGCCAGCCAGCGCGGTGCGGCACCTGTGGCAATGACCAGGTGGTCGTAGTGCAGCGCCGACCCGTCGTTCAGCGCCACCTGCCGCGAGCCCGGCTCTATGGCCATGGCGCGCATGCCCAGGCGCAGGACGATGGCCTGGTCGGCATAGGCGCTGGCGGGCCGCAGCAGCAGATCGTCCGGGTCCATGGCCTGCTGCAGCCAGGCCTTGGACAACGGCGGGCGCTGGTAGGGCGGCAGGTCTTCGCCGCCGACCAGGGTGATGGGTCCGAGGTGGCCGTACTGGCGCAGCAGGGCGGCCAGGGTGCCGCCTGCATGGCCGGCGCCGATGATGACGGCATGGCCTTGGGGGGGCTGGGCGGGGGTCATGATGCACCTTTGCACGAGGCCTGGACTGCGGGGCGGGCGCAGATTTCGTCCCAGGTTTGCCGCATGAAACGCGCGGCCGCCACGTTCTGCGCCAGCAGGTCGTATCCGGCACCCAGTCCGTAGTCGGGCAGGTTGATGAATTCGGTGGTGAGGTGGCGCAGCGGGCTGTGCGGATGCGCATGGTGGTAGGCCAGCACCTTGCGGATGGCCTCCTTGGACGGTTCAAGCAGGTAGGCGTGCCAGGGCGAGTGCCATTCGCCGGGGCCCGGGCGCAGCATGGGGTACTGGATGCCCCGGCCATGGCCGCCATCCTCGTTGCGGTGCCACAGGTTCGGTGGCTGGTTGGGCCCGGCCGCGCGCAACTGCGCCCAGCGCACGATGCCCATGTCCAGCCACTGCTCGCACAGCGAGCCGGGCTCGAAGGGGTCCAGCACCAGTTCGCCGCGCTCGACCATCTCGCGCACGCCCGACAGCTCCTGCTCGGCGGGGTTGCCGATCTTGAAGTTCACATGGCTGTAGTCCAGAGTGAAGTGGAAGGGCACGCCATGCGCCTGCACGCGCCGGGCCACCTCGCGCACGCGCAGGAAGTCCTCGGTCCACATGTTGACGTGCAGCTCGAAGCTGGGCTCCACGCCCAGGGACATGGCGTCGTCGTAGACGCGCAGGTAGTGGTCGGTGATCTCGGCATCGTCCAGCACATGGCCGTCGCGGTGGTGCTTGAAGGTCATGATGTTGTGGCAGCGCGCGCCCATGGCCTGGCAGATGCGCAGGTTGTCGGCCAGCAGGGCCTCGTCCTCGCCCAGGCGGTAGAACCAGCTGGCCGTGTGCACGGGCAGGTTGAACTCGGCGATGGCGGCCTCGTATTCGGCCATTTGCATGCGCAGCGGCAGGCGGTCGAAGCAGTCGAAGGCGCCGGCTTCGCTGACCAGGCGGAACTGCTCGCGTATCGGCAGCTCCTGCAGGCCTATAGGCTGGTGGCGCGAGGAGCGCTGCACGCCACGGCCGTTGCAGCCTATGGGTGGAAGCGCGGGATGTGCGGGCACAGGGAGCGGCGTGGTCTGCATGGCCTGCTTCTCAACCGCCCGTGGGCGCGCCCTCGATCATGCGGTCCACCATGCGGCGCATGCGCCGGGGGGCCGCGTCGATGGCGATCTTGATGGTCTTGCGCTCGGCAAAGCGCTTTTCGTTGCGCTCTATGGCTTCGAGGATGGCCTTGTCCTCGGCGAAGGCGACGCGGAAGTCGGCAGAGAGGGCCGCATTGGTGTCGGCATCGGCCGTGAAGTTCTTGACGTGCAGCCAGTGGTCGATGGAGGTGTTCCGATCCACGGGCGTCATGAAGTGGCAGGCATAGATCTGCATGCAGTTGTCGCGGCGGCCCTCGGGGGCGCCCGTGCCCGTGGCGGCACTGCCGAAGTCGATGATGGCGATGCTGGGCGCGTGGTAGTGGTAGTAGTGCCAGCGGTCCACGTTGCCGCTGAAATTGCCGTACTTGGCGAACAGCGGAATGGCCGGCGCATCGATGATCCAGCGCCAGGTGACGATGCGGCCGTCCAGCTCCTCGTGGTGCACGGGGATGTCCTCGCTGGCCGCGTTGCCCAGCGTGCTCAGGTGCACGAAGCTCACATGGGCCGGGTCGCAGAGGTTGTCGGCCAGGTTCAGGTAGTTGGCCTCTATGCGCAGCGCATCGCCTTCGACGGCGCTCCACGCCGGGTCGTGGTACTGGGGCAGGTCGAACACCGGCACGCTGCCGGCGCGCGAGGGATCGCCCATCCAGATCCAGACCAGGCCCATGTTCTCCTTGACCGGATAGGTGGTCACCACGGCGTTGCCCGGGATCATGTCCTGGCCCGGCACGCGCGTGCAGCGGCCGCTGCAGTCGAAGGTCAGGCCGTGGTAGCCGCATTCGATGGCATCGCCCTTGAGCTTGCCCATGGACAGCGGCAGCAGGCGGTGGGGGCAGGCGTCCTCCATGGCCACGACGGCGCCGGCCTCGGTGCGGTAGAGCACCACGTCGCGTTCGACGATGCGGTGCGCCGACAGCTGGCGGCCCACGTTGCGCGACCAGGTCAGCGGGTACCAGGTATCGAGTACATAGGTTTCCATGGGGACTCTCCTTGTTGAGTGTTCACTCAATTTTGTTTGAGTGAACACTCAATTTCAATATGGCGTTTTTCCCTAGAATGGCCGACGCAACGCCCCCTTCACCTGACGCCGTGCCCATGACCACTGATCCCGAGGAAGTTCCCGCCACCCCGAAGCGCAAGGCTGCGCCCGCCAGGAAAGCCGCTGCGAAGTCGGCTCCTTCCAAGGCCCCTGCCAAGGCGTCTGCGGGGCGCAAGCGGACTGCCAAGACCGGCAAGACGACCAAGGAGGCCATCTTGCTGGCGGCCGAGATCGAGTTCGCCAGAAGTGGCTACGACGGCGCCAGCGTGCAACGCATCGGCAAGCAGGCCAAGTGCTACGAGAGCCTTCTCTACTACCACTACGGCAGCAAGGACAAGCTGTTCGCCGCCGTGCTGGAGAACGCCTACCGCAAGCTGGTGGAGGCCGAGGCGAAGCTGCTGGTGGACTTCGACGATCCGCGCGCGGCGCTGGAGGCCGTGGTGCGCTTCATGTGGCGCTACTACCAGGAGCACCCGGAACTGATCTTCCTGCTCAACACCGAGAACCTGCTCAAGGGCAAGCACCTGAAGAAGGCCTCGGGCATACGCGACTTCTTTCCCAACGCCATCACGCTGCTGCGCAAGGCCGTGGAATCGGGAATGGCCCAGGGCCTGTTCCGTCCCGATGTGCACATCGACGATCTCTACATCACGGTCATGGGCCTGG
Organism: Delftia sp. UME58; assembly: GCF_014170385.1. Lineage (NCBI taxonomy): Bacteria > Pseudomonadati > Pseudomonadota > Betaproteobacteria > Burkholderiales > Comamonadaceae > Delftia > Delftia sp. UME58. Next base: position 73,783 of record NZ_LZZV01000096.1, read on the forward strand.
GCTACTTCTACCTGTCCAACCGCCACACGCTGAGCGCCTTCTTCGACAAGGATCTGCTGCAGCAGGCCGAGCTGCAGCGCTGGGGCGATCACATGGTGGAGACGGTGTTGCGCGCGGTGCAGGTGCCATCTCAGAAGTAGTGGCGCAGGCCCAATCCCCAGGTCTGGCCGCTGCCGGCGCCTGATCCGGTGATGCGGTCGTGCAGGTAGTTGAGATAGATGTCCGTGCGTTTGGACAGCGGGTGGTCGTAGCCCATGGCCCAGGTATTGCGCCTGGCGTCTTCGGCGCCCGAGGTGCGCGCATGGCTGTAGGAGGCCAGCACGGCGCCCGGGCCTGCGGGGATGGACAGGCCCAGCTGTCCACTGTTCCTGCGGCGGTCCGCGCCGGCCAAACCGGCCAAACGGTCGGCCAGTCGCTGGTGCTGGGCGAACAGCCTGGCCACGCCCAGGTCGTAGGAGGCGCCCAGCAGCCAGGCGCCCTGGCGGTCGAACCCGCTGGCGGCGGCATTGGCATAGGCCACGCTCTGGTAGGCGATGGCCGCGCTGAAGGCGCCGCCCGCATAGCCGAGGCTGGCGCCGTACTTGTCTGCATCGCGGCGCCGGGACGCGGGTGTGCCAGACGGGGGCTCGAACGAGTACTGCAGCCGTGCCGTGAAGCCGCCCCAGGACGGGCTGGTGTAGAGCAGGCTGTCGCTCCAGCCCGAGTCTCCGCGCAGCGCGGCGGCGGCCCTGCCGTTGGGTCCGAAGCTTTGCAGCACCGCAGGTGAGAACGAAAAGGAACCTGCATAGGGGTTGAAGGCAATCGTGGCCAGCCAGTAGGGCGTGGTGTTGCGGCCCAGCTGCAGCGTGCCCAGGTCGCTGCCCAACCCCACATAGGCGCTGCGCGCAAAGAAGGCGTCATTGGCAAAGCGCCCTTCGGAGCCACTGTCCGCGCGGTAGAAGGCCTCCAGCGCGAACACGGCCTTGAGTCCGCCGCCCAGCGCCTCCGTTCCCCGCAGGGCCCAGAAATTGGTCTGCATGCCGCCTGGCGTGAGCACGCCCGTGCCCTTGTCCGCGCCCAGCGGCCGCGAAAAACCCGCGAAGGCATCGATCTGGCCTTGCAGCGTGACCTGGGCACCCGTCGGCAGCGGGGCAATGGCATGGAGCATGGCAAGCGCCGGGGCGGCCAGGGCAAGGACATGTCCCGTCTTTGAGCGCAGTCTGGGCATGGGTCTCTCCTCGGTTTGATCACGGATTTCAGGCCGTGGCTGTTGGGTCTATGAAGTGTGTGCACTCGAATTGAGTCGGGTTGCCTACAAAAGAACACCAAGGCTTTTTATGAAGAGATGCCCGTCGTTTCCCTTGCGTACAGAGATTTTGAGATTTCTCATGTGCGTTAACTATCGGGAAACTACTTGACTTGTTTTTGACTATCGTGCGTAGCATTGAGCGTAGGCGCTTGAAATTTCACTGCTTCAGATGCTTCCACCGGATCCGGACGCGGTGCGCCAGCGCGGCGGCGCGGGGCATGTGCCCGTGCACCGCACGGCCATGGACGGTGGCAATGGTCAACACAGCAAGGAGCTGAAATGTCAGTTCACAGCAATGCAGGCATTGGCGGCATGCAGGGGGAGGCGGTCCGGCTGCGCGAGCAGGAGAAGGAGCGGCGGGAGCTGTACGGGCGCGTGACATGGCGGCTCGTGCCCTTCTTCTGCCTGTGCTACCTGGCCGCCTATCTGGACCGCATCAACGTGGGGCTGGCCAAGCTGCAGATGCAGCAGGACCTGGGCTTCAGCGAGACGGTCTACGGCCTGGGCGCGGGCCTGTTCTTCGTGGGCTACATCCTGTTCGAGGTGCCCAGCAACCTGGTGCTGGCGCGCATGGGAGCGCGGCTGTGGATAGCGCGCATCATGATCACCTGGGGCCTGATCTCGGGGGCGACCATGTTCGTGAGCACGCCCATGCAGTTCTATGTGCTGCGCTTTCTGCTGGGCGTGGCGGAGGCAGGCTTCTTCCCTGGCGTGATGCTGTACCTGACCTACTGGTATCCCACCCGCATGCGCAGCAAGATCATGGCGCTGTTCCTGATCGGCCTGCCGCTGGCCAGCCTGGTCGGGGCGCCGCTGTCGGGCTGGATCATGACGGCCTTTGCGGGCGTGCGCGGCCATGCGGGCTGGCAGTGGCTGTTCTTCCTGGAGGCGATTCCCTCGGTGGTGCTGGGCCTGCTGGTGTTCGTCTATCTGCCCAATGGCATCGAGTCGGCCAAGTGGCTGTCGCCGCGCGAGAAGGGCCTGCTGCGCGGCAGCCTGGACAGCGACAAGCTGGCCGAGTCCCACCATTCGCTGTGGGCGGCGCTGTCCAGCGGCCGCGTCTGGCTGCTGGGCATGATCGACCTGAGCCTGATGATGTCCACCTATGCCATCAGCTTCTGGCTGCCCACCATCATCCGCGAGGCGGGCGTCAAGAGCCCGGCGGACATCGGCCTGCTCACGGCCATTCCCAATGCCTTTGCCATTGCCGCGCTGCTGCTGTGCGGCATCAGCTCCGACCGGCACCGCGAGCGGCGCTGGCACATCGTGCTGCCGGCGCTGGCGGGTGCGGCCGCCATGGCCATGAGCACGCTGTACACCGGCCATGTGTTGGCCACCGTGCTGCTGTTCTCGCTGGCGACGGCGGGCATCATGGCTGCCTTTCCCGTGTTCTGGTGCCTGCCCGCCACCTTCCTCACGGGGCCTGCGGCGGCGGCCGGCATCGCGCTGATCGCCTCCATCGCCAACCTCGGCGGCTTTGCGGCCACCTATGTGCTGGGCTGGCTCAAGGACCTCACGCACTCGTCGAGCACAGGCCTGCTGCTGTTCGCGGCCTGCCTGGTGGCCGGCAGCCTGCTGACGCTGGCCTTGCCCAAGGCCGTGGTCAACCGCTGAGGGCGCAGGGCCGCAGAGGCGCTTCAGCGCATGGTCACGAACTCCTCGGCCGCCGTGGGGTGGATGGCCACGGTGTCATCGAAGTCCCGCTTGGTGGCGCCCATCCTGAGCGCCACGGCAAAGCCCTGCAACATCTCGTCCATGCCCAGGCCGATGCCGTGTATGCCCACGATGCGCTCCTCGGGACCCACGCAGACCAGCTTCATGCGTGCGGGCTGGCGGTGGCGCGTGACTGCCGTGTACATGGCGGTGAAGGCCGATTGGTAGACCTTGACCTGATCGTCGCCAAATCGTTCGCGCGCCTGCGGCTCGGTCAGGCCCACGGTGCCGATGGGCGGGTGGCTGAAGACCACGGTGGGCACGTTGTCGTAGTCCAGGTGCTCGCCGGTCTTGCCGTTGAACAGGCGCTCGGACAGGCGCCGGCCTGCGGCCACGGCCACGGGCGTGAGTTCGATGCGGCCCGTGATGTCGCCCACGGCGTGGATGCCGGGCACATTGGTGTCCTGGAACTTGTCCACCGCGATGTGGCCGCTGTCCTGCAGCGCCACGCCTGCGGCCTCCAGGTTCAGGCCCGAGGTGTCGGGCCTGCGGCCCACCGCCCAGACCACGCAGTCCACGGTGTGGCTGCTGCCGTCCTGCAGTTGCAGATCCAGGCTGCCGTCTGCGTTGCGGACCACGGCCTTCGGGGTGGCCTGGCGGTGCACGGCAGGGCCTTCGGCCTCCATGATCTCCATCAGGGTCTGGCTCAGCAGCGGGTCAAAGCTGCGCAGCGCCGATGCCTGGCGCAGGAACAGATGGGTCTGCGAGCCCAGCGCGTGCAGCACGCCGGCAATCTCCACGGCGATGTAGCCGGCGCCGACCACGGCCGTGCGCGCGGGCAGGGCCTTGAGGGCGAAGAAGCCGTCGGAGTCAATGCCCAGTTCGGCGCCAGGAATGTCGGGCCGGGCCGGGCGCGTGCCCGTGGCGATGAGGATGTGGTCGGCCCTGAGAAGCTGGCCGCCAACCTCCACGGTGCGTGCGTCCACGAAGCGGCCGAAGCCCTGGAGCAGCTCGACCTTGTTGCGCGCCAGGCCGCTTTCATACGAGGCATGGATGCGGTCGATATAGGCGCTGCGGCTGTCCAGCAGGCGCTGCCAGTCCAGGCGGTTGACGGTGGCATCCCAGCCATAGTCGGGGCCGTAGCGGTGCATGGCCTCGCCGATCTGGGCCGCATGCCACATGACCTTCTTGGGCACGCAGCCCACGTTGACGCAGGTGCCACCGATCTCGCCGGCTTCGATCAGCGCGCAGTGGCGCCCGTGCATGGCGGCGCGGTTGGCCGATGCAATGCCGCCGCTGCCGCCGCCGATGACGATGTAGTCGTAGTGCTTCATGGAGATTCCGTGCTTTGCTGAGCGGCCCGAATGCCGCAGCTGGCCATCTTGCCCTGTTCGGTGGACAGGGGTTGTGGCCGGGGGCAATGCCGTGATCTCCGCGCCCAGACGATGGCCCGGTCGGCCGGGCACGTCGCCGCTTTGCAGGCCCGGGGGGTAGCAGGAGGGTGCTGGCGAATGACGGGCCCGTGGCGCGGCAGCCCGCGTTGAGCAGGGGGCGGGACGCAATGTCAAGAAAAGCGCAACGCGCAGTCAAGGCGCGGGCAGATGCGGCCGCTAGGCTCATGCATTGCCGGTACCCCCGGCATGGACCAGAAGAACAGCAAGTTGAAACGGGAGTGCATGTGAGAGAACGAGGCAGTTGCCTTCGGGTGGGATTTTCCAGGGCGATGATGCCGTGGGGGACGGTACTCGGGGCCGGCCTGCATTGCGCCGTCGCCGTGGCCGCGCCAGCGCAGGGGCTGGTCATGACGAGTTACCAGACGCAGTACCACGCTTTGTATGCGAGCACGGTGACCGAATACACGTTCAGCGAGGGTGGCGTGGTGCAGCAAGGCAGCTCGCCACCTGCCACTGCGGACTGGATCACCCCTTCCAACTACTGGGATGGCGGCTGGGCGAGCAACAGCTGGAACGAGCACTACACATACAGCTACCAGGGCCAGGTCGTGCAGACGACCGACCCCATGGGCATTCCTGCAGCGGCAGCCTGGGCCACGATCAGCTCCTTTCAGATCGAGGGGTACTCCTTCACGCGTCCCATCGGCAGCACTGTTTTCCACTATTCGCTCGATGGCATCCAGACCCTGCTCGCCATGGACGCATCGTCCATCCCTGCCAATGCGGCCTGGGCGGGCCTGTCATCCATGTCCGATGGGTGGCAACCAACACAAAACCATGGGTTTGCCAGCTATGTGCTGGGCCGCCCGGTTTTCAGTCTGGCTCCCGCCGTCGACCCGCAGGCGGGCGGCGTGACGGCCAAGGCCCGCGTGGCGCTGGACCGGGACGGCACGGGCTACTGGCAGGTGCTTGCTGCGGCCGCGGCGGCTCCGGATGCCGCCGCGCTGCAGGCGGGCGGCGCCTCGGTCGGTCTGACGGCCGGCGTGGTCCACGATATCGATATCGGAGGGCTGGCGGTGAATACGGCCTACAGGCTGCACTTCATCGCCAGGGATGGCGCAGGCCGCGTGCAGCCGGATGTGGCCAGCGTGCCCTTCACCACGCTCCGGCGGGAGCAGACCATCGACTTCGCACAGCCGTCGGCGCAGACCTTCGGCACGACATTCACGCCTGTTGCAACGGCTACCTCCGGCCTGGCCGTGACGTTTTCCGCATCTGCGCCAGAGGTTTGCACTGTCGATGCCGCAGGGGTGTTCAGCTTCCATTCCGCAGGCACTTGCAGGATGACGGCCCGGCAGGTCGGCGACGCGACCTATGGGCCCGCTCCCGAGATGGCTTACCCGGTGACGGTGCAGCCTGCTGCGCAGACCATCGTCTGGAGCATGCCGGCGGCCCTGGTCGTGGATGCACGGGTGGCTCTCAGCGCCGCCGGCGGCGGCTCGGCCCAGGCCGTGCAGTTCAGCTCCCTGACGCCTGCTGCCTGCTCCGTCAGCGGTGCCGAGGTGTACGGAAGGCAGGCGGGTACGGACAACTGCCTGCTGGCCGCCGATCAGCAGGGGGATGCGAACCATCTGCCTGCGGCCCGGCAAGTCCTGTCCTTGAGCATCGGCAAGGGCTCGCAGGCCATTGCCTTCACTTCCGTGGCGCCTGCAGGCGCCAAGGTGGGCGATACCTATGCCGTGGCAGCTACGGGCGGGGCTTCCGGCAAGGCAGTGGTGTTCTCCGTGGATGCGGCGACGGCTGCCCATTGCACCATTGCGGGCAGTTCGGTCTCCTTCACTACAACGGGGCCCTGCCGCATCCTGGCCGACCAGGCCGGTGACGCGAACTACGAGGCGGCAGCAAGGCAGCAGCAAAGCGTGCAAATTGCCCTGGCAGCGGCGACCCTGGTGATCACTTCGACCCCCAACCCTTCCAAGCCCGGCGACGATGTGACCATCAACGTGTCGGCCGTGACCGAGGTGCAGGCCCACCGGGAGGCGCTGCGGGCGATGGCGGCCTTGCTTCCCAGGGGCGATATCACGGTCTCGTACAACGGGTCGCTGCTGGGCTCTGCCCCCCTGGCCAGCGGTGCTGCCAGCATCACGGTCCGCGTGCCTTTGGAGCCCGGGTCCCACAACCTTGTCGTGGACTACAGCGGGGATGCGAGCCACGCCCCGATGAGCCAGGGCTTCACGCAGGCTGTGGCGGCGGCGCCAGTGCCCACGCCAGTGCCCACGCCTGTGCCGGCCTTGCACACCGTGGCGCTGTTCATGCTGGGCCTGTTGGCGGCGCTGGTTGGGGCAGGCAGGCTGCGCAGGGCCCGGTAGCCGGGGCGGCGCGAACCCCGGCGTGGCGCCTCAGGCGGCAGCGATGCGCCGGGCGATGGCCTGGCCCACTTCGGTGGTGCTGGCCGTGCCGCCCAGGTCGGGCGTGCGGGGGCCGTTCTTGATGACTTCCTCGATGGCCGAGACGATGGCGTCGTGTGCCGCGCGGCCTGCGCCCTGGCCGTGGGTCAGGAAGTCCAGCATCAGCGCAGCCGACCAGACCATGGCGATGGGGTTGGCGATGTTCTTGCCATAGATGTCGGGCGCCGAGCCGTGCACGGGCTCGAACAGGCTGGGGAAGCTGCGGTCGGGGTTGAGGTTGGCCGAGGGGGCCAGGCCGATGGTGCCCGTGGTGGCCGGTCCCAGGTCGCTGAGGATGTCGCCGAACAGGTTGGTGGCGGCCACCACGTCGAAGCGGCCCGGCTGCAGCACGAAGCGTGCGGTCAGGATGTCGATGTGCTGCTTGTCCAGCGTGACGTCCGGATAGGCCTTGGCCACGTCCTCGGCGCGCTGGTCCCACCAGGGCATGCTGATGGCGATGCCGTTGCTCTTGGTGGCCAGGGTGACGTGCTTGCGCTCGCGGCTGCGGGCCAGGTCGAAGGCGTACTTGAGCAGGCGTTCGGCACCCTTGCGCGAGTAGACCGATTCCTGGATCACGATTTCGCGGTCCGTGCCCTCGTACATGATGCCGCCCAGCGAGGTGTATTCGCCTTCGGTGTTCTCGCGCACCACGTAGTAGTCGATGTCGCCGGGCTTGCGGCCGGCCAGCGGGCAGGGCACGCCCTCGAACAGGCGCACGGGGCGCAGGTTGATGTACTGGTCGAACTCGCGGCGGAACTTGAGCAGCGAGCCCCACAGCGAGACATGGTCGGGCACGGTGGCGGGCCAGCCCACGGCGCCGAAGAAGATGGCGTCCATGCCGGACAGCTGCGCCTTCCAGTCGTCGGGCATCATTTTTCCGTGGGCCAGGTAGTAGTCGCAGTGGGCCCAGTCGAAATGGTGGAATTCGAGCTTGATCGCAAAGCGGCTGGCAGCGGCCTCCAGGGTACGCAGGCCTTCGGGCATGACTTCCTTGCCAATGCCGTCACCGGCGATGACGGCGATCTTGAATGTGTCTTGCATGGTGTCTGTCCTTGGATCGAATGGATGGAAAACGAGAAACGGCATAGGCAGTCCGGCCGCATGCATGGCATTGTTGGCTGCTCCAGGGCTAAATACAATCGGCCAACTGTGGTTCCATTGTTTACAGATCGTGAATAAACAACCGGCTCCCGAAGACCTGCGCGTCTTCACCGTGGTGGCCCGCAAATCCGGCTTTGCCGCTGCGGCCGAGGAATTGGGTGCATCGCCCGCCTATGTGAGCAAGCGCATCCGCCTGCTGGAGCAGGAGTTGGGCGTGAAGCTGCTGCACCGCACCACGCGCCGCGTGGCCGTGACCGAGGAGGGCGAGCGCGTATTCCACTGGGCGCAGCGCATCCTCGACGACATGGACCAGCTGATGCAGGAGGTGGCCATCACGCGCAGCGAGCCGCGCGGGCTGCTGCGCGTGAGCAGCAGCTTCGGCTTCGGGCGGCATGTGATCGCGCCGGCGCTGTCCCGGCTGGTGGAGCGCCATCCGGAGCTGCAGGTGCGGCTGGATGTGTTCGACCGGCTGGTGGATGTGGCGGGCGAGGGCTTCGATCTGGATGTGCGCGTGGGCGACGAGATTGCGCCCCACCTGATTGCGCGGCGGCTGGCCGACAACCACCGCGTGCTGTGCGCGGCGCCTGCCTACCTGGCGCGCCGTGGCATGCCGCGCACGCCGGCCGAGCTGTCGGCCCACGACTGCCTGGCCATCAAGGAGCGCGACCAGGCCTTTGGCGTGTGGCGGCTGCGCGCGGGCGCCGCCGAGCAATCGGTGAAGGTCACGGGGCCGCTGTCGGCCAACAACGGGGAGATGGTGGTGCAGTGGGCCGTTGACGGGCGCGGCATTGCGCTGCGCTCGCTGTGGGATGTGGGCGCCCATCTGCAGGCCGGGCGCCTGGTGCAGCTGCTGCCCGAATGGCGGCAGGAGGCCAATGTCTGGGCGGTCTATCCGACGCGGCTGCAGCTGTCGGCCAAGGTGCGTGTCTGTGTCGAATTCCTGCAGGAGCACTTTCAGCAGGAATGGGCGGCAGCAGCGTCCTGAAAAGGGCGCGGCTGCCGCAGCAGGCTCAACCTGCCAGGGCAGCCTTGACGGCAGCGGACACCTGGCCCATGTCGGCCTTGCCAGCCAGTTGCGCCTTGACCGCGCCCATGACCTTGCCCATGTCGCCGGGGCCGGAGGCGCCCAGCTCGGCCACGATGGCCTTCACGGCGGTGGCCACTTCCTCGGCCGACATGCGTGCGGGCAGGTAGGCGGTCAGCACGGCCATTTCGGCCTTTTCCTTGTCGGCCAGGTCCTGGCGGCCTGCGCCCTCGAAGGCTGCAATGCTGTCCTTGCGCTGCTTGATCAGCTTGTCCACGATGGCGATGACGGCGGCGTCGTCGAGCTCGACGCGTTCATCGACTTCCTTTTGCTTCATCGCGGCCAGCAGCAGGCGGATGGTGCCCAGGCGTTCGCTGTCCTTGGCGCGCATGGCGGTCTTCATGTCTTCGGTGATCTGGGCCTTGAGGCTCATGGCATTTCTCCTGAGGTAGTGGCGTCGGAAAACAAAAACCAAGAAACAAAAACAAAAAACCCGCGCCTGGCGTCCCGAGCGCGGGTTTTGCGGCTGACGAGAGCCGGCTGGTCAAGAGCTGATCAGTACAGCTTCTTGGGCAGCTGCATGCTGCGAACGCGCTTGTAGTGACGCTTGACGGCGGCAGCCTTCTTGCGCTTGCGTTCGGATGTGGGCTTCTCGTAGAACTCGCGAGCGCGCAGGTCGGTCAGCAGGCCGAGCTTTTCGATGGTGCGCTTGAAGCGGCGCAGGGCAACTTCATAGGGCTCGTTTTCTTTTACGCGGATGGTGGTCATTAGCTAGATTTCCAGATATCTGTGCTGACAGCGGGTTCTCGGGAAGATCGGGCCTGAGAGCCATGTTCAGCGGTTGGTCCCCGTCAATAGTTAACTAGTATTGGCCGACGGGGCAATTGCCAGCAAAGCGGGCGATTATACGCGAGACGAAAGCGATCTGACAAATCACGCACAAGGCAAGGCCTGCGCGCACGCATGCGCGCTGGCCCAGGCCCATTGGAAGTTGTATCCGCCCAGCCAGCCGGTGATGTCCACCACCTCGCCGATGCAGTACAGGCCGGGCCGGGTCTTGCATTCCATGGTCTGTTGCGAAAGCGCACGCGTGTCCACGCCGCCCAGCGTCACTTCGGCCTTCTTGTAGCCTTCGGTGCCGGTGGGCACGATCTCCCAGCGCGACAGGCGCTCGGCCAGCTGGTTCAGGGCCTTGTCCGAGGCTTCGGCAATGGGGCGCTGCCAGGCCGCGTCCTGCTGTACCCAGGCATCGGCCAGGCGCGAGGGCAGCCACTGCGCCAGTTCGTTGGCGATGAGCTTGCGCGAGCGCGACTTGGCCTTGAGCAATTCGTCCTGCAGGTCCACCTCGGGGGCGAGGTTGATGCACAGGGGTGTGCCGGGCTTCCAGTAGCTGGAGATCTGCAGCACGGCGGGGCCGGACAGGCCGCGGTGCGTGAACAGCAGGTCTTCCATGAAGGCCATGCGTTCCTTCTTGCTGCCGGTACTGATTTCCACGGGCAAGGCCAGACCGGCGAGCTGGGCGTAGGGTGCCCAGGCATCGCCGTCGAAGGTCAGCGGCACCAGGCCCGGCACGCGCTCGACCAGGGGCAGGTCGAACTGCTGGGCCAGGCGGTAGCCGAAGTCGGTGGCGCCTATCTTGGGAATGGACAGCCCGCCCGTGGCGATGACCAGGCTGGGCGCCTGCACGGCGCCACGGCTGGTCTGCAGGCGGTACTGGCCATCCGCATGCGCGACGGAATCGACCTTGCAGGGCTGCCAGCGCTGCACGCCGCCGGCCTGGCATTCGGCCAGCAGCATGGCGATGATGTCCTCGGCCGAGCGGTCGGCGAACAGCTGGCCCTTGTGCTTTTCATGGTGGGCAATGCCGTGCCTGTCCATCAGCGCGATGAAGTCGGCCGGCGTGTAGCGCGACAGGGCCGAGCGGCAGAACTGCGGGTTGCCGCCCACGAAGTGCTTGTGCGGCGCGCGCACGTCCAGGTCGCGGTTGGTGAAGTTGCAACGGCCGCCGCCCGAGATGCGGATCTTCTCGGCCACCTTCTCCGCGTGGTCCAGGAGCAGCACCGACAGGCCACGCTGCCCGGCCTGGGCCGCACAGAACAGACCGGCCGCGCCGGCGCCGATGACGATGGCGTCGAAAGAGAGGGAAGAGGTCACAAAAACGTCACTCGGGGGGGCAAAAGGGCGCCCATTCTCGCGCACTTGTGCCAGCCCTTCGCGTGCCCTGTGAAACTGGCGTGTCCTGAAGCCAGGGACACCGAGGAAGGGCCGCCCCGCACCGAGGGTGTCGTCCCCCTCTGGGGGAAGGCGCGCAGCGACTCAGGGGGGACCTAAAATCCAGCGATGAATTTCCCATCGCACCAGCTGAGCATGACCGTGCTCATGTCGCCCGACATGGCGAACTTTTCGGGCAACGTCCATGGCGGCGCCGTTCTCAAGCAGCTCGACCAGGTGGCCTATGCCTGTGCCAGCCGCTACGCGGGACGCTATGTGGTCACGCTGAGCGTGGACCAGGTGATGTTCCTGCAGCCCATCCACGTGGGCGAGCTGGTGACCTTCCTGGCCAGCGTCAACCACACGGGCAAGTCGTCGATGGAGATCGGCATCAAGGTGGTGGCCGAGGACATACGCACCCAGGTGGTGCGCCATGTCAACAGCTGCTTTTTCACCATGGTGGCGGTGGACGAGAACAAGCAGCCTGCGCCCGTGCCCACGCTGGTGCCGTCCACCGACGAGGAAAAGCGCCGCTGGCAGGCCGCGCTGATCCGCAAGGACCTGCGCCGCGAGCTGGCCCAGCGCTTCGAGCAAAGCCGCGTGACGGCCAGCAGCTCGGTCAAGCCGGGCTGAGAGCTGAGGGCGCGGTGGGCGGCGTCTTCCAGGTGCCGGGCGCGCTGTCCTGCAACTCGTCCAGCACCTGCTCGATGACGCGCTTGAGGTCTTCCATGGAAGCCGGCTTGGACAGCACTTCGTCGGCACCGGCCTGCAGGTAGCGCAGGGCTTCGGAGGCCTCGGGACTGGCGGTCAGCGCAATCACGCGGCAGCGGCGCAGCTGGTTTTCGGCTTCCCGCCGGCGCAGTCGCCGTATGAACTCGAAGCCGTCCATGATCGGCATGCGGCCGTCGGTGATGATGAGATCAAAGGACTCGACCAGGCAACGCGCCCAGGCATCCTGCCCATCGCTGGCCAGCGAGATGCCGTGGCCCAGCGCGGTGAGCTGGCTCTTGAGCAGCTCGCGATTGAACAGATAGTCTTCCACGGCCAGGATTCTGAGTTCGGGCTCGGCTTGGATGCCGGGCAGGGGCTCGGTGCCTGTATCGACCTGTGCACGCAGCTCCAGCTGCGCGGGCATGACCCGGGGCAGTACCTCTTCGGCCGAAGGCATATCGTCCGGGTCCACCAGCGGCAGGCTCAACCTGACCGTGAAGCGTGAGCCCCGGCCCGGCGCGCTCTCCAGGGTGATGGTCCCTCCCATGTGCTCCAGCAGGCGGCGCGTGATGCTCAGGCCCAGGCCGCTGCCGAAGGCCTGGTCCTGATGGGCCCCTGGCACCTGCGAAAAGGGCTGGAACAGCCGGGCCTGGTCCTGCGGCGCAATGCCGATGCCGGTGTCCTCGACCTCCATCTGCAGCAGCAGGCGGTCATGGCGGCTGGTGCCTTGCGCGCGCAGGGTGACGCTGCCGCGTTCGGTGAACTTGATGGCATTGCTCAGCAGGTTGAACAACACCTGCTTGAGATGCAGCGGGTCGGCCGTCACGCTGTGGTCCACGCCCTTGCCCACGTGGGTGCGCAGCGACAGCCGCTTGCCGTGCGCCAGGCCCTGCAGCAGCGGGGCCATGTCTTCGATCAGCGGCCGCAGCGCCACGGGTTGGGGCGTGGAGTCGATGTGGCCCGACTCGATGCGGTGCAGGTCCAGCACATTGCCCAGCAGCAGCAGCATGCCCTGGGAAGCCTTGTGGGCCGCGGCCAGCGTCTCGCGGTGGGGCAGGCCCCGCTTTTCGCGGTCCTGCGCCAGCTCCAGCAGGCCGATGATGGCGCTGAGCGGCGTACGTATCTCGTGGCTGGTGGTGGACAGGAACAGGCTCTTGGCCTGGTTGGCGGCCTCGGCACGCCGCTCGGCACGGCGTGTCCTGCGCATCTGGCGGCTCAGGTAAAAGCCCCAGACCAGGGAGGTGACCGTGGCCAGCGCCAGCGCCGCCAGCAGCAGCAGCAGGCGCTGGCGGTGCTCGCGCCAGAAACGCGCGCCGCTGCCGCTATCGCGCGGCGCCCATAGGCGGACGATTTCGGCCATTTCTTCGGGCGAGATGGACAGCTGGGCCTTCTCCAGGATGCTCAGAAGCTCGGGCTCGGCGGCATGCACGGCCAGGCTCACGGGGCGGGTGTAGTCCTCCAGGATGCCGGTGAGCTGCAACTGGTTGCCCAATTGCCGGGCGTTGGCATAGCGCGCTGCGTAGTCGTTGCCGACAAAGGCATCGCTGTCATCGGCTGCCACGCTGGCCAGGGCCTTGGCCAGGTCGGGATACAGCTGCAGCCGTATGCGCGGATGCTCGCGGCGCACCGTGTCTTCCAGGAAGAAGCCCTCCACCATGGCCACGCGCTTGCCCTCCAGTCCCTGCAGGTGGTGTATGCGCTTGCCACGCTGTGTGCCCGCATTCGCCTCGGGCCGGGCCATCACCACCACCGCGCTGCGCAGGTAGGGCGGCAGCAGCTTGATATGGGGCGATGCAATCGGCGGCGAGGTGTATACGGGGGTGAGCAGGGCCTTGCCCGAGCCCAGAATGGTCTCGAGTTCGGCGTAGTTGCGTGCGGTCATGTAGTCGAACTGCAGGCCGGCACGGTGGCTGATCAGGTCCAGGTAGTCGGGCCCTATGCCCTCGGCCTGGCGGTCGGCATCCAGCTGTCCCAGCGATCCCAGCGAACTGTTGAGCACCACGGGAATGCGGGGATGGGCATCCAGCCACTGCTTTTCCGAGGGGGCCAGGGCCACGCGGTCGCTTCCCAGCAGCGGACGGCGGCTGCCGCTCCAGCTGTGCAGAATGTCGTCGCCATGCTGCAAGGTGATGGCGGGCAGGGCCTGGTCCAGATAGGCCTTCAGCTGCGCATCGTCATGCCGCACCAGCATGCCGAAGCCCCGGCTTTCTATAGGGGCGAAGCCCTGCACGCGCAGGTTGAGCAGGTAGTTGGCCTGGATCAGGTAGTACACCGTGACCGTGTCGCCGACGAAGCCGTCGATCTCGCCCAGGCTCAGCGCCTCCAGCGCGCGGCGGGGTGTTTCATAGGTCTGCAGCTCGCTGAGAGGATAGGCGGCCGTCACCTGGGAGCGCAACAGCTGGTCGGGCGTCATGGCCAGCCGCGCGCCCCGGCGCCCGGCGTCGAAGGGGGCGTGCGAGAGCGACACCAGCACGGGCTGGCTGGGCAGGTAGGGCACGCTCAGGGCCAGGTCGGCGCGTTCGGCCTCCAGCTCGGTGCCCTTGCAGGCCAGGTCGATCTCGCCGCGCCGCAGCGCATCGAGCACGGCCACGCGCGATCCATAGGTCTTCAAGCGCACCGGCGTGGGAAACAGCAGGCCCAGATGGTCGGCCGTGATGCCCTGGAAGCGCTCGCCATCGATCATTTCCAGGGGAGGATGGTCGGGCTGGGAAATCCCCACGGTCAGCGGCCCGCGCGCCTGCAGCCACTGGCGGTGCGCTGGAGTGAGCCAGGGCTTTGCACCGGCCGTGACGCGCGTGGCCAGCACCATGTCGGCGCCGCCAGCCAGGCCGGGCATGAGCAGGGCCATGCCAAGCGCGCAGCCGGCCAGCAGCCGTGACCACGTGCGCCGCCATGCGGGCAGCCGTGGCCGCGCAGCTGTGGAAGTGAAAGTAAGGCCTGGTGTTTTCATGGAATCCCCCGATGGCGCTACCGCCGCCTGGCGGAGCTGGCGGTCTGCCAAAACGGTCTACACGCTGTTTCGGCAGCCAACAGGGGATTTTTAATGAAAACTAATGATATTTATGGATCGATAGATTTTTGACTGCGGCAATCTGACGCTCAGGCGGCTGCAACCGCAGCGGTGAGCGGTGTCTGAGGTTCGGCCATTGCCCGTACGCCATGGACCACATCGCCAACGACGATGACGCTGGGGCTGCCCAGGCCCGTGTCGGCAATGCACTCCACCAGCGCACCCAGCGTGGTCAACGCATGGCGCTGTTGTGGCAGGCTGGCATGCTGGATCACGGCCACGGGCGTGGCCGGGGGCAGGCCGTTCAGCAGCTCGGCGCGGATGTGCTCCACGCTGCTCACGCCCATGTAGATCACCAGGGTGAGCCGCGCATCGCGCGCGGTGGCGGCCAGCTGGCGCCAGTCGGTGCCGCTGTCGCCGGGCTTGGCGTGGCCCGTGATGAAGACTACGCCGTGCGCCCGGTCGCGGTGCGTGAGCGGGGCGCCCAGGCTGGTGAGCCCGGCCAGGCCAGCGGTGATGCCGTTGATGACCTGGACCTCGACGCCCGCTTCGCGCAGGTGCTCCACCTCTTCACCGCCGCGCCCGAAGATGAAGGGGTCGCCGCCCTTCAGGCGCACCACGGTCTCGCCGTCCTGCACGGCGCTCAGCATGAGTTTTTCGATGAAGGCCTGGGGCGTGCTCTTGCAGCCGCCGCGCTTGCCCACGTAGACGATGCGCGCCGTGGGCGCGGCATGGGCCACGATGGCGTCGCTGACCAGGTCATCGACCAGCAGCACGGTGGCAGCCTGTATGGCCTTGAGGGCCTTGATGGTCAGCAGCTCCGGGTCGCCGGGGCCAGCGCCGACCAGGGTGCAGCTGCCGCTCCGGGCGGTGTTCGCGGGGGTGTGGGACGGGGTCGTCATGGCGGGGCTCCGTTTTTCTGGGGTATTCAGCGAATCTGATCGGCAAGGCGGGTGATGTGTTCCACCTGGCGCGTGAGCGCGGGCGGCACGGGCAGCCGGCCCGCGAGCACGTCTTCGGTGTAGCGCGCCGTGGTGTCCACGTCGATCTCGGCGGGCAGGCCCGGCACGTCGGAGGCGGTGCCGCTTTGCTGCTCGGCCAGCAGCTGGTGGGCGCCTGCCACAAAGCCGTCGTAGCGCGGCAGCCGGCGCGGGTCGGCCGCGACCTCGCCTTCCAGCCCGCGCGAGAGCAGGACGTTCATGCCCAGCGTCCCGAAGGTGCCGTGCAGCATGGGCAGGTACTCGGGATGGGTGTAGGCCGTCACCAGCAGGCAGGGACCGTCGCAGGGCGCCAGCAGCTTGACCACGCTGTGGCCCGGGTTGCGCAGGCCGATGACCTCGCGCACGGACAGCAGGCGCGCCAGGGCCGGGTGCAGATGTTCGGTATGGATATGGGCCACCTGGCCGCCGGCCAGGGCCTGGGGGGATGGCAGCGGCGCAATGCCCAGGGCCTGCAGCACATCGCTGGCCAGGATGCGGCGCGCCTCGGTGCGCATGCCGTGCAGCAGCACGGGCAGGCCTTCGCGCGCCAGCAGCAGGGCCAGCAGGGGGGTGAGCACGGGCAGGCGGCGTGCGCCGTTGTAGCTGGGCAGCACGATCACGGGGCCGCTGTCGGCAGAGGCAGGAAAGCGGGCGACGCGCGCATGCACGGCGTCCAGGAAGCCGCTCATCTCCTCGACGGTCTCGCCCTTGATGCGCATGGCGATGCAAAAGGCCCCGATCTCCAGGTCGCTGACGCCGCCGTCCAGCACCTGGCCGAACAGGTCGGCCGCCTGCGGGCGCTCCAGCGCCTTGGCTCCGCGTGCGCCGCGGCCTATTTCCTTGATGTATTGGCTGATGCCCATGGCGTTGCAATCGTGGGTGGAATCCTGTGGGGGCATATTTTCCCGCAGGTTTCATTACTTTTCGCTATATATGCAAACCCGTTGTTCCATCGCCTCTTTCATGCGGCCTCCCGGCTCTTCGCCAGGGGTATGTGGCGCACCAGGCGCTTGAGCTCGGGCAGGCAGGAGCCGCAATTGGTGCCGCAGCGCAACTGGCCCTGCAGCGCGGCCAGGCGCGCGTCGTCGCTGCCCTCGCAGCGCGCAAGCGCGCCTGCGATGGCGGTCTCGTCCACATCGAAGCAGGTACAGACCTGGCGCGCACGCGGCTGGATGGCCAGCGGCGCCGAGCCCGAGGGCATGAGCAGCAGGCGGCCATAGTCCTGTGCCGGCATCTGGTCCTGCAGCAGGGTGGACAGCCAGCTGCCCGCGCGTGTGTCGCCCGCCAGCAGCAAGGCTTCGACCGTGGTGGACAGGCTGTGGCGGTCCAGCCGCAGCGCGCGGCTGTGCTGGCGGCGGCGGTCGCTGTAGCGCAGGGTGTCGGCGGCATCCAGGCCCAGCAGGGACTCGATCTGCGCGATGAGCGCGTCGCCGGGCGCCTCATGCGCGGCGGCGCGCAGCAGCACGCCGTGGCGGGCCCGGGCGGCGTCCTGCAGCGGGACGGCATTGCCGAAGGGCACGCAGCTGGCGAAGCCGAAGTGCGGCATGAGGGCGGACAACTGCTCGCGCACGGCCAGCACCCGGTCCTCGGGCAGCCAGGCCATGGCCAGCAGTGTCCAGGGCAGTTCGGCCTTTTGCAGCTTCACGGCCGTGTGCTTGAGTTCGGGCTGCTTGGAGCCGGGGCAGAAGGCCGGGGTGGTCAGGGCGTTGATGCCGCCCGTTGAGGTGCCGCCCATTCCCGTGCCCCCCAGGTATTCCCCGCCCCAGTGCATGGCCATGAAGAGTTGGGAGGGCGTCAGCGTGTCATCGGGCTGCACCGGCACCAGCAAGGCGCCGCGCCGGCTGCTCATCTGCACCAGGTCGCCCGCGCGCAGGCCGCGCTGGGCCATGTCCTGCGGGTGCATTTGCAGGCAGGGCTCGGCCGCATGGCCGAACAGGCGGCCCAGCTGGCCCGTGCGGCTCATGCCGTGCCACTGGTCGCGCAGCCGGCCCGTGGTCAGGCTGAAGGGGTAGTGCGCATCGGGCGGCTCGGCCAGCGGCTGCCAGGGCAGCAGGGCAAAGCGTGCGCGGCCATCGGGCGTGGGAAAGCGGCCATCTTCGTACAGCCGTGCGCGGCCTTGCGCCACGCCCTCGGGCAGCGGCCATTGCTGGGGGCCTTGCGCGTCCAGCAGATCCCAGGACAGTCCGGTGATGTCCAGGTCGCGCCCGCGCGTGCTCTCGCGGTGCTCGTTCCAGATGGCCTGGGCGCCTGCGGCGGCGTCCTCGGTGTCGTAGGGGAAGAGGCTGGGCCGGCCCGGGCGCAGCCGTGCCTCCATGCGCCGCGCGCAGTCCACGGCAATGCGCCAGTCATGGCGCGCGGCGCCGGGTGCGGCCACGGCGGGGCGCACGCGCGAGATGCGCCTTTCGCTGTTGGTCACCGTGCCGATCTTCTCGCCCCAGGTGGTGGCGGGCAGCAGCAGGTCGGCGTAGGCGCATGTGGCGGTGGTGGCAAAGGCCTCCTGCACGATGACGAATTCGGCCCGCTGCAGCGCGCGCCGCACCAGGGCCTGGTCGGGCATGCTTTGCGCAGGGTTGGTGCAGGCTATCCACAGCGCGCGGATCTCGCCCTCGGCGGCGGCCTCGAACATCTCCACGGCGGTCTTGCCGGGCCGTGATGGCACGGCGTCCACGCCCCACAGTGCGGCCACTTCGGCGCGGTGGGCCGGGTTGGCCAGGTCGCGGTGGGCCGACAGCAGATTGGCCAGCCCGCCCACCTCGCGCCCGCCCATGGCATTGGGCTGGCCCGTGAGCGAGAACGGCCCCGCGCCTGCGCGCCCGATCTGGCCCGTGGCCAGGTGCAGGCCGATCAGCGCGGCGTTCTTGGCCGTGCCGTTGCTGCTCTGGTTCAGGCCCTGGCAGTACAGGCTGAGCGTGGCGCCACGGGCGGCGTCGTCGCGTGCATCCCCGCCCAGCGCAAACCATTGCGCGGCCTGGAACAGATCGTGGCGGGGCAGGCCGCAGAGCTCGCCCACGCGCTCTGGCGTGGCCTCCCGCACCAGGGCCTGCAGGTCGGCAAAGCCGCTGGTGTGGCGTGCGATGTAGCCCTGGTCCAGCCAGCCTTCCAGCTCCATGATGTGCAGCATGCCGTGGAACAGCAGGGTGTCGCTGCCGGGGCGCAGCGGCAGGAAGAGGTCGGCCATGCCGGCCGTGTCGGTGCGACGCGGGTCGGCCACGATGATCTTCATACGCGGCCGCGCGGCACGCGCCTGCTCGATGCGCCGCGTGAGCACGGGATGCGCCCAGGCCGCGTTGCTGCCCGCGATGAAGAGGCAGTCCGCATGGTCCACGTCCTCGTAGCAGGCCGGTGGCGCATCGGCGCCCAGCGTGAGCTTGTAGCCGGCCACGGCGCTGCTCATGCACAGGCGCGAATTGGTGTCGATGTTGTTGGTGCCGATCAGGCCCTTGGCCAGCTTGTTGAAGACGTAGTAGTCCTCGGTCAGCAACTGGCCGCTCACATACAGGCCCACGGCGTCGGGGCCATGCTCCTGCACGATGGAGGCCAGCCTGCCGGCGGCCAGGTCCAGCGCGGTGTCCCAGCCCACATCCTGGGGCGCCGCGCCGCGCGTGGCACGCAGCGCGGGCTGCAGCAGCCGCGTCTGCCGTGCCAGGGCGGGCGAGGCCGTCAGGTGCAGGGTGCTGCCCTTGGTGCACAGGCGGCCGTGGTTGGCGGGGTGCGCCGGATCGCCGCGCACGCCCGTGATGCGCGCACCATCGCTTTCGATGAGGACGCCGCAGCCTACGCCGCAATAGGGGCAGGTGGATCGGGTTTCTTGCATGGTGGGCCTGGGGTGGATGAGGGAAGGGCAGGGCACGGGGGGCGGGCGCCGTCACGCGCCGCTGGCCTGGCTGGCCTGGCTGGCTTGGCCGGCTTGACTTTCGCCGAACATGAGGCGGTCGCGCAGTTCCTGCACTGCCACGCCATCGCGCAGCAGGCGGAAGTACCAGCCGCCGTCCTCGGTGTCGCCATACAGGCAGGCGCCCACCAGCCTGTCACCGCGCAGCACAAGCTTGCGGTACACGCCCGCGCCGGGGTCGCTGAGCACGATTTCCTCCGTGCCCTCGTCGCCGCGGAAGTCGCCCGCGCTGAACAGATGGATGCCCGTGACCTTGAGCTTGGCCGAGGTCTGCGAGCCCGGATAGCGGCCGATGCCGATCTCGGCCAGGTGGTTGGCCAGCACCTTGCCCTGCTCGAACAGCGGCGCCACCAGCCCGTAGGCCACGCCCCGGTGCACGGCGCACTCGCCCACGGCATAGATGCGCGGGTCGGTCACGGTCTGCAGCGTGTCGCTGACCACGATGCCGCGCTGCACGTGCAGGTGCATCTGCTCGGCCAGCGCGGTCTCGGGCCGGATGCCCACGGCCATGACGACCAGCGAGGCCGGTGCCTCGCGCCCGTCCTGCAGGTGCACGCAGGCCACGCGACCCTGGCCGTCGCCCGTCAGCGCCCGGGTCTGGGCCTGCATCAGAAAGCGCATGCCGCGCTCGGCCAGCGAGGCCTGCAGCAAGGCGCCGGCGGTCTCGTCCAGCTGGCGGTCCAGCAGGCGTTCGCCTGCATGCACCACGGTAACGTCCATGCCGCGCTTCATGAGTCCGTTGGCGGCCTCCAGGCCCAGCAGGCCGCCGCCGATGACCACGGCATGGCGGTGGCTGGCGGCCGCGGCGATCATGGCCTGGGTGTCGGCAATGTCGCGGTAGCCCAGCACGCCTTCCAGCTCGCGCCCGGGCACGGGCAGCATGAAGGGGCGCGAGCCCGTGGCCAGGATCAGCCGGTCGTACCCGGCGCTCACCGGCTGGCCGGCCGCGTCCACGGCATGCACCACGCGGCGCGCCCGGTCCACTGCGTGCACGCGGCAGCCGGAATGCAGGGTGATGCCGTGCTGCGCATACCAGGACCAGTCGTTGAGGATGATCTCGTCCAGCTGCTGCTCGCCCGCCAGCACGGGCGACAGCATGATGCGGTTGTAGTTGGGGTGGGGCTCGGCCCCGAATACCGTGATTTCGTAGAGGTCGGGCGCGATCTTGAGCAGCTCCTCCAGCGTGCGCACGCCGGCCATGCCGTTGCCCACCATCACCAGCCTGGATCTTTTCATCGTGCCCCCGTTGCGGTTCGGAAAACAAAAAAAGGCGTCCCCACGCTGCGCGGCCGATGGCTGCGCGCGGGGTGACGCCTTTGTCCGGGCCGTGGCGCGTCGTTGCGCCTGGCCCTGCGGCCATCCATGGCCACGCCTGGGGTTTAGCAAGCCGCGTGCCAGGGTCGGATGACCGGGTGCAGTCCCGGAGCTGAAGACCTGCGTTCCCGCACCGGGTCCAGGCTGGTGCGCTGCATGCCTCAAAGCGGTGCGCACGCTATCGATACGGTCATATCAGACGACTGAATCTAATGGAGGTTTTGTTTTTATTTGTTTCAAATGTGCCGGTTCGGGGTAGAAACTTTGAGCTCCGGCCAGCGGTTTGCCGGGCCGGATAGGGCACGCAGGACTTTTCATCTTCAAGGGGGGACACGCCTATGAGAGTGAATCTGCCGGTCAGCACGCGTGAATACGCATTTCCCAAGGGCCAGACCCTGGTGTCCACCACGGACCTGAAGGGCCGCATCCTCTACTGCAACCCGATGTTCATCGAGGTCAGCGGCTACGAGCGCGAAGACCTGCTGGGCCAGCCCCACAACATGATCCGCCACCCCGACATGCCCGAGGAAGCCTTCCGCGACATGTGGCAGACCATCTCGGCGGGCCTGCCCTGGTCCGCCCCCGTGAAGAACCGGCGCAAGAACGGCGACTTCTACTGGGTCATGGCCAATGTCACCCCGCTGATGGAGGGCGACCAGCCCTCGGGCTACATGTCGGTGCGCACCGAGGCCACGCGCGAGCAGACCGAAGCGGCCGAGCGCCTGTACGCCACCATGCGTGCCGAGAAGGACGCCGGGCGCCAGGTCCACGTGCTGCGTGCCGGCCACCTGTTGCGCAACAACCTGCGCGGCCGCCTGGCCAGCGCATTGAGCCTGGGCCTGGCCGGCAAGCTGGTGCTGATCTTCTTCATGGTGGTGGCGGCGGCCTTTGGCGCGGCGCTGGCGGGCGGGCATACGCTGGACGCGTGGTCCGCGCTGGCCTGGCTGGCGGTCTGCATCTTCACGGGCCTGGCCGGGGCCTGGGCCTACCGGCTGACCGTGGCGCCGCTGGCGCAGATGGTGCTGCTGGCCAACCGCCTGGCGGCCGGCGACCTGACGCAGACCATACGCATCACGCGCAAGGACGTGGTGGGCGATCTGCAGAAGGCGCTGAGCCAGCTCAACGTGAACCTGCTGTCCATCGTGCGCGATGCGCGCGAGGAAAGCGACAAGATGCAGATCTCCAGCCGGGAAATCGCGCAGGGCAACCAGGACCTGTCCGCGCGCACCGAAACCCAGGCGGGCAACCTGCAGCAGACGGCGGCCTCCATGGAGGAGATCACGGGCACCGTCAAACACACGGCCGACTCGGCCCGCCAGGCCACGGACCTGGCCGCCCAGGCCAGCGAGGTGGCCGAACGCAGCAGCGGCGCCGTCGATGGCGTGGCCGCCACCATGAAGCAGATCCAGGCCGCGTCGGGGCGCATCGGCGAGATCACGCAGCTCATCGATTCCATCGCCTTCCAGACCAATATCCTGGCGCTGAACGCTGCCGTGGAGGCCGCGCGCGCAGGCGACCAGGGCCGGGGCTTTGCGGTCGTGGCGGCCGAGGTGCGCAGCCTCTCGCAGCGTACGCTGGCGGCGGCCAAGGAGATCCGCGAGCTCATCGATGACTCCGCCGCCAAGGTGCTGGACGGCAACCAGAGGACCGAGGTGGCGCAGAAGACCATGGTCGAGTCGCTGGACCTCGTGCGGCGCGTGAGCCTGCTGATCGGCGAGATCCACAGCGCCTCCAGCGAGCAGCTCAGCGGCATCTCGCAGGTCAACGCGGCCGTGGCGCATCTGGACAGCATCACGCAGCAGAACGCGGCCCTGGTCGAGCAGAACGCAGCATCGGCCATGGCCTTGCAGGCCCAGGCGCAGACCGTGTCGGAAACCGTGCAGGTGTTCCGGCTGGACGCCACGGGTCGCTCGCCTGCCGCAGCGGCCGATGCCGTGGCCCTGCGCCGGTCCATGAAGGCGCAGGCACAGAGCCAGGCACGCAGCCAGGTGCAGGGCCCGCCACAGATGCGGCAGCCGCGCGCGCAGCCGCAGAGAGTGCTGACCACGATCTGAGCGCGGGGTGCCACGTGGATGCTGGAAAACATCGTTGACACTTGGACGCGGCGCCGTCATGCGCGCTGCGCAAGCTTGCGCATACCATGTGGTTTTGTGTTGACCGGGCGACCGGATGAAGGAACGACCATGAACTCCAGCTCTTCCCTGGCCGACGAACTGATGGCCCAACTGCAGGGCGCGCCCATGCAGCAGATGGCGGACCAGATCGGCGCCAGCCCCGCTCAGACCGAAAGCGCCGTGGGCGCGGCCCTGCCCGTGCTGCTGGCCTCGCTGGGACGCAATGCGGCCGAGCCGCAGGGCGCCGCCAATCTCTTCGGCGCGCTGCAGCGTGACCATGGCGCGGCCAGCGGTGGTGCTGGCGGTCTGGACCTCGGCGGCCTGCTGGGCTCGCTGCTGGGCGGCGGGGCCGCTGCAGGCGCGGGCGGCAATGCGGGCGGAGGCCTCGACGGCGCAGCCATCCTCGGCCATATCCTGGGCGGCAACCAGCAGCGCGCGCAGGACGGCCTGGGCCAGGCCACGGGCCTGGGCAGCGGCGGCGCCGCGCAACTGCTGCAGCTGCTGGCACCCATCGTCATGTCCTTCCTCGCGCAGCGCGTGAGCGCAGGCGGCATGGATGCCGGCGGCCTGGGCCAGGCCCTGGGCCGCGAGCATGCGCAGGCCCGGCAGCAGGGCGGTCTTCTGGGGAGCCTGCTGGACCAGGATGGCGATGGGCAGGTGGGCCTGGGCGATCTGCTGAAGATCGGCGGCAGCCTTTTTGGCGGCCGCCGCTGAAATGATGCAACACCCCCTGAGCCGCTTCGCGGCTTCCCGTTGCACGGCGCCCCCTCTCTCGCTTCGCGGGAGGGGAACGACGCCGTCGGCTAGGCGCCCCCGCCGCGAGGCGGCTCTTGCTCGGCGTCCCTGGCTTAGGTAGCGCCAGTCGTATGCGCTGCAGGCGGCTCTATTGCAGGACTAACGGATAGGTTGGGATCAGGGTAACGGGCAGGGCCGGTGCGTGTGCATACACGCGCTGGCCCTGTTGCTTTTTGGGCGCAGTTCGGATGACACTAGAACCGAATTGGCGAACGACTGAAAGGCTCCCATGACAGCAGTTGCAGACATTCTCAAGTCCAAGGCCAGCGGCGCGGTGTACAGCATCACGCCTACCGATTCCGTGCTCGACGCGCTGCGGCTCATGGCCGACAAAGGCATTGGCGCCCTGCTCGTGATGGAGGGCAGCGAGATCGCGGGCATCGTCACCGAGCGCGACTACGCGCGCAAGATCGCGCTGCTGGGGCGCACCTCGGGCGCCACGCTGGTGCGCGACGTGATGACGCGCGACGTGCTGTTCGTCGGCCCCACCCAGACCACGCAGGAATGCATGGCGGTGATGACCGAGAACCGGCTGCGCCACCTGCCCGTGGTGGACGAGGGCGGCAAGCTGCTGGGCCTGATCTCCATCGGAGACCTGGTCAAGGACATCATCTCCGAGCAGAAGTTCATCATCGAGCAGCTGGAGCACTACATCTCGGGCCGGCACTGAGCCGCAGGCCGGGCGGCCCCGGGCGCAACAGATGGCGGCTTCAGGCCGCCTTTTCCACATGCCCCTGGCGTGTGTAGAGGAAGTCGATCACCGCCTTGCGGCACTCGCGGTAGCGGTCGTCCTCGGCCAGCGCCACGCGGTTGCGCGGCCGGGCGATGCCGACTTCCAGCACCTCGCCGATGGTGGCTGCCGGGCCGTTGGTCATCATCACGATCTTGTCGGACAGCAGCACGGCCTCGTCCACATCGTGGGTGACCATGACCACGGTGCTTTGCGTGCGCGCCACGATCTCCAGCAGCTCGTCCTGCAGCTTGGCGCGCGTGAGCGCATCGAGCGCGCCGAAGGGCTCGTCCATCAGCAGCACCTGCGGCTCCATCGACAGCGCGCGCGCAATGCCCACGCGCTGCTTCATGCCGCCCGAGATTTCGCCGGGCCGCTTGTGCGCGGCATGGGCCAGGCCCACCAGCTCCAGCGCGGCCAGGGTGCGTGCCTTGAGCTGGGCGCGGCTTTCCGTGCGGCCATAGACGCGCTCCACGGCCAGGTGGATGTTGCCCTCGCAGGTCAGCCAGGGCAGCAGAGAGTGGTTCTGGAAGACCACGGCGCGCTCGGGCCCGGGGCCCTTGATCTCCTTGTTGGCGCACAGCAGCACGCCCGTGGTGGGCGTGGTCAGGCCTGCGATCAGGTTCAGCAGGGTGGACTTGCCGCAGCCCGAGTGGCCGATCAGCGAGACGAATTCGCCCCGCGCAATGGTCAGGTCGATATTGCGCAGCGCCGGAAACAGGCCCTTGGCTGTCTTGAAGCTCTGCTCCACGCCCTGGACCTCGATGAACTTGGACGATGCATTCATGCCTTCACCTCTTCGAACGTAAATGCCGTTGCCAGCTTGACCAGGGCCATCTCCAGCAGCAGGCCCACGATGCCGATCACGAAGATCGCGATGATGATGTTCTTGACGTTGAGGTTGTTCCACTCGTCCCAGACCCAGAAGCCGATGCCCACGCCGCCGGTGAGCATCTCGGCCGCGACGATGACCAGCCAGGCCGTGCCCACGGCCAGGCGCACGCCGGTCAGCATGTAGGGCAGCACGGCCGGGAACAGGATGGTGGTGGCGATCTTCCATTCGCTGAGGTTGAGCACGCGCGCCACGTTCATGTAGTCCTGGGGCACGCGTTGCACGCCCACGGCGGTGTTGATGAGCATGGGCCAGATCGAGCAGATGAAGATGGTCCAGATGGCCGCCGGGTTGGCGCCCTTGAAGACCAGCAGGCCGATGGGCAGCCAGGCCAGCGGCGACACCGGGCGCAGCAGGCTGATCAGCGGGTTGAACATGCGCGACAGGAAGTTGAAGCGCCCGATCACGAAGCCGGCCGGAATGCCGACCAGCGCCGCCAGGCCGAAGCCCACGGCCACGCGCTGCAGCGAAGCGAGCACATTCCAGCCCACGCCCTGGTCATTAGGGCCGTTGCGGTAGAACGGGTCGCTGAAAATCTCGACCGCCTGGTGCCAGGTCGCCAAGGGCCCTGGAATGCTCTGGGCCGAGCCGGCCGCCACCAGGGACCACACGCCCACCAGCAGGCCCAGGCCGCACAGCGGCGGCAGCACGGCCAGCCAGAAGGCGCGAGACAGGGCAGCCCAGTCGCGCGGGGCGGCGGGTGCCCGGGCCTGGGGGGCCGGCGCGGCTGGAGCGGCGGGCCCTGAGACCTGCGCGGAGATCTGTGTGGAGGCGGCTGCCGGCGCGGCAGCGGATTCGGCCGGGAAGTGGAAGACGGCGCTGACCATGGTGTGTTCCTCTGTGGGGTGGGGCTTCAAAGGGGATCTCTCAGGCCTTGATGGCAAAGCTGTCTGCGTACTTGCGCGGATCCTTGCCGTCCCAGACCGTGCCATCCATGAGCTTGCTGCTGCGCATCTCCGCCTTGGGCAGCGGGGCCTTGGCGGCGGTGGCGGCCTGCTGGTAGATGTCCAGGCGGTTGATGGAGCGGGCCACGCCCAGGTAGTCGGGGTGGTCCTTGAGCAGGCCCCAGCGCTTGTGCTGGGTGAGGAACCACATGCCGTCGGACAGGTAGGGGTAGCCCACGCTGCCGTCGCCGTAGAACTTCATGTGGTTGGGGTCGTCCCAGGTCTTGCCCATGCCGTCCTGGTAGCGGCCCAGGATGCGCTGGTTGATGGCATCCACCCCCGTGTTCACGTAGGCCTTGCCGGCGATGGTTTCTGCCATGCGGGTCTTGTTGGCCAGGCTCTCGTCGATCCAGCGGCCGGCCTCGATGATGGCCGCCGTCACGGCGCGTGCCGTGTTGGGATTCTGGCGCGCGAACTCGGCCGTGGTGCCCAGCACCTTTTCGGGGTGGTCCTGCCAGATGGACTGGGTGGTGGCGGCCGTGACGCCGATGCCGTCCATGATGGCGCGGTGGTTCCAGGGCTCGCCCACGCAAAAGCCGTCCATGTTGCCCACGCGCATATTGGCCACCATCTGAGGCGGCGGCACGGTGATGACCTTGGCATCCTTGAGCGGGTGGATGCCGTTGGCCGCCAGCCAGTAGTACAGCCACATGGCGTGCGTGCCCGTGGGGAAGGTCTGGGCAAAGGTGTATTCGCGCTTTTCGCTGGCCATCAGCTTGGCCAGGCCCGCGCCATTGACGGCACCCTTGTCGGCCAGTTTCTTCGACAGCGATATGGCCTGGCCGTTGTGGTTGAGCGTCATCAGCACGGCCATGTCCTTCCTGGCGCCGCCCACGCCCAGGTGCACGCCGTAGACCAGGCCGTACAGCACGTGGGCAAAGTCCAGTTCGCCATTGACCAGCTTGTCGCGCACGCTGGCCCAGCTGGCTTCCTTGGAGGGAATGATCTTGACGCCGTACTTCTGATCGATCCCCAGCACCGAAGCCATGACCACGCTGGCGCAGTCGGTCAGCGGGATGAAGCCGATGCGCACCTCTTTTTTCTCGGGCGCATCGGAGCCGGCCGCCCAGGCGCCATGGTGGCCCAGCTGGGTGTAGAGCGCCGCACCGCCTGCCAGCGTGCCGGCCTGGCGCAGAAAGTCGCGCCGGGGCAGGGCCGGGCCGGAGGTGAGAGGGCCTGTGGTGGGCTTGGGGCGTGACGCCATGGCGGAACTCCTTCGATCATCGGGAATGGAACACTTGCAAACCGGCATGTCCCAAGCAAAACGGCGTCCTCTCCAGCCGCGCTGCGCGGGGAGAGTGACGCCGTTGTCCTGGGGCCTTGAATCAAGACCGGGTCCCGGCCGCCTTTGGCCGGGATTTGCCAGAGTCAATGCAGAAAGCGTGCCAGGCCGTGTTCACAGGGGTCCATGCCATCCGTCGGCCTTGCCGGCCTCGGCGAGCCACCTTCTGGTGCGCTCCATGGCGCTCCGTGGCGCTCCAGGTCGCGGCACTGCACCAAGTCGGTGCTGTGCTGCAGCATGGCTCGCACCGCCCCGGCGTTCAAGGCGCAGGCGGCAGGAGATCGGCCATGGAGAGCACGGCCTGCGCCACATCGGCCAGGCGGCGGTTCTGGTTCATGGCGGTCTGGCGCAGCAGCTTGTGGGCCTCGCCTTCGCTGAGCTGGCGCCGCGCCATCAGCAGGCCCTTGGCGCGCTCCAGCAGCTTGCGCTCCGTGAGCGTGGCGCGCACGGTCTCCAGCTCGGCCTGCATGGCCTGCAGGCGCTGCGACTGGTCCTGTACCAGGTCCATCACGGAACGGTCCAACTGCGGCCCCAGCCGTGCGGCCGGGGGCTGCAGCTCGCCCAGCGTCAGCGTGGCGGAGACCGGCATGGTCGCCAATGCCTGCGGCGCCTGCAGCAGCGTCTGCAGGGCGGCGCGGGCATCGGCAATACGGTGCTCGCATTGCTGCTGCAGCTCGGCCGTCAGGCGGGCCTCGACGGCCTGCAGCGCGTCCATGCGCTGCGAGCAACTGTCGAACCAGGGCTCGGCCATCTCCACGGACAAAGGCGCGCCCGCCGTGGCCGTGCAGCCCAGGCGGCGCAGCCGCTCGATCACGGCCAGCGTGGCGTCGGCCGCGCTGCGTTCTTGCCACAGGGCCAGGGAATGGGGTGGCGCGAACTCCGCAAAGACCTGAAAGCAGCGCTCCTGCGAGGCGATCAGGTGCAGCCAATGCTGCTGGCGCGACGCATCGCTCAGGCCTGCGCCGAACGCAGCCACGCCCGTGGCGCGCTCCTGGCCCGCGAACTCCTTGCCCTGCATGAAATTGAACAAGGCCACCAGCAGGCGCGAGATACCGGGCTCGGGTGCGCTGTCCGCCGCCTCGAAGACCACGGCCAGCAGGCCGGCCACCAGGTCGATATAGAGGGCCGTTGCCGCCTCCGGCGAAAGCGTGCGGCTGGCGACGCGCTCGCGCAGCGCGGGCAGCGCGTCCAGGCATTGCAGCACATGGGCGATGCGGCTGAACAGACGCGCGCCATGGCCGGGGTGGCCGGTGAGCCCCGCGCCACCGGGCCGCATGTCCAGCAGCTCGAAGCCGTCGCGTGCCGCAGCGGCCATGCGGTCGCACTCGGCCATCTGGGCCAGCCTGACCGGGCCGCCGCGCGTGCCTGAGCTGGCCAGAAAGACGTTGGACAGGCCGCGCTCCTTTTGCAGCGCATGGATGAGGCGGCTGAGCAGATCCACCAGTGCGCTGGTGCGCTGCAACTGCTCCAGTTCGCCGATTTCGCACTGCCGCGCGGCCACAAGAAAGTTGAGAGCGGTTTTCATGGGGGCTTGGATCCTGTCTGCCTGCCTTGATGCGTTTTGCCTGGATGCAATGGACCTGGATGCAATTCCCATGCCGAGGCGTCACGCGGCGCTTGCATGGGTGCGGGATAGATGGTTTGATAGAATTTTTTTAATGATTTGAAATTTTCGATACACAAATAGACGTGTAAGCGTGTCGAATGCTTGCAAGGTGAATGGTGCGGTTTTTTTCAGGCAAAGTCCCGTTCATCCGGCGCACATGGCAAGGCAGACCACGGCATTGGGCTGCGCAATGCGGCAGCGAGGCTGAATCGGCATGAGCTTGAAATATCACGAGAAGATCGGTTTTTCCCCATGCATTGGCTGTTCATGACCGAGGGAGGGTCCCTGTGGGTACCTGCGCGCTGGCGCGGCCCGACATTTGCGCGCTGGCTGGCTTTGCTGCTGCCTTGTATCGCTCAGGGTCAGGTCCTTGCGGCTGCCGAGGATGCCGTCGCGTCGGCGCAATTTGCCGATGGGGGCGTCTGGTTCGCGGGATGGGATGCCCTCGGCCCGTGGGGCGCCGGTGCGTTCGTGGCGTTCCTGCTGGTGTGCTCGGTGCTCTACATCCGCATGCGCTGCAAGGCGCAGCGCCTGACGCAGTCGCTCAAGCAGAGCAATGAGAAATTGCTGCGCGCCAATGTGAAGCTCAAGCGCATCGCCTTCAGGGACCCGTTGACCGGTACGGCCAACCGGGCGCTGTTCGAATACCGGCTGGGCCGCACGATTGCGCGCGCCGACAGCTCGGTGGTGCAGCCGGGGCCCTGCGGGCCGGTGCGCGTGGGCCTGCTGTACATCGACCTGGACGGATTCAAACCCATCAACGACGTGGAGGGCCATGCCGCCGGTGATGCGCTGCTGTGCCAGGTGGCCGTGCGTCTGGGCCATATGACGCGCAAATCGGACACGCTGGCGCGCATGGGTGGCGACGAGTTCGTGCTGCTCCTGGGCTGCCTGGCTTCGGTGGACGACGCCGTGGCCATGGCGGGCCGGGTGCAGAAGGCGTTGAGCCTGCCGTTTGACCTGCCAGGAAAGTCGGTCTCCATCAGCAGCTCCATCGGCGTGGCCGTCTATCCCGACCATGGCCAGAAGGAAAAACTCATGGCGGCGGCCGATGCCGCCATGTACACAGCCAAGCGTGCCGGCGGAAACACCTACGCCATCTTCAAGGAAAGCATGCGCCAGGGCGTGGCCGCGCAGTTCGACCTGCAGCAGGCCCTGCGTCGCGCCGTGGCCAGCCAGCAGCTGGTGCTCTTCTATCAGCCCAAAGTCGATACCCGCACGGGCCGCATCCGCAGCGTGGAGGCGCTGGCGCGCTGGAACCATCCGCAGTTCGGCCTGATCAGTCCCCGCGTGTTCATCCCGCTGGCCGAGCGCTTCGGTCTGATCAGCGAAATCGGCGACTGGGTCATCGACGAGGCCTGTCGCCAGACCGCGCAGTGGGCGAGCGAGCGGCGCTTCATGCGGGTGTCCATCAATATTTCTGGCTACCAGCTCTTTCAGACGCGGCTGGCGCAGTTCATTGCCGAGGCGATCGCAAGGCACCGCATCCGGCCCGAGCAACTGGTCTTCGAGATCACCGAGTCCGTGGCCATGGAGGACGACAAGACCACCATGGCCGTGATTGCCGAACTCACGGGCATGGGCGTGCAGATCTCCATCGACGACTTCGGCACCGGCTACTCCAGCCTGGCCCTGCTGCGCCAGCTGTGCGCCGACGAGGTGAAGATCGACCGCAGCTTCGTGCGCGACGTGGCCCTCAAGAGCGATGCGCGGGCCGTGGTCGATGCCATCGTGCGCCTGGCCCATGCGCTGGAGCTGCGCGTGGTGGCCGAAGGCGTGACCAACCAGCAGCAGCGCGAAGTGCTGCAGGCCCTGGGCTGCGACGAGCTGCAGGGCTTTTACTTCGCCCGCCCCATGGATGCCCAGGCACTGATCGCCAGCGAGATCTGGACCTCCGACGGCTTCGAGCCCGTGCAGTTCTCGCGCTCTTCCTACATAGACAACCTGTAGCGGGCCGCCGGCCGTGCAACTGCCCGCCTGCCAGGGGCCATTGATGCCTGTGGCCGTGCTCCGCGCCCGCAGGTTCTACACTTCAGCCCCATGAGTTTGCTGATTCTGGGGATCGAATCCTCCTGCGATGAAACCGGCGTGGCCCTGGTCGAGGCCCCCGATGGGACGGGCGTGCCCACCCTGCTGTCCCATGCGCTGCACAGCCAGATCGACATGCACCGCGCCTATGGCGGCGTGGTGCCCGAGCTGGCCAGCCGCGACCACATCCGCCGCGTGCTGCCGCTGACCGAAAACGTGCTGGGCGAGTCCGGCCGCTCGCTGGACCAGGTCGATGTGATCGCCTTCACGCGCGGCCCCGGCCTGGCCGGCGCCCTGCTGGTGGGGGCGGGCGTGGCCTGCGCCATGGCTGCGGCATTGAACAAGCCCGTGCTGGGCGTGCACCACCTGGAAGGCCATTTGCTGTCGCCCTTCCTGAGCGCCGATCCCCCGGAATTCCCCTTCGTGGCCCTGCTGGTCTCGGGCGGCCATACGCAGCTGATGCGCGTGGACGGCGTGGGCAGCTACGCCATCCTGGGCGAGACCATCGATGACGCGGCCGGCGAGGCCTTCGACAAATCGGCCAAGCTCATGGGGCTGCCCTATCCCGGCGGCCCCGTGCTCTCGCGCCTGGCCGAAGGCGGCGATGCCCAGGCCTTCAAGCTGCCCCGGCCGCTGCTGCATTCGGGCGACCTGGACTTCTCCTTCGCCGGCCTGAAGACGGCCGTGCTGACCCAGGCGAAGAAGCTGGGCGATGACCTGGAGGCGCGCAAGGCCGACCTGGCCGCCAGCACGCAGGCGGCCATCGTCGAGGTATTGGTCAAGAAGACCCTGGCCGCGCTGCAGCAGACCGGCATGAAGCGCGTGGTCGTGGCCGGCGGCGTGGGTGCCAACCGGCTGCTGCGCTCGCAACTGGATGCGGCCTGCGCCAAGCGCAAGCTGCGCGTGCACTACCCCGAGCTGCACCTGTGCACCGACAACGGCGCCATGATCGCCATGGCCGCCGCCATGCGCCTTCAGGCGGGCCGGGAAGTGGCCAACAGGCACTACGCCTTCGACGTCAAGCCGCGCTGGCCGCTCGATTCGCTGGCCTGATTCCTAGTCCGCCTCTGCCTTCCCCATCGCCGCGCTGTGCGGCGGGCCACCTGCGATGCGCAGCCTGTGCAGCACAAAAAAAGCCCGGCATGTGCCGGGCTCTGAAAACGGGCTGTCACCTTGCTAAGAGGAGGGAAGAAAGGATTGGTTGACAGCCCGGGTGCACAAACTCGCTGACCGGATTTACTGGATGCTCAGCGTGGTGGCCTTGCTCTGCGGTTCCAGGCGGGCCAGGGACAGCGTGAGCACGCCGTTTTCCAGCCTTGCGCTGCTGGCGGCAGTGTCGATCTCATGGTCCAGCTCCCAGGCGCGCTGCACCTGGCGGGGCGCACCCTCGACGCTGGACAGACGGACCACGGCGCCTTCGATGCTCAACTGCAACTGCTCGCGGGACAGGCCGGGCACATCCAGCTGCAGCGTCGTGGCCTTTTCATCGCGCTGCACCTGCACCGACGAGGGAGAGTGGGCGGCGTTGCCCAGGGTGCCTTGCAGGAAGCGCTGCAGGGCCAGATCGGCGGCTTGGGGGTTGAAGGCGTTGCGGCGGAGAACAGGCGAGAAGATCATGGTGAAGTGGCTCCTATAAACTGCGCGGCTTCATCGAAGTTGTCGCCGCATGGAGCGTAGTTGAGCGGCGTTGAACGCATTTCAAGAGGGAAAAAGCCATGAATAAATTGCGCCGCAAGGTCTTGAAAAGCGGTGCCATGGCGCTATTTGCTGCGCCGGCGCTGGCGGCCCTGGCCGCAAACGAACGCGGACAGCCCGTGCCTCCGCCGCGTGGCGAGCCCATACGGCTGGCGCTGATCGAAAGCCTGTCCGGCCCCTTTGCCAACACGGGCGAGGCCGTGTTCCGCAACCTGCTATGGGCCACCGAGCGCGTGAATGCGCGCGGCGGCGTGCCACTGCCGGCCGCGCAGGGCGGCGCCCGGCCCCTGGCCATCGAACGCCATGACAGCAAGGGCCAGAACGAGGAGGCGCTGTCCGCGCTGCGCGCAGCCATCGACGGCGGTGCGCGCGTGGTCATGCAGGGCAATTCATCGGCCGTGGCCGCCGTGCTGGTCGATGCCATTGCCAAGCACAACGAGCGCGATCCGGCCCGGCGCGTGCTGTACCTGAACTACTCGGCCGTCGATCCTGCGCTCACCAACGAGCGCTGCAGCTTCTGGCACTTTCGCTTCGACGCCCATGCCGACATGCGCATGGCCGCGCTGATGCAGGTGCTGCGCGAGGACGCGGCCGTGCGCAGCGCCTACCTGATCGGGCAGGACTACAGCTTTGGCCAGGCCGTGCTGCGCGAGGCACGGCGCCAGCTGGCCGCGCAGCGGCCCGATGTGGCCATCGTGGGCGACGAGCTGCACCCCGTGGGCCGCGTCAAGGACTTTGCGCCCTATGCCGCCAAGATCAAGGCCAGCGGCGCCCAGGCCGTGATCACGGGCAACTGGGGCAATGATCTGATGCTGCTGGTCAAGGCCGCGCGGGAGGCGGGTTTTGACGGCCGCTTCTACACCTTCTACGGCAATGCGCTGGGTGCGCCCGCCGCCCTGGGCGAGGCCGGCGTGGGCAAGGTGCTGGCCGTGGCCGACTGGCTGCCCAACGTGCCCGGCGCCGAAAGCCAGGCCTTCTACAAGGCATTCCGCGAGCGCTTTCCCAGGCCTGCCGATGACTATGTGCACATGCGCATGCAACTGATGATCGAGGCCCTGGCCCAATCCATGGCGCGTGCGGGCAGCACCGACACGGTGGCCGTTGCGCAGGCGCTGGAAAGCGCCGAGGTGGCGCTGGCCGGGCGCAAGGGCCGCATGCGCGCGGCCGACCACCAGTTCCAGCAGGCGCTGGTGGTCGGCGTCATGGACAGGCAGGGCGCGCCCGGCGTGCCCTTCGATGTGGAAGGCTCGGGCTACGGCTTCCGCGTGGTGCGGGAGATCGAGGCGGCGCGTGCCGAGCAGCCATCGACGTGCCGCATGCGGCGGCCCTGATGGCCCTGGCAGCTCGGATCAGCGGCCCATGGCTGCGGCGACTTCCTGGCCCAGTTCGATCACGGACAGCGCGTAGTAGCTGGACCAGTTGTAGCGCGTGATGGCATAGAAATTCTCCGTGCCCGCGATGTACAGCGGCTGGCCCTGCGCGCCGTTCTCCAGCTTGACCAGGGCCAGCGGCCCTTGATGCTCAGCGCCGCTGCCCGGCAACTGCGCGCCGCGCGCGGCCATCTCTGCGGCCGTGAACTGGGGCAGGATGTCGGGCGCCAGCAGGGCGGCCAGGTCGGCGCCCTGGGCCTGCATGATCACAGGGTAGTGGGTGGGCATGCCGCTTTTCCAGCCATGCGCGACAAAGTAGTTGGCCACCGAGCCGATGGCATCGGCCGCGCTGCCGAACAGGTCGATGCGGTCGTCGCCATCGAAGTCCACGGCCCACTTCACCCAGCTGCTGGGCATGAACTGGCCCATGCCCATGGCGCCCGCGTAGCTGCCGCGCAGCGAGAACGGGTCCGTTGCGGCGCGGTGCGTGAAGCGCAGGAACTGCTCCAGCTCGCCACGGAAATATTCGGTGCGCGCCTGCGCGCGGGGGTGGGCTGCGGGGAAGTCGAAGCTCAGCGTGGCCAGGGCGTCGATGACGCGGAAATTGCCCATCTGCTGGCCGTAGATGGTCTCCACGCCGATGATGCCGACGATGATTTCGGCCGGCACACCGTACTGCTTTTCGGCACGCGCCAGCGCGGCGGCATTGTCCTGCCAGAAGCGGGTTCCGGCGCGTATGCGCACGGGCTCGACAAAGCGGCTGCGGTAGACGCCCCAGTTCTTGGCCGTGCCCTGGGCAGCTGGTGTCATCAGGCGGGGCACCTGGGGCAGAAAGCGCGCCTGGGCGATGGTGTCGCGCACCCAGTCCACCGGCAGGTCGTGGCGCATCGCAATGTCGGCAGCCATTTGCATGGCTTCAGGCCGCTCGCCGTAGGGCGTGCTGCCCTGCACGGTCCTGGCCACGGCGGCACCGCCTGCCGCCGTGGCGGCGGCAGCAGCGACCGTGCGCTTTTTCGTGGAAGATTTGGCCGTGGACTTGGCCATGGTTTTGGCAGCGGGGCTGGCTGCTGCTGCCTGGGTGGGCGCCGGCTTGCCGGCCAGCGCGCCGCAGGGCAGGGCGGCGGCCGCAAGCAGCAGCAGGGCGGAGGGGATCAATCGTTGCTTGGTCATGGTGTGCTTGTCGTGGGGCCGGCAGCGGCGGCTTGTGGCCGTGGCTGCGGATTGCGTGGCCAGTCCAGCGCCCGCCATTGGCGTCGCAGGGCGGGCAGGCCGGGGGTATCGGGTGCGGCCTGGGGTGCGGATCGGGGGGCGCGTGCGTAGCGCTGGCGCTCCATGCCCAGAAGCCAGTCGTGCAGTGCCTTGGCGGCCATGGCGTCTTCCTGGCCCCAGCGGTCCATGACCTGGGCTGCCAGCGCGCGCGGGGGCAGGCTGGCATCGGCCTGCAGGCCGATGCGCCGCAGCCGGGCGCGGGTTCTGTCCATCAGGCGCAGCCATTCGTCGCGGCTGTTGCGCTGGGCGCGGGCCATCCAGGCCAGCCAGGCCAGTGCGGCCACGCCGGCCAGCGCGCCCAGCAGGCGCAGCATGTCCACCCAGGAGGGCGACTGCACGCCCAGGTTCTTGAGCAGGTCCAGCTGGCGGCTTTGCGTGTAGTTGAGCACCCACTGGTTCCAGCCGTTGTTGGCGGCCTCCCAAACGGCGCGCATCTGCTGCAGCATGCCCACTCCCACGAAGTTGCCCACGGCGCCGGCAATGGCGCCCTGCGGTGCGCGCAGGCGCTGGAACTCGCCCACGCGCGACGGTGCCACGGCGCCGGTGGGATCGATGCGTACCCAGCCTTCGTCCTCCAGCCAGACCTCGGTCCAGGCGTGGGCGTCGGCGTTGCGCACGGTCCAGTAGCCATCGATGGGGTTGCGCTCGCCGCCCTGGTAGCCGGTGACGATGCGGGCAGGCACGCCCATGCCGCGCATCAGCACGGCGAAGGCCGAGGCGATGTGCTCGCAGAATCCCTGTTTGCTGTCGAACCAGAAATCATCGGCCGTGTGCACGCTGTCCACCACGCCGGGGTCCAGCGTGTAGGTGTAGCCGCCCGTGCGCAGGCGCGCCAGGGCGGCCTGTACCCAGGCGCGGGGCGGGGCGTCGGCCAGTTGCGGGTCGGCGCGCATCTGGCGGGCCAACTCCAGCGTGCGCGGGTTGCTGCCTTCGGGCAGCTGGGTGTAGCGGCGCAGGGCGCGGGTGGGCTTGAGCGGGCCGTAGCTGAACTGCACATGGCTTTGCGCGCTGATGCGCACCACGTCGGTGATGGGGCGCCAGGCCAGCCATTGCAGCTGGGGCGTCATGCGGGCGCTGCCCATGCCCTGGGGCAGTTCGGGGGGCTGGGGCGTGGCGTCGAGCATGGGCAGCCATGGGCGGCGGCTGGGCTCGATGGTCATCTGGTAGCGCACGCCTTCGCCCGATACGCGCAACTGGGCGCTGTCCAGCCCGGCCTCCGTGTCCATCTGCCATTCCTGGCCGTCGAAGCGCGAGAGCACGGGACCCCGGAAGTACAGGGTGCTGGCCGATGGCGGGGCGCCGTCGGGCGTGTCGAAGCGCAGGCGCAGGGCCACGTTTTCGTCCAGCACCAGCGAGGCCATGGAGCCCACGCGCATGTTCTCCGACAGGCCGCTGCGGCCAGCCAGGTCGTTGCCCGGCACGCCCCACAGCGGCGCCATGCGGGGAAAGAACAGGAACAGCGCCACCATCACCGGCGTGCCCCACAGCGCCAGCAGGGCCGCCGTGCGCAGCGCCTGGGTCAGCGGCGGGCGGCCAGCGGTCATGTGGGCGTTGACCAGGGCCGTGAGCAGGCCCAACAGGCCCAGCACCATGGCCAGGGCCAGCAGCAGGGACTGCGAGTAGAAGAAGTTGGCCAGCAGCGCGAAGAAGCCCAGGAAGAACACCACCATGGCATCGCGCCGGGCGCGCAGCTCCAGCGTCTTGAGCGCCAGCAGCAGCACGATCAGGGTCACGCCCGCATCGCGCCCGACAAAGGTACCGTGCGACACCCAGGTGGCACCCAGGGCCAGCAGCAGCAGTCCGCCCAGCAGCCAGCGGCCGGGCAGTGGCTGGCCGCGCCAGGCCAGCAGGCCGCGCCACAGCAGCAGGCCGGCCACGAAGACCATGGTCCACCAGGGCGTGTGGGCGGCCTGGGGCATCAGCACCCAGGCGACCACGGCCAGCAGGAACAGGGTGTCGCGCGCATCGCGCGGCAGGGCGGCCAGGCGCTGGCGCCAGGTGGCCGCAGGCAGCACGACGGCTTGGAAGGAGGAGGGCATGGACGTGCGATTCATGGGCAGGCCGCCAGGGCTTCCAGGCAGAGCGTGGCATGGGCCGCGCCCTGGTCTGGGGCGATCTCGCGGCCGTCGGGCAGGCGCAGGCCCCAGGTCAGGTCCTGCTGGCGTGCGGCCAGCACCCAGGCGGTCAGGCGGCTGATGCGGGCCTCGGGGTCGGCCAGGCCGGTGGCCTTGGCGTCCAGCCACAGGCGGTGCTGCTGGGACAGAGGGCGGTCGCGGCTCACCAGCTGGTCGCTGCCCGTGGCAAAGGCCTGGGCGGCCTTTTTCCAGACCACCAGCTTGAGCGCATCACCGCGCCGGTAGGCACGCACGCCGTCGAACTCGTCGCCGTGGCGCGTGGAGGCCGCGCTGCGGCCGCCGGCATCGGCACTGGCCGCAGGCAGGGGCGGGGGATTGTGCTCGGGCGCCGGGTAGATCCAGGCCTGGGTCTGCGCGCGCCACAGCGCCCAGACGCGGAAGGTGCCCAGGGGGTAGCGCGTGGCCGCCGTGATCGTGGGCAGCGATTGCAGGCCCCGGCGCAGTGGCGTGAAAGCCAGTTGCGCCGTGGTGCTGCCCTGTGCCGGGACATCGATCCAGGTCCAGTCGGTGACCGCCGCATCGCCTTGCACTGCCAGGCCTATGCCCCAACGCGTGCTGCGGCGTGCGTTGTGCAGCACCACGTCGAAGCGGCAGGGCCGGCCGGCAAAGCTGCCGGCCGGCGGCAGCAGATGCAACGCCAGACCGCGCAGATTGCCGTGGCCGACCACCATGCCCGCTGCCGCGCTGCCGGCCAGCAGGAAGGTCAGCAGATAGCCCAGGTTGAGCTGGTAGTTGATGGCGGCCACCAGCAGCACGCACAGTGTCAGCGCCAGGGCCCAGCCTGCACGCGACGGCATGATGTAGACATTGCGCTGGGTCAGCTTCAGGCTGTCCGTGCGGGGCAGGCGGGCATGCCACCACTGGCGCACGCGCCGCGCGGGAGACCAGCGCTGGCGCAGCGATGCCCCCGGCTGGGCGGCGCCGGGCGAAGACGCGGTAGCGGCCTGCATCAGCGCAGCGCCACGGCGTCCAGCATGGCGCGCACCTGCTCCACGGCGCCCCGGCCGGAGGAGCCAATGGGCACCAGGCGGTGGGCCGCCGTCTGCGGCAGGATGGCCTGCACATCGTCGGGCGCCACGTAGTCGCGCCCCTCCATCAGGGCCACGGCCCGGGCCGCGCGCAGCAGCGCAATGCCGGCGCGCGGCGACAGGCCCTGCACGAACCACTGGCCCGAGCGCGTGGCCTCCAGCAGGTCCTGCACATAGTCGAGCAGCGCGTCGCTGGCATGCACCTGGAGCACGGCTGCCTGCAGATCCTGCAGCTCCTGCGTGGTCAGCAGCGGCGCCAGTGCGTCGGCCTGGGCGCGTCGGCCATTGCCGGACAGCAGGGAACGCTCGGCCGCACGGTCGGGATAGCCCAGGCTGATGCGCATCAGAAAGCGGTCCAGCTGGCTTTCGGGCAGCGGGAAGGTGCCCAGCTGTTCCTGCGGGTTCTGCGTGGCGATCACGAAGAAGGGCTCGGGCAGGCGGTGCGTGCGGCCTTCGGCAGAGACCTGGCGCTCTTCCATGGCTTCGAGCAGGGCGCTCTGCGTCTTGGGGCTGGCGCGGTTGATCTCGTCGGCCAGCAGCACCTGGGCGAAAACGGGGCCGGGGTGGAAGACAAAGGTCTCGCTGGCGCGCTCGTAGATGGACACGCCGGTGAGGTCGCTGGGCATGAGGTCGGCCGTGAACTGCACGCGCGAGAACTGCAGTCCGAAGCTGTGTGCCAGCGCATGCGCCAGCGTGGTCTTGCCCACGCCGGGAACGTCTTCCAGCAGCAGGTGTCCCCCGGCCAGCAGACAGGCCACACTGTCGCGGACCTGAGCCGGTTTCCCTACAACCACCGTGTTAAGCTGATCCAGAAGCGCCTTGATCTTGTGTGTTGCTTGCATGGCGCGACGTTATCCTAAAAAAAACATCGCGGAGACATCACTGTGGGCAAGACGGGTTATTTCACCCATAGGGAGTGCTGGCGGCATGAGATGGGGCCCGGGCATCCCGAATGTCCGGCCCGGCTCGACGCCATCGAGGACCGGCTGCTGGTGACCGGCGTGGCCGATGCGCTGGAGCGGCACGAGGCCCCCCAGGCCTCGCTGGCCGACATCGAACTGGCCCATGATCGCATGCATGTGGCCGCGCTGCAGGGCCTGACACAGCGCCTGGTCGAGGAGCAGCAGGCCGGCGGCCCCGAGTACTCGCAGATCGACACCGACACCTCCATCAACAGCCATACCTTCTCGGCCGCCCTGCATGCGGCCGGCGCCGCGCTGGCGGCCACCGATGCGGTGATGGCCGGCGAGCTGGAGAATGCCTTTTGCGCCGTGCGCCCGCCGGGCCACCACGCCACGCGCCACCAGGCCATGGGCTTTTGCTTCTTCAACAACGTGGCCGTGGGCGTGAAGTACGCGCTCAGCCGCCACCACCTCAAGCGCGTGGCGGTGATCGATTTCGACGTGCACCACGGCAACGGCACCGAGGATATCCTCTCCGGCGACGACCGCGTGCTCATGTGCGGCATCTTCCAGCACCCGTTCTACCCCTTCAGCGGCGACCAGCACCCGGCCGCCAACATGGTCAACGTGCCGGTGGCCGCCTATACCAAGGGCATGGACATCCGCGAAATCGTCGAGATGATGTGGATTCCGCGCCTGGAGGCCTTCAAGCCCGAGCTGATCTTCATCAGCGCCGGCTTCGACGCCCACCGCGAGGACGACATGGGCCAGCTGGGCATGACCGAGCAGGACTTCACCTGGATCACCTCGCGCATCAAGGACATCGCTCGGCGATTTTCCAAGGGGCGCATCGTCTCCTGCCTGGAAGGCGGCTATGTGATGGGCCCGCTTGCGCGCAGCGTGGAAGCGCACGTGCGCGTGCTGGCCGACCTCTGAACCGGATCTGGAGCACCATGAACGCGAACCCCCATCCTTCTGGAGCCAGTCCCCTGCTCGACGTGCAGCGCGACGCGCGCGGCGTCGTGCGCCTCACGCTCAATGACCCGCAGCGCTTCAATGCCCTGGGAGAGCAGATGCTCACGCAGCTGCAGCAGGCGCTGGACGACGTGGCGCGCGACGAGTCCGTGCGCGTGGTCGTGCTGGCTGCTGCCGGCAAGGCCTTTTGCGCGGGGCACAACCTCAAGGACATGGCGGCCCATCCGCAGCTGGACTACTACCAGAAGCTGTTCGCCCAGTGCAGCCGCATGATGCTGTCCATCCACCGGCTGCCCGTGCCCGTGATCGCGCGCGTGCACGGCATAGCCACGGCGGCAGGCTGCCAGCTCGTGGCCCAGTGCGACCTGGCCGTGGCAGGCGAGCAGGCACGCTTTGCGACCAGCGGCATCCACTATGGCCTGTTCTGTGCCACGCCCAGCGTGCCATTGGTGCGCAATGTGCCGGCCAAGCAGGCCATGGAGATGCTGCTCACGGGCGACTTCATCGACGCGCAGCAGGCGCTGGAGCAGGGCCTGGTCAACCGCG
Source organism: Delftia sp. UME58 (assembly GCF_014170385.1). Classification (NCBI taxonomy): domain Bacteria; kingdom Pseudomonadati; phylum Pseudomonadota; class Betaproteobacteria; order Burkholderiales; family Comamonadaceae; genus Delftia; species Delftia sp. UME58. The sequence goes on from NZ_LZZV01000096.1 coordinate 115,119, forward strand.
TGGTGGCCGAGGAGGCGCTGGACGATGCCGTCGAGCACTTCGTGCAGTCCATCGTCAGCAAGCCCCGCGCGGCCGTGGCCATGGGCAAGGCCCTGGTCTACCGCCAGCGCGAGATGGGCATCGAGGCGGCCTACCAGCTGGCCGGCCAGACCATGGCCGCCAACATGATGGATGCCGACGCCCAGGAGGGCGCCCAGGCCTTCGCCGCCAAGCGCGAACCGGCCTGGAAGACGGGCCGCTGACCGACTTGCATGTAGGCGCCGGTCCGCCGGGGCCGTCGTGAATCTGCGCGATGATGACGGCCTGCGCCCTTGCGGCGGAACGGCCCTGATCCATGGACATCTTCGACAAGCTCATCAACGACTTCCAAAGCTCCAGCGCCTGGCTGGAGTTCTCCGTGCTCATCGCCTGCCTGCTGCTGGCCTACGGCGCCATGCGCGGCCTGCATGCGCGCTACGGCCATCTGAACGATGGAAAGCCCTCCGTCTGGATAGGCCGCCATGCGCTCGACGGCGCCCTGTTCCCGCTGCTGGCGCTGGTGCTGGTATTCACCAGCCAGGAGATCCTGGCGCGCTTTTCCACGGTGTTCTGGCTGCGCGTGGCCGTGTCGCTGCTGGTGTCCCTGTCGGTGATCCGGTTCGTGGCGCGGGTGCTCAGCCGGACCTTCCCCCACTCCACCGTGGTGCGCCTGATCGAGCGCATCTTCTCCTGGCTGGCCTGGGGCGCGGCCGTGCTGCACAGCATAGGCCTGCTGCCGCAGGTCATGGAGGAGCTGGAGGCCCTGCAGTTCAACATCGGCAAGACGCCGGTCAGCCTGCTCAACCTGATCGAGGGCACGCTGTCGGCAGGCCTGATGATGGTCGCCGTGCTGTGGGTGGCAACGCTGTTCGAGCAGAAGGTCATCAACCAGTGGGTCAGCGACCTGTCCATGCGCAAGGTGGCCATGAACATCACGCGCAGCGTGCTGATCCTGGTGGGGCTGCTGGTGTCGCTGTCCATGGTGGGCGTGGACCTGACGGCGCTGTCCGTCATGGGCGGCGCCATCGGCGTGGGCCTGGGTTTCGGCATGCAGAAGATCGCCTCCAACTACGTCAGCGGCTTTCTGGTGCTGATCGAGCGCGCGCTGCGCATCGGCGACAACGTGCGCGTGGACGGCTTCGAGGGCCGCATCACCGACATCCGCACGCGCTACACCATCATTCGCGCGCTCAACGGCCGCGAGTCCATCGTGCCCAACGAGACGCTGATCACCCAGCGTGTGGAGAACCTCACCGGATTCGACGTCAAGTTCGGCCTGTCCACCAACATCGTCGTGGGCATGGACAGCGATGTGGAGCAGGTGCGCGGCATCCTGCTCGATGCCGCAGCCGCCCAGCCGCGCGTGCTCAAGACGCCCGCGCCCTCGGTGGCGCTGGTGGACTTTGTGGAGCAGGGCCTGCAGTTCAGCCTCGGCTACTACATCAACGACCCGCAAAATGGCCAGGGCAATGTGCGCTCCGAGGTGAACCTCGCCGTGCTGCGCGGCCTGCGTGCAGCGGGCGTGAGCCTGCCGGTCCCCAAGCAGGTGGTTCAGATCACCGAACGCGGGGGCGTGGCGGCTCAGGCAGCAGAGAAAAACAGCTAGGATTATTCCTAGGTGCATACCCTGAGTTCAGGCTGTTCCCCTGCAGGAAATCTCAATGGCCGTGCTTAAAATGGCACGATCGTTCTTTTTTTGTGAGCGCGCATGCGGCCCTCGATCGTCAGGGAAACCTGCCGCAGCTGCTGCAGCGCCGCATACAATGATTTCGGTTTACGTAAACGTCAATCTATCAATCAATCAGGAGCCGCTGCAATGAAGGTTTTGGTCCCGGTCAAGCGCGTGGTGGACTACAACGTGAAGGTCCGCGTGAAGTCGGACGGCACGGGCGTGGACATCGCCAACGTCAAGATGAGCATGAACCCCTTTGACGAAATCGCCGTCGAAGAAGCCGTTCGCCTCAAGGAAAAGGGCGTGGCCACCGAGGTCATCGCCGTCTCCTGCGGCGTGGCCCAGTGCCAGGAAACCCTGCGCACGGCCATGGCCATCGGTGCCGACCGCGGCATCCTGGTGGAGACCACCGAGGAGCTGCAGCCCCTGGCCGTGGCCAAGCTGCTCAAGGCCCTGGTGGACAAGGAGCAGCCCGGCCTGATCATCCTGGGCAAGCAGGCCATCGACGACGACGCCAACCAGACCGGCCAGATGCTGGCGGCCCTGGCCGACCTGCCGCAAGCCACCTTCGCCTCCAAGGTCGAGGTCGCTGGCGACAAGGTGAATGTCACGCGTGAAGTGGACGGCGGCCTGGAAACCCTGGCCCTGAGCCTGCCGGCCGTCATCACCACCGACCTGCGCCTGAACGAGCCGCGCTACGTCACGCTGCCCAACATCATGAAGGCCAAGAAAAAGCAGCTGGACACCGTCAAGCCTGAAGAGCTGGGCGTGGATGTGGCCCCGCGCCTGAAGACGCTCAAGGTGGCCGAGCCCGCCAAGCGCGGCGCTGGCGTGAAGGTGCCGGACGTTGCCACGCTGGTGTCCAAGCTCAAGAACGAAGCCAAAGTGATCTAAGGAAGACAGCGACATGACATCCCTCGTTATTGCAGAACACGACAACGCTTCCATCAAGAGCGCCACGCTCAACACCGTCACTGCGGCCCTGGCCTGCGGCGGCGACGTGCATGTGCTGGTGGCGGGCGAGAATGCCGGCGCCGCCGCGCAGGCTGCGGCCCAGATCGCTGGCGTGTCCAAGGTCATCCACGCCGATGGCGCCAGCCTGAAGGACGGCCTGGCCGAGAACATCGCGGCGCAAGTGCTGGCGATTGCCTCGAACTACAGCCACATCCTGTTCCCCGCCACCGCCAGCGGCAAGAACGCCGCGCCGCGCGTGGCCGCCAAGCTGGACGTGGCCCAGATCAGCGACATCACCAAGGTGGACAGTGCCGACACCTTCGAGCGCCCCATCTACGCGGGCAACGCCATTGCCACGGTGCAAAGCAGCGACAAGATCAAGGTCATCACCGTGCGCGGCACGGGCTTTGACGCAGCCGCTGCCACGGGCGGCAGCGCCCAGGTGGAGCAACTGGCCGCCGCTGGCGACAACGGCAAGAGCAGCTTCGTGGGCCGCGAGGTCACCAAGAACGACCGCCCGGAACTGACGGCCGCCAAGATCATCGTCTCCGGTGGCCGTGCGCTGGGCAGCAGCGAGAAGTTCCAGGAAGTCATCACGCCGCTGGCCGACAAGCTGGGCGCCGCCATCGGCGCATCGCGCGCGGCGGTGGACGCAGGCTATGCGCCCAACGACCTGCAGGTCGGCCAGACCGGCAAGATCGTGGCGCCGCAGCTGTACATCGCCCTGGGCATCTCGGGCGCCATCCAGCATTTGGCCGGCATGAAGGACTCCAAGGTGATCGTGGCGATCAACAAGGACCCCGAGGCGCCTATCTTCTCGGTGGCCGACTACGGCCTGGAGGCCGACCTGTTCCAGGCCGTGCCGGAACTGGTGCAGGCGCTGTAAGCGGCTTAAGCTGAAAAATGAGGGGCATAGGCCCCTCTTTTTCCGTCATGGATTCCGGGATGGTCCGCTGGTCACGGCGTGCACCACCGACTACAACAACGGACTTGGCCGCCAGCCGGTGCTGGCGATGCATGAACCGCGAGGGAGATTGAAATGAAGATGATGCGCTTGCGCCTGGCCCGCACGGCCGTGGCCTTTGTCTGTGGCGCCATGGCGCTGGCCGCCGAGGCCAATGCCTGGGTGGTGGGGCAGGTGGCACCCATGTCGGGAGCCGGCGCGACGCAGGGCCGTGCCTATGCCCAGGGCATGCGCTTGTACTTCGACCAGATCAACAAGGCCGGCGGCGTGCAGGGGCAGCCCGTGCAACTGGTCACCGTGGACGATGTGGGCCATCCCGAGGAAACCGTGGACAAGACCCGCAAGCTGCTGGACGAGTCCAAGCCCGTGGTGCTGGCCGGCTACTTCGGCAACCGCAACATGGCGGCGCTGCTGGACAGCAAGCTGCTCGACCAGTCGCAGATCTCCCTTGTGGGCTACCAGAGCACGGACACGCGGGTGCTGGGCAATCCGCAGATCTTCAGCACGCGCGCCAACCTGCCCGAGGAAATGGCCAAGATCGCATCGCACCTGGCCACCGTGGGCATCACTCGCCTGGCCCTGCTGCATGACGAGCGCCCCGACGCCAAGGCCGTGGCGGAACTGGTGGGCAAGGCGATTGCGCCCTCCAAGGCCAAGCTGGTGGCCAGCGCCTCGCTGAGCACGGGGAAGGGCGCCATGGACAAGGCCGTGTCCCAGTTGCAAAAGGCCCAGCCTTCGGCGCAGGCCGTGATGGTGGTGGCCTCCAGCCCCGTGACCTCGGCTTTTGTCGAGGCGTACCGCATGGCGGGTGGCACGGCCCAGATCTACGCGACGTCCGAAGCCGATATCGAGCAACTGGCCAAGCGCCTGCCCGTGGAGTTCATGAGCGGCCTGTCCATTGCCCAGGTCGTGCCCAGTCCCTACAAGGTGACCATGCGCCTGAACAAGGAGTTCAGGGATGCGGCCGCCGCAGCCGGCAAGTCGCTGGCCGTGCCGGTCAGCTACGCGATGATGGAAGGCTATGTGAACGCCCGCGTCATCGTGGAGGCCATGCGCCGCACCCAGCCGCTGACGCGCGAGAAGCTGGCCGCTTCGCTGCGCGGCCTGGACGCCTTCGATCTGGGCGGCTACTGGGTTACCTATCGTCCGGGCTCGCAGGCGGGCTCGAAATTCGTGGATTTGTCCATCGTCAATGCATCGGGCCGCGTCACGCAGTAAGGCTGTGACGGCGCGCCCGCTGTCCCAGGTCGCCGCGCGCTGCGCGCCGGCGGCCCAGGCTCTGTTCAGGAAGGTTCAACAATGACTTACTCGGCTCCCCTCAAAGACATGCTGTTCGCCATGGAGCATCTGGCGCAGATCGACCAGGTGGCGCAGTTGCCCGGTTTCGAGGAGGCCGGCCTGGAGACGGCCCAGGCCGTGCTGGAGGAATGCGCCAAGCTGTGCGAAGGCGTGGTGGCACCGCTGAACCTGCCGGGCGACGTGGCGCCTTCCAGCCTCAAGGATGGCGTGGTCACCACCACGGCGGGCTTCAAGCAGGCCTTTCGCCAGTACGCCGAAGGCGGCTGGCAGGGCCTGCAGCATCCGCAGGATTTTGGCGGCCAGGGCCTGCCCAAGACGATTGGCGCGGCCTGCGTGGAAATGCTCAACAGCGCCAACCTGAGCTTTGCGCTGTGCCCGCTGCTGACCGACGGCGCCATCGAGGCCCTGCTCACGGCCGGCAGCGATGCGCTCAAGGCCACCTATCTCGAGAAGCTGGTGACCGGCGAGTGGACCGGCACCATGAACCTGACCGAGCCCCAGGCCGGCTCCGACCTGGCCCTGGTGCGCACCAAGGCCGACCCGCAGCCCGATGGCAGCTACAAGGTCTTCGGCACCAAGATCTTCATCACCTATGGCGAGCACGACATGGCCGAGAACATCGTCCATCTGGTGCTGGCCCGCGTGGCCGGGGCGCCCGAGGGCGTCAAGGGCATCAGCCTGTTCGTCGTGCCCAAGTTCCTGGTCAACAAGGATGGCTCGCTGGGCGCGCGCAACGATGTGCACTGCGTGAGCATCGAGCACAAGATGGGCATCAAGGCCTCGCCCACGGCCGTGCTGCAGTACGGCGACAACGGTGGCGCCATCGGTTACCTGGTGGGCGAGGAAAACCGCGGCCTCGAATACATGTTCATCATGATGAACGCGGCCCGCTACGCCGTGGGCGTGCAGGGCATTGCCGTGGCCGAGCGCTCCTACCAGCACGCCGTGGCCTATGCCCGCGAGCGCGTGCAAAGCCGACCCGTGGACGGCAGCGTGAAGGCCAGCGCCACCATCATCCACCACCCCGATGTGCGCCGCATGCTCATGACCATGCGTGCCTACACCGAGGGCTGCCGCGCCATGGCGGCCACGGCCGCTGCCGCCTACGATGCGTCCCACCACCATGCCGACGCCCAGGTGCGCGAGGCCAATGCGGCCTTCTATGAATTCATGGTGCCCCTGGTCAAGGGCTACAGCACCGAGATGAGCCTGGAAGTCACCAGCCTGGGCGTGCAGGTGCACGGCGGCATGGGCTTCATCGAGGAGACGGGCGCCGCCCAGTACTACCGCGACGCCAAGATCCTGACCATCTACGAAGGCACGACCGCCATCCAGGCCAATGACCTCGTGGGCCGCAAGACCGCGCGCGATGGCGGCCAGACGGCGCTGGCCATCGCGGGCCAGATCGAGAAGACCGAGGCCGAGCTGGCCGCCAGCGGCACGCCCGAGGCACTGGCCGTGGCCCGCCAGCTGGCCGCCGCGCGCCAGGCCTTCGTGGAGGCGGTGCACTTCGTCTCGGGCCAGGCCAGGGCCGAGCCCAATGCCGTGTACGCCGGCAGCGTTCCCTACCTGATGCTGGCCGGCAACCTCGTCGCAGGCTGGCAGATGGGCCGCGCCCTGCTGGCGGCCGAGCAGCTGTTGCACAAGGGACAGGACGAGGCCTTCATGCGCGCGAAGATTGCGACGGCACGCTTCTATGCCGAGCACATCCTCGTCAAGGCGGCGGGCTTGCGCGATGCCATCGTGCACGGCGGCGACAGCGTGATGGCGCTGCCCATGGACGCCTTCTGACCCGGCGCTCCCGCACGGCACAACGCAGACAGAGACACCGAGAACCAACGGAGACAACGCATGTCCAAGCTTCCCCCGGCGCTGAAGAAACTGGCCCTGCCAGTGATCGGCTCGCCGCTGTTCATCATCAGCAATCCCAAGCTCGTGATCGCCCAGTGCCAGGCCGGCATCGTGGGCTCCATGCCCGCGCTCAACGCGCGCCCGGCCGAGCAGCTCGAAGACTGGCTGGCCGAGATCACCGAGACCCTGGCCGCCTGGGACAAGGCCCATCCGGACCGGCCCTCGGCGCCGTTCGCCATCAACCAGATCGTGCACAAGAGCAATGACCGGCTCGAGCACGACATGCAGATGTGCGCCAAGTACAAGGTGCCCATCGTCATCACCAGCCTGGGCGCGCGCGAGGACGTGAACCAGGCCGTGCACAGCTGGGGCGGCGTGGTGCTGCACGACATCATCAACAACAAGTTCGCGCACAAGGCCATCGACAAGGGGGCCGATGGCCTGATCGCCGTGGCGGCGGGCGCGGGCGGCCATGCGGGCGTCAAGAGCCCGTTCGCGCTGATCCAGGAGATCCGCGAATGGTTCGACGGCCCCCTGGCGCTGTCGGGTTCCATCGCCTCGGGCGGTGCGATCCTTGCGGCCCAGGCCATGGGTGCGGACTTCGCCTATATCGGCTCGGCCTTCATCGCCACGCATGAGGCGCGTGCGCACGACGCCTACAAGCAGGCCATCGTGGACGGCACCTCCGATGACATCGTCTACAGCAACCTGTTCACGGGCGTGCATGGCAACTACCTGGCGCCGTCCATCCGTGCGGCAGGCCTGGACCCCGACAACCTGCCCGAGTCGGACCCCAGCAAGATGAACTTCGGCGGCGACGCCAAGAAGGCCTGGAAGGACATCTGGGGCTGCGGCCAGGGCATCGGCGCCATCCGCGAAGTCACGGGTGCGGGCGAGCTGGTAGAGCGTCTCAAGCGCGAATACAACCAGGCGCGCGACCGCCTGCTGTCCACCCCGTAAGGTAGGGGAGCCCAGGACGGGCTCTTCTCCTACCCCGCCAGACGGCGCCCTCGGGCGCCGTTTTCTTTGGGTATTACCCACGCTGTGCGGGTCCGGTTCTGGAAGTTGTTTGCGCAAACCCCCTTGCGCACGCTTGACTGCTTCACTCGGCTTCCCCCCACGAGCGACTTGCCTGGAGCAAGTTTGTTTAGAATTGTTTGCGTAATTTCAGTAAATACTGAAATTACAGAATAAATGAACAAACCTTGTACCCCGTCATTGCCTGAGTTCCACCAGCTGGCGCGTCGTCCGATGGCGGGTACGGGGCGCCTGGTGCTGGCCTCGCTGCTGTGGCTGCCCCAGGCGGCGCTGTTGGCGCTGGCCGTGCAGTCCATGGCCGATGGCGCGGGCAGGGAGCCGCTGTGGCCGCTGTGGCCGCTCTGGCTGCTTGCGGCCGGCGTGGCGCTGCTGGGCGGGCTGCGCGCCTGGTGCGATGCCAGCGGCACGCGCCGCGCCAATCTGCAGGCGCGCAGCCTGGTGAGCGCGCTGCGAATGCAGGTGCTGCGCACGCTGGCGGGCACCTCGCCGCTGGACCGCCAGCGCGCGGCCTCGGGCCAGGCAGCCAGCGCCATGGCCGAGCAGGCCGAGGCCATCGTGCCCTGGCTGTCGCGCTACCAGACCGCCATGTGGCGCGTGCGCACCGTGCCGCTGGTGATTGCGCTGGCCGTGGCCAGCCAGAGCTGGGTGGTGGCGCTGATCCTGGTGGTGGCCGCGCCGCTGATCCCGCTGTTCATGGCCATCGTCGGCTGGCGCGCCAAGGCGGCCAGCCAGGCGCAGATGCTGGAGCTGGGCGGCATGAACGCCTTCCTGCTCGACCGGCTGCGCGGCCTGTCCACCCTGCGCGCCCTGGGTGCGGTGGATGCCACGGCGCAGCGGCTGCGCGCCAATGCCGAATCCCTGCGCGAACGCAGCATGCGCGTGCTGCGCATCGCCTTTCTGTCCTCTGCGGTGCTGGAACTGTTCTCGGCCCTGGGCGTGGCCATGGTGGCCGTGTACGTGGGCTTTCACCTGCTGGGCCATCTGCCCTTTGGCAGCTGGGGCCAGACACTGAGCCTGGGCCAGGCGCTGTTCGTGCTGCTGCTGGCGCCCAGCTTCTTCGATCCCCTGCGTGAGCTGTCTGCCGTCTGGCACGACCGCGCCAGCGGCGAGGCCGCACTGCAGGCCCTGGGCGAGCTGGGCCGCGATGCGCAGCCGCTGCCCGGCGCGCTGAGTGCACCCGGCAGGGCTGCCGGCCAGGCCTGCGCCCTGCACCTGGAGCAGGTGCGGCCCCAGGCGCCAGGCGGCGCGGTCACGCTGCCGGCGCTCACGGTGGACGTGCGGCCTGGCGAGCATGTGGCGCTGTGGAGCCCCAGCGGCAGCGGCAAGTCGCTGCTGCTGGCGCAGATTGCCGGCCTGCTGCCGGTGGCCGAGCCTGGGCGCATCCATATCGACGGCCAGCTGCTCGACGGCGAATCGGCCGGCCGGCTGCGCGCGCGCATGGCCTGGATGGGGCAGAGCCCCCATGTGTTCGCCGGCTCGGTGGCCGAAAACCTCCGGCTGGGCCGCCCGGGATTCACCTTCGGCGAGCTGCGCCAGGCCCTGCGGCTGGCGGGGCTGGGCAAGCTGGCCGAGACCCGGCCCGGCGCCACGCTGGGCGAGGGCGGAGCCGGACTTTCTGGTGGGGAGATCGTGCGCCTGGCACTGGCGCGCCTGGCCTTGTCGCGCGATGCAGGCCTGCTGCTGGTCGATGAACCCACGGCCCACCTGGACCCGGCCACGGCCGCCCAGGTCACCGATGCCCTGCTGCAGCTGGCACGCGGGCGCACGCTGATCGTCGCCACCCACGATGCCGAACTGGCCGCCGCCATGCACCGCGTGGTGGAACTGGCGGGCCCTGCCGTCCCAGAGGAGCTGGCCGCATGAAGCCCCGCTCCACCCTCTGGCCCGTGCTTGCCGCCCTGGCGCGCATGGCGCCCCGGCGCCTGTGGCTGGGTGGCGCGCTGCTGGCCCTGCTCACGGTGCTCATGGGCATGGCGCTGCTGGGCCTGTCGGGCTGGTTCATCACGGCCACGGCGCTGGCCGGACTGCTGCCGGCCACGGCCATCGTCTTCGATGTGTTCATGCCTTCGGCGGGTATCCGCCTGCTGGCCCTGGGCCGCACGGGCACGCGCTATGCCGAACGGCTGGTCACCCATGACGCCACCCTGGCCGTGCTGGCCGCCCTGCGCGAGCGGCTGCTGCGCAGCTGGGCTACTCCCGCCGCTGCTCTGAGCCTGCGCCTGCGGCCCGCGCGCCTGCTGCAGCGGCTGACGGCCGACGTGGATGCGCTGGACAGCCTGTACCTGCGCCTGTTCGTGCCCTTGCTGGCCGCCACGGGTGCTACGCTGATGGCCGCCCTGGCACTGGGCCTGATGCGCTGGTGGCTGGGCCTGGCACTGGCCCTGTGGCTGCTGGCCACGGGCCTGGGCAGCGCCCTGTGGCTGGCGCGCGGCGCGCGCCGGCCCGCCGTGCGCCGTGCGCTGGCGCTGGAGTCCCTGCGCGCCCGCACGGCCGACCTGGTGGCCGGGCAGGCAGAGCTGGCCATGGCCGGCACCCTGGCCGCGCATTGCGAACGCATTGCCGCCCTGGACGCCCGCGTGGCCGAGGCCGACGCCGCGCTCCACGGCCTGGAGGCCCGAACCTCCTTCGTGCAAGGCCTGTGCGGCGCCCTGGCCCTGGCCGGTGTGCTGCTGGGCGTGGGCTGGCTGGCCGAGGCCGGCCTGCTGGGTGCCCCCGTGGCCGCGCTGGCCCTGCTGCTGGCGCTGACGGCCATGGAGCCCTTTGCCGCATTGCGCCGTGGCGCGCTGGAGGCCGGCCGCAGCTGGCTGGCCGCACGTCGGCTGGCTCCTGCCCTGCGCGATGGCGCTGCGCGAGCCATGCCCGAACCCGCTGCACCCCGGCAGGGGCAGGCGTTTGAACTGGAACACGTCGTGGCGCCGCGTGCCGCAGCGCTGCCGCAGGACCTGCGCATTGCCGAAGGCGAGCGTGTCGCCCTGCTGGGCGCCAGCGGCGCGGGCAAGACCACGCTGCTGTCCCTGATGGCCGGCGAGCTCCAGCCGCTGGCCGGCGCCGTGCGTGCCCGGCGCTGCACCTGGATGACGCAGCGCACCGAACTGTTCGAGGACAGCCTGCGCGACAACCTTTTGCTGGCTTGCCCCGAGGTCGCCGAGGACACGCTGTGGGCGGCGCTGGAGGTCGCCGGGCTGGCCGGCGATGTGCGCGCCATGGCGCAGGGCCTGGACACGCGGCTGGGCGAGGGCGGGCTGGGCCTGTCCGGCGGCCAGGCACGGCGCCTGGCGCTGGCGCGGCTGCTGCTGAGCCCCGCGCGCTGCTGGCTGCTGGACGAAGTGACCGAGGGCCTGGATGCACGCACGGCCGCCGACCTGCTGGCGCGGCTGGACAGTGCGGCCCGGGGCCGCACCCTGGTGCTGGCCACCCACAAGTTGCGGGAGGCGCAACTGGCCGACCGGCTGCTGTGGGTGGAGCAGGGCCGCGTGGTGTCCGAGGCGCTGCGCGGCACACCGCCGTTCGAGGCGGCCCTGGCGCGCCTGCGGCAGGACGGCTGATCAAGGATTTCACCAAGTACCCCCGAGAGAAAGGATCTCACCATGGACCTCGACATCGTCGATCTATCGCGGCTGCAGTTCGCGGTAACGGCGCTCTACCACTTCCTGTTCGTGCCGCTGACCATCGGCCTGGCCGTGATCATCGCCATCATGGAGACCGTCTACGTGATGACGGGCCGCACCATCTGGCGCGACATGACGAAGTTCTGGGGCACGTTGTTCGGCATCAACTTCGCCATGGGCGTGGCCACGGGCATCGTGATGGAGTTCCAGTTCGGCATGAACTGGAGCTACTACAGCCACTACGTGGGCGACATCTTCGGCGCGCCGCTGGCCATCGAGGGGCTGATGGCCTTCTTCCTCGAAGCCACCTTCGTGGGCCTGTTCTTCTTCGGCTGGGACCGCCTGAGCAAGGTGGGTCACCTGGTGACCACCTGGTGCGTGGCCCTGGGCTCGAACTTCTCGGCGCTGTGGATCCTGATCGCCAATGGCTGGATGCAAAACCCCGTGGGCGCAGCGTTCAACCCGCAGACCATGCGCATGGAGGTCACCGACTTCTTTGCCGTGCTGACCAACCCCGTGGCCCAGGCCAAGTTCGTGCACACGGTCTCGGCCGGCTACGTGACGGCGGCCCTCTTCGTGCTGGGCGTCTCGGCCTGGTATCTGCTCAAGGGCCGGCACATCCAGCTGGCGCGCCGCTCCATGACGGTGGCCACCTCGTTCGGCCTGGCCGCCGCGCTGTCGGTGGTGGTGCTGGGCGATGAAAGCGGCTACCTGTCCTCGGAGCACCAGAAGATGAAGCTGGCCGCCATCGAGGCCATGTGGGACACCGAGCCCGCACCGGCCGCCTTCACGGCCTTCGGCTTCCCCGACAAGGCCGCACGCGAGACGCACTACGCCGTGCACATTCCCTGGGCCATGGGCCTGATCGGCACGCGCTCGCTGACCACCGAGATTCCCGGCATCAACGACCTGGTCCAGCGTACCGAGCAGTACATCCGCAACGGCATCGAGGCCTATGGCGCACTGGAGGCCATCCGCGCCGCCGGCCCCACGGGCCAGGTGCCGGCCGAGGCCAAGGCCGTCTTCGAGGACAAGGGCGGGCAACTGGGCTACGCGCTGCTGCTCAAGCGCTACCTGGACGACCCGCGCCAGGCCACGGACGCGCAGATCGCCCAGGCCGCGTGGGACACCGTGCCGGCCGTGGGGCCGCTGTTCTGGGCCTTCCGCATCATGGTGGGGCTGGGCATGTTCTTCATCGCGCTCACGGCCGCCTTCTTCTGGCTGTCGGTACGGCGCAAGCTGGATGCCCATCCGTGGATGCTCAAGCTGGCCGTGATCGCCATTCCCCTGCCCTGGATCGCGGCCGAATGCGGCTGGATCGTGGCCGAGGTGGGCCGCCAGCCCTGGATCATCGAAGGCGTGCTGCCCACGGCGCTGGCCGTGTCCAACCTGGGCGCGGGCACGCTGCTGCTGACGATTGCCGGCTTCATCGCCATCTACTCCGTGCTCTTCGTCATCGAGATGAAGCTCATGGTGAAGGCCATCCGCAAGGGACCGCAGGAGGAAAGTGCGCCGCACCTGACCACCTACTTCCCGTTGATGCAAAAACTCGCCCGCGGGCAATGACCAGGGGAGATTGAGACCATGATTCTTCACGAACTGATCAGCTACGACATCCTGCGTCTGCTGTGGTGGGGCCTGCTGGGCGTGCTGCTCATCGCCTTCGCCGTCACCGACGGGTTCGACCTGGGCGCGGCCGCGCTGCTGCCCCTGGCCGCCAGGACCGATGTGGAGCGCCGCGTCGTCATCAATGCCCTGGGCCCGGTCTGGGAAGGCAACCAGGTCTGGCTCATCCTGGGCGGCGGTGCCATCTTCGCGGCCTGGCCACAGCTGTATGCCGTCTCGTTCTCGGGCTTTTACCTGGCCATGTTCGCGGCCCTGGTGGCGCTGATCCTGCGCCCCGTGGCCTTCAAGTTCCGCAGCAAGCGGGAGGAGCCGGCCTGGCGCGCGCGCTGGGATGCCGTGCTGTGCATGGCCGGCGTGGTGCCCGCGCTGATCTTCGGCGTGGCCCTGGGCAATGTGCTGCAGGGCGTGCCCTTCCGCCTGGCACCCGACATGCGCATCTACTACGAGGGCACGTTCTTCGGCCTGCTCAACCCGTTTGCGCTGCTCGCCGGCCTGGTGTCGCTGTGCATGCTGCTCATGCATGGTGCGTCCTGGCTGGTGTTCAAGACCGAGGGCGATGTGGCCGCGCGCGCGCGCCGCTTCGGCATGGTGGCTGCCGTCGCCACCACGGTGCTGTTCGCGGCGGCCGGCGTATGGCTGGCCGCGCTCAATGGCTACCGCATCACCAGCGAGATCAACACCACCGGCCCGTCCAACCCTCTGTTCAAGACGGCTGCGCTGCAGGCGGGCGCCTGGTTCGCCAACTACCAGGCCCGGCCCGTGCTCTGGGCCGTGCCGGCCATCGGCCTGCTGATGCCGCTGCTGGCGGCGCTGGGCCTGTGGCTGCGCCGCGAGTGGCTGGCCCTGCTGTCCAGCGGCCTGGGCATTGCGGGCATCATCGCCAGCGTGGGGGCGTCCATGTTCCCGTTCATCCTGCCCTCGTCGCTGAACCCGCAGCACAGCCTCACGGTCTGGGACTCTTCGTCCAGCCATGTGACGCTGTTCATCATGCTGGTGTGCGCGCTGATCTTCGTGCCCCTCATCGTGGCCTACACCAGCTGGGTCTACAGCGTGCTGCGCGGCAAGGTCGACCCGATGGCCATCATCGAGGGCCGTGGCCACTCGTACTGATCCACCGAATCAAGAAACGACAGTCAACGTCAAGAAAGGACACAACACCATGTGGTACTTCGCCTGGTTGCTCGGCCTGCCGCTGGCGGCCGCCTTCGCGGTGCTCAACGCGATGTGGTACGAACTGATGGATGACGAGGCCACGCGCCGCGAACTCCTGGCCCGGGAGAAATGAGGCTCCCCCTGAGCCGCTGCGCGGCTTCCCCCTCTCTACCCGCTTCGCGGGGGAGGGGGACGACGCCCTCGCCGCGAGGCGGCTCTTGCTCGGCGTCTCTGAGTTTGGGTCGCGCCGGTTTTAGCGCTCTTGTTGCCAATGAAGCATTGCTGAAAACACGATGAGCTCCCGAGGGGAGCTTATTTTTTGTACGCAGCGTTGCCGTGTTCAATCGTCGGTGTCATCCGCCTTGGCGCGGCCCTTGCCGCCCGTGATGCGGTCCTTCAGATCCAGCAGCCGCGTCACGGCCGTGCCCATGCCCATGAGCTGCATGGCGGTCTCGGGCGACAGGCGCTGCACGTCGTCGAACCAGTTCATCAGCCGGTCGATCAGCTCGTACATGTCGCGCATGCGCTGCTGGGCGTAGCGTTCCTCTTCGGTGGTGACTTCCTCCAGCATGGCGGCGCGCAGCATGGACTGGGTGGGCTCGATCTCGCGGCGGCGGCGTTCCTCGGCCAGGCGGCGGAAGATTTCCCAGACATCCTGCGGCGCCTCGAAATACTCGCGCCGGTCGCCGGGCTGGTGGCGCAATTGCACCAGGCGCCAGGCCTGCAATTCCTTGAGCCCCATGCTCACGTTGGAGCGCGAGAACTCCAGCGTCTCGGCGATCTGGTCGGCATTGAGCGGCTCGGGCGAAAGAAACAGCAGTGCGTAGATCTGGCCTACCGTGCGGTTGATGCCCCAGCGGCTGCCCATCTCGCCGAAGTGCGAGACGAACTGCCGGTTCAACGCCGGAAGAGGTTTGGATTGCGTCATGGCATGCATTGTGCCTGCGCGTGCGCGGCACGCTCCGGGCGGCTTGGGAAGCGATGTGTCAGCTTTCTGCAAGTCGCGTCCAAAAGGCGCACAATGGCGCCTTTGCGGGCTTGCGGCCAGGCGGCCCGGGCCCTGCGCCTTCCCGCCCCGTACCGACTACAGATTGCCCCATGTCCCACGCTAGCCGCAGTGCGCTGATCGACTGCACCAAGGGCCTGGCCTGTGCCGCCATCATCTGGCACCACCTGGCCTTCTACGGCCCCATGTCCGATATCGCCCATCCGGCCGCGCCGGACCTC
The DNA here is from genome assembly GCF_014170385.1 of Delftia sp. UME58. Classification (NCBI taxonomy): domain Bacteria; kingdom Pseudomonadati; phylum Pseudomonadota; class Betaproteobacteria; order Burkholderiales; family Comamonadaceae; genus Delftia; species Delftia sp. UME58. Next base: position 130,528 of record NZ_LZZV01000096.1, read on the forward strand.
ATCGACTGGCTCTATGAATATGCGCGCATGGCCGTGCAGATCTTCCTGGTGCTGGGCGGCTACCTGGCGGCAGCCAGCATGGCGCCGCAAGGCCACGGCCAGCACAGCGATCCGTGGTCGCGCATCGGGCGCCGCTTCGTGCGTCTGGTCGTGCCCTATGCGGTGGCGCTGGTCGTGGCCATCGTGGTCTCGGCCGCCGTGCGGCCCTGGTTCGACCATGCCTCGGTGTCGGGCGAGCCCGATCTCTGGCAACTGGTGGCGCATGCGCTGCTGCTGCAGAACATCGTGGGCGAGGAGTCGCTGTCCGCGGGCGTCTGGTATGTGTCCATCGACTTCCAGCTGTTTGCGCTGACTGCGCTGCTGCTGGCCGGCACGCGCTGGGGCGGTGCCTTGCTGCGCCGCCGCTTTGGCGGCGACGCCCTGTCACGCTGCTGGCCCTGGGCGCTGAGCGTGGCGCAGGCGCTGGTGGTGATCGGCGTGACCGCTTCGCTGCTGGGCTTCAATCTGGATGCGCAATGGGACGTGTGGGCGCCGTACTTCTTTGGCGCCTACGGCCTGGGCATGCTGGCCTACTGGGCCGCGCATGCGGACAAGTCCTCGACGGCCTGGAGCTGGTCCCTGCTGATCGTGGCCCTGGTCGTGGCGGCACTGGCACTGGAGTGGCGCGACCGCATCGCGCTGGCCGGTGCCACGGCGCTGGCCCTGGTCGTGGCCATGCGCAGCCCTGCATTCGCCCAGGCGCAAGGCTGGGCGCCGCTGCGCCGGCTGGGCAAGATTTCCTACTCGGTGTTTCTCGTGCACTTCTCGGTCTGCCTGCTGGTCAATGCCGTGGAAAGCCATTTCTGGCCACAGTCCGTTCCCGCCGCCCTGCTGGGCATGTGCACGGCCTTTGCGCTGTCGATTGCGGCCGGCCATCTGCTGTACGAGCGCGTGGAACGCCACGTTCCCAGCTGGCACATGGCGCTGCGCTGGCAGGCCGGCCTGGTGGGCACAGGCCTGATCGCGGCGTTTGTGGCGGGCCTGCGCTAAGGTGCGTTACTCCACAAACAACAAAGGCAGCCGGTTGGCTGCCTTTTTCGCATCAAGCCGGTCGGCGTTCAGCGGTGCAGCTCGCCCGCGCTTTCCGGCTGGAAATCGATGGCATCCACACGCACGGTGACCTGGCCGGAAGGACCCGGCATGCGCGACTGGTCGCCCACGCTCAGGCCCAGCAGGGCAATGCCCACGGGAGCGAAGACCGATACCTTGTCGGAGCTGCCATCCATCTCCTTGGGATAGACCAGGGTCAGCGTACTGGTCTTGCCCGACTCCAGCAGCGTGAAGCGCACGGTGGAGTTCATGGTCACCACGTTGGGCGGCATTTCCTTGGGCTCGAGCACGTCGGCCCGGTCCAGCTCGGCCTCGAGCGCGTCGCGGCCGGGGAATGCGGGCTGCTTGTCCAGCAGGGCCTCGATGCGCTCCAGGTCCAGGGACGAAATAATGATGTGGGGCTTGCGCTCCATGGTGTTGGCTCCCTTGTGTGCTTGCGCCGTGGCTGCAGTGAAGGGCAGCGGCGCCCAAACGGACAAAAGCCCGGGCAACGCGGTTGTCCGGGCCAAGGCATCTTCAGAAAAGAGAAAAGCACCAAGTTGGTGCGATAAGGCCATTGTGCAGGCCCGTGTGCGTTCTGCCAAGCGAACCCGCACGGCGCGGTGCGGATTGATGCGGGTACTTGCCAATCTGGAAAAACCCATTTCGCAACGGCAGGCATGCCGGGAGCGCTTGTTGTTTATGCTGTATTTATATACAGTTAATTCATGCCTCTCAGTCCTTCCACGCCCCGCCATACGGCCCAGGTGCCCCTGCACGCCCTCAAGGGCCGGGGCGCAGCCAGCCAACTGGCGCACCGCTTCACCACCGACCCGCGCGAGGCCTTCGATGACGGCTGGGGCAGCCTTGAGGCGCCGGCCGAAGGCGAGGAAGCCGCCCCCCTGCGCACCGAACTGCGCTGGGAGCAGGCTCGCTCGGCGCTGAGCCGCCACCAGTCGCCCGACCTGCCGTTTCACATGGGGCTCAATCCCTATCGGGGCTGCGAGCATGGCTGCATCTATTGCTATGCCCGGCCCACGCACAGCTACCTGGGCTGGTCGCCGGGGCTGGACTTCGAGACCCGGCTCATCGCCAAGCAGAACCTGCCCGAGCTGCTGCGCGCCGAGCTGTCGCGCGCCAGCCATGTGGCCGCGCCCGTGATGCTGGGCTCGGTCACCGACTGCTACCAGCCCGTGGAGCGCGAGCTGGGGCTGACGCGCCGCCTGATCGAGGTGCTGGCCGAGGCGCGCCACCCGTTTTCCATCGTCACCAAGGGCAGCGGGGTGGAGCGTGACCTGGACCTGCTGGCCCCGCTGGCGCGCCAGGGCCTGGCCTCGGTGCATATCACGCTGACCACGCTGGACGCAGACCTGGCACGCCACCTGGAGCCGCGCGCCGCCGCGCCGCACCGCCGGCTGCGCAGCATCCGCGCGCTGACCGAGGCGGGCGTGCCCGTGGGCGTGAGCCTGGCACCGCAGATTCCCTTCATCAACGAAGACCTGGAGAAGGTGCTGGAGGCGGCCGCCGACGCAGGCGCGCGCCACGCCTTCTACGCCGTGCTGCGCCTGCCCTGGGAAGTGGCGCCGCTGTTCGAGCAATGGCTGCAGGTGCACTACCCCGACCGCGCCCGCCGCGTGATGGAGCGCGTGCGCGACCTGCACGGCATCCAGGGCGAGCAGCGCGAGGCCGGCCGCGTCTACAACGCCGAGTTCGGCCAGCGCATGAAGGGCACGGGCCACTGGGCCGAGCTGCTGCGCCAGCGCTTCGCCCTGGCCTGCCGTCGGCATGGATTCAACCGCGAGCCTCTGCGGCTCGATTGCAGCCTCTACCACCCGTCGCTTTTGCTGCCGCAGCGCAGCCTGTTCTGAGAGCCTGCGTGCCAGGCACAGGTCAGGGCATGGTCCGCTAGCGGGAATCGATCAGCTCGGACAAGGCGGCTGCCAGCGGGGAGCGCACCGACGAGCGCAGCCACACCATGCCCACTTCGCGGGACGGGCTCGGAGGGGGCAGCGGCCATCGGCGCGTCCTGGCATCCGGCGGTCCCAGCACGGGCCAGTCCGGCAGGATGGAGACACCGAAGCCTTCCGCAACCAGCTGTGCGATCTGCTCGATGCCGTCCAGCTCGAAGCGGACCTTCGGCTTGATGCCGTGGCCCCGCAGGTATTCATCCGCCATTTTTCCCGCCACCACCTTGCGGTCGTACTGGATGAAGGGCTCGCGTGCGGCCGTGAGCAGCGGATCGCGCACCTTCATGTCCCGGGGCGCGAGAAGAATCAGCGCCTCGCTGCGCATCAGCCGCCATTCGCAGGTCTTGGGCATGGCGAAGGCGGGGTGCACAAGGATGGCCGCATCCAGATGGCCGGCCTGCACCTGGTCCAGCAGCAGTGAGGAGGTGCCGGGTTCGATGTAGACGCGCACGGCCGGATGGGCGCTCATCCACCGGCGCAGCAGCGGGGGCACCAGGCCCATCAGCGCCGTGGGCGTTGCCCCCAGCCTCAGGGGGCCAGCGGGAAGCTCGGTGGCCGAGGCCGCCGACCTCAGGTTCTCCACGGATTTGAGCACCTCCCGCGCATGCTCCACGATCCGGGCGCCCACGACGGTGGGCCGCACCGTCCGGCCCACCCGCGTGAGCAGTGCACAGCCCACGTCGGCCTCCAGCGCACGCATCTGCTGGGCCACGGTGGTGGGCGGCAGGTCCAGCCTGCGCGCGGCGTCGGCCATCGAGCCGCAGTCCACGACGGCAATGAAGCTCTGGAGAAAGCGCGAATCCATGCGACGCATTTTGCGTCATCTGAACCATGGGACACCATCTTTGTTGCAGATCTCCTGAAGCGCAAAGTTCGCTCGTTCCCGCTTCCAAACCATGTCAGGAGAGCACATGCCCCTCATCGAATCCATTGAAGTCTGCGTTGCCCGCGTGCCGCTGGACAAGGTCACCTATCTGTCGAACCGCACCGTGGTCGACCGCCACTACGGGCTGGTCAAGGTCCGCAGCAGCGACGGCGTCGAAGGCATCGGCTTTTGCTATGTCGGCAATGCGGCGGGCGAGCTGTTCCGCGTCGCGGTCGAGCAGCTGCTCGGTCCTGTGCTGCTGGGCCGCGATTCCCTGGCCGTCGAAGGGCTGTGGAAGGAGATGTACCAGGAGGCGCTGCTGCAAGGCCGCATGGGCACCGTGATGCGCGCACTGAGCGCACTCGACATTGCGCTGTGGGATCTCAATGCCCGCACCGCCCAGTTGCCTTTGCACAAGTACCTGGGCGCGGTGGAACTGGACACGGTGCCCGCCTATGCCAGCGGCGGCTACTACGTGGACGGCAAGACCGCCGGCCATGTCGGCGAGGAGATGGCCGGCTATGTCGAGCTGGGCTTTCAGGCCGTGAAGATGAAGACCGGCCGCTGGTCGCCCCAGGGCGAGGAGTCGCGCGTGAAGGCGGCGCGCGAGGCCATCGGCCCTGACGTGGAGCTCATGCTGGACTGCAACAACGGCTGGGTGGATACCGTGCAGGCCATGCAATACCTGCGCCGCATGGAGGCATACGACCCCTATTTCATCGAGGAGCCGTTCAGCCCCGACGATGTCGAAAGCCACGCCCGCCTGGCAAAGCTCACCCGCATTCCCGTGGCCACCGCGGAAATCGGCTATGGCCGCTGGTACCACAAGCATCTGCTCGACATGGGCGCCGCATCCATCCTGCAGACCGACGCTGCTGTCTGCGGGGGCATTACCGAGTGGAAGCGCATCGCCGCCATGGCGGCGGGCTATGGGCTGCAGATGTGTCCGCACTGGTTCCACGATGTACACGCGCCGCTGGTGGCCGCGACCCCCAATGCGCGCTATGTCGAGTTCTTCTGGGATGACCAGGTGCTGAACTTCCGCCGCCTGCTGGACCGCCAGCTGGCACAGGAAAAGGGCCGTGTCGTGCTGCACCAGACGCCGGGGCTCGGCTTCAATTTCGACGAGGCGCAGGTGTCCCGGTTCGGCCGCTGGACCTCGGTGGCGTAAGACCGCCGCCAGCCCATCATCCAAGGAGACAAGCCATGCAACGCAGACAGTTCCTGACCTCGGTCGCCGCAGCCACCGCCCTGCATGCCCATCCGGGCTTTGCACAGGCCAGGCCGCCAGCGGGCCCGGTCAAAATCCTCGTCGGCTTCTCGGCAGGCGGCGGCACGGACATCCTGGCGCGGATCATCGCCAACCGGCTCAACCAGCTGTGGGCCATTCCCGTCATCGTCGAGAACCGGCCAGGCGCGGCGGGGCTGATTGCCGCCGCCGAGGCCGCCAGGGCCGCGCCCGATGGGCAGACGTTGATGATGGGCCACATCAATGCCCTGGGCATTGCCCCTGCGCTCAACCCCAGGCTCGGCTTCTCGCCGGAGCGGGACTTCTCCGCCATCGCCCTTGTGGGCCAGACCCCGCAGGTCCTGGTTGCCAGCCCCAAGGCTTCCGCCACCATGCAGGGCCTGCTGGCTGCATTGAAGCAAAGGCCGGGGGAGGTCAGCTTCGGCTCCTCGGGCACGGGGTCGGCCCAGCATCTTGCGCTGGCGCTGTTCGAGCAGACTGCGGCGGTGTCCGCGCTCCATATCCCGTACAAGGGCGCGTCGAACGTGATGACGGATCTGCTGGGCGGCCAGATCGACTACGCGTTCGAGGGGATGACCACGGCAGCGCCCTTCATCAAGGGAGGAAAAGTCCATGCAGTGGCGCAGACGGGTGTGAAGCGCGCCAAGGCCTTCGCGGAGATTCCCACCGTGGCGGAGCAGGGCTATTCCGGGTTCAACGCGAGCATCTGGTTCGGCCTGGTGGGCCCCGCAAGAATGCCCGCCGATCTGGTGGCCCGCATCAATGCGGACGTCAACCGCATCCTGGCCATGCCCGAAGTGGTGGCCAAGCTCGAAGAGTTCGGCGCAGAGGATGGAGGGGGGACGCCGCAGCGCTTTGACGCCTTCATGCGCGATGAGCGGGCAAAGTGGGCCCGGCTGATCCAGGCGCGCGGAATCAGGGTGGAGGGCTGAGGCGGGTTGCCGAGGTGGCCCGGCGCGGTCCTCAAATCGCCTCCAGAAAAGACCTCACCAGCAGGCTGTCGCTGCGCTCGCGCATGCAATAGACATAGGTGGTGGTGCTGGCCGGGTCGCCCGCGATGCGCAGCGGGCGAAAGCGCGGGTCGGGGATGAATTCGGCTTCGGACACGGCGCCCAGTCCCAGGCCGCGCGCCACGGCTTCGCGTATGGCTTCGCGGCTGCCGATCTCCAGCTCGGTGCGCGGCTGCACGCCGGCGGCCTGCAGCGCCGATTCCAGCGCGGTGCGCGTGGTCGAGCCGTGCTCGCGCAGCAGCAAAGGCTGGCCCTGCAGTTCGGACAGCGCGATTTCGCTGCGCCGCGCGAAGGGATGGGCGACATGGGCGAACAGCACGATGGCGTGGCGCGCGTACTCGCGTGCCAGCAGCTCCGGGCGGTCGTAGAGGCCGGCGAGCACGGCCACGTCGGTGTCGTAGCGTTCCAGGTCGGCCAGCACCTGCTGCGAGTTGCCCATGCGGATGGACAGCTGCATGCCCGGGTGCCGTGCGCGGTAGGCGGCCACCATTTCGATCACATGGAAGGGCCCCACGGCGCCGATCTTGAGCTCGCCCTGGTGCAGCTGCCCCGAGTCGCGCAGGAAGAACTCGGCCTCGGCCTCCAGCGCCATGATTTTCTGCGCCATGGGCAGCAGTCTGGCGCCTGCGCCCGTGAGCGTCATGCGGTAGCCGCGGCGGTGGAACAGCTCGATCTGGCTTTGGCGCTCCAGCGTGGCGATCTGGGTGGAGATGGTGGGCTGGCTCACGCCCAGTGCGCGGGCGGCGGCGCTGAGGCTGCCATGGTGGGCGACGGCGATGAAGGCGCGGTAGCGGGCGTTGCTCACGAAAGTCGGTATCTCAAGGTTTTGTCTATGGATGCTGTCAAAACCGATTCTGAAACTTTCACATGGCAGAAATATGTCGCTCCTAGCATTCAGCCATCCCCACCCGCCTGGCGATTTGGCCGGCGATTCACGGATCCACCGATCTGCCGATGTGCCTGACCTGATGCAAAGGAACGCTCCCATGAAGATGAACCGCAAGACCTGGCTGCGCCATGCCGGCGCCGTGCTGGCCCTGGCCGCCACCGCCGCCACTGCTACCACTGCCGCCTTTGCCCAGCCCGCCGAGCTGCGCGTGGGCCTGATCCCCTCGGAGGACGCGCAGGCCATGATCCGCGCCAGCCAGCAGGTCATGGACCAGCTGGCCACCCGCACCGGCATGAAGGTGCGGCCCTTCGTGGCCAATGACTACAACGGCGTGATCGAGGCGCTGCGCTCCAACAAGATCGACATCGCCTTCCTCGGCCCGTTCTCGTACGTGCTGGCCAGCCAGGTGGCAGGCGCCGAGGCCTTTGCCGTGGCCGTGACCAAGAAGACGGGCAAGAGCGCGTACCACAGCATGGTGATCTCCCGCAAGGACAAGGGCCCGGCCAGCGTGGTCGATCTCAAGGGCCGCAGCTTTGCCTTTGTGGACCCGACCTCGGCGTCGGGCCACCTGTTTCCCAAGGCCGGGTTGATGGCCGAGGGCTTCGATGCGGACAAGGGCTTTTCGCGCGTGATCTTCTCGGGCTCGCACGACGCCAGCATCATGGCCGTGGCCAACGGCAAGGTGGATGCGGCGGCCGTGGCCGACCGCATCTTCGACTCGGCCGTGAGCAAGGGCCTGGTCAAGCGCGAGGACTTCCAGATCGTCTGGCGCTCCCAGCCCATCCCCGAGTCGCCCATGACCTGGCGCAAGAACCTGGACGCCGGCACCAAGCAGAAGGTGGCTGCGGCCCTGGCCGAGGTCAAGGACCTGCCCTGGGGCGACCAGGGCGTGCTCGACGGCTTCGCGGCCACGGATGACAAGGCCTACGACGTGGTACGCCAGACGGCCAAGGCGCTCAAGCTCGACCTGGGGAGCATGAAATGATCCGCATCCGCCAATTGCGCAAGAGCTATGGCAGCAACCACGTGCTGCATGGCATCGACCTGGATGTGCAGCCTGGCGAGTTCGTCGTCATGCTGGGCCTGTCGGGGGCCGGCAAGTCCACGCTGCTGCGCTGCATGAACGGCCTGGCCCGCGCCGACAGCGGCACGCTGGAGGTGGGCGGCATGGACCTGATGCCGGGCGGCGGCAGGCACAGCCGGCGCGAGCTGGCTCGCCACGTGGCCATGGTCTTCCAGCACCACAACCTGGTGCCGCGCCTGTCGGTGCGCAAGAACGTGCTGACCGGCCGCCTGGGCCAGACCGGCACCCTGGCCTCGGTGCTGCAACTGTTCCGCGAAAGCGATATCCGCCTGGCCGACCAGTGCCTGGAGCGCGTGGGCCTGGCCCACAAGGCGCTGGAGCGCACCGAGGCGCTGTCGGGCGGGCAGATGCAGCGCGTGGGCATTGCCCGCGCGCTGGCCCAGCAGCCCCAGGTCATCCTGGCCGACGAGCCCGTGGCCAGCCTGGACCCCAAGACCGCGCGCAGCGTGCTGCAGTACCTGCGCGATGCCACGCGCGAGCTGGGCATTGCCGTGGTCTGCAACCTGCACCAGGTGGACTACGCGCGGGAGTTCGGCGACCGCGTGCTGGGCCTGGCCCAGGGCCGCATGGTCTTTGACGGATCGCCGCAGGCGCTGGACGAGGCCGCGCTGCAGGCCATCTACCATGCGCAGCCCACTGCAGGGCAAGGCGCAGGGCAGGGCGCAGAACCGGGCACACCTCCGGGCACGGCGGCCATAGGGCCTGCCGGCCTGCATGCGCAGGCGCCGGTGCCTGCCTCGTGGATGCGGGCCAGCGCGCCCGCAGGAGGACTGTGATGACCAGCGCCAATTCCTGGAGCCCCGAGCCGCGCGACCGCTGGCAATGGACCGCGCCGCGCCCCCATGGTGCCCTGGGCTGGACCGGCTATGCGGCTGCGGCCCTGGCCATCGCCTGGGTGCTGCACTGGAGCGCGGGCGGCGCGCAGATGAGCTGGGGCGAACTGGCGGCAGGCATGCCCCAGATCGCAGACTTCGTGGCGCGCTCCGTGCCGCCGGACTGGAGCATGCTGCCGCGCCTGATGGCGCCCGCGCTGGAGACGGTGCAGATCGCCATCTGGGGCACGCTGCTGTCCGTGGTGCTGGCGCTGCCGCTGTCCTTCATCGCGGCCAGCAACCTGCATGGCTGGCACTGGCTGCGGCGCATCACGCGGCAGTTCCTGAACGTGGTGCGCAGCATCAACGAACTGATCCTGGCGCTGGTCTTCGTCTCGGCCGTGGGCCTGGGTCCATTCCCCGGCGTGCTGGCCCTGGCGCTGCACGGCATGGGCATGCTGGGCAAGTTCTTCGCCGAGAGCATCGAAGAGATCGACGACGGCCCGCTGCAGGCCCTGCGCAGCGCAGGCGCCACGCAACTGCAGCTCATCGTCTTCGGCGTGATACCGCAGGCCATCACGGCCTGGATCGCGGTCGTGCTCTACCGCTTCGAGGTCAACCTGCGCTCGGCCACGGTGCTGGGCATGGTGGGCGCGGGCGGGCTGGGGTTCGAGCTGGTCGGCAGCCTCAAGCTGTTCCGCTACCAGGAGACGGCCACCTGCATCGTGGTCATCACGGTGATGGTGATCGCCGCCGATCTCGTCTCCCACTGGCTGCGCCGCCGCATCCAGCAGGGCACCCGCCATTGAGGGCAGCGCTTTTCCCGGCGCCCCCGTTTCATTCAAAGGACCGATTTGTGTGGACCTATCACAACCCCGTTGCCATCCATGCCGGCCCCGGCCGCCTGGACCGCCTGCCCGAACTGCTGGCCGGGCGCGACTGCCTGCTGGTGACGTTTCCCGAGGCCGAATCCCTGGGCCTGGTGCAGCAGCTGCGCCAACGGCTGGGCAGCCGGCTGCGCGGCGTGGTGGACGGCATTGCGCCCAACCCCGATGTGCAGTGGCTGGCCCCGCTGTATGACCGCGTGCACCGCGAATACGCCGAGGTCCCGTGCATCGTGGCCCTGGGCGGCGGCAGCGCCATTGACTCGGCCAAGGCGCTGATGTGCGCTACGCCCACGCGGCGTTTCGGCGAACTGCTGCAGGCCCTGGAGCAGGGGCTGGCCCTGCCGGCCGCAGGCCACAAGGCGCTGATCGCCATTCCCACCACGGCCGGCACGGGCAGCGAGGTCACGCCCTGGGCCACGATCTGGGACCAGGCCGCTGGCCGCAAGCACTCGCTGCACCAGCACTGGACCTGGCCCGAGGCCGCCATCATCGACGCGCAGCTCATGCAAAGCCTGCCGGCCGGCGCCACGCTGGCCTCGGGGCTGGATGCGCTGTCGCATGCGCTGGAGTCCATCTGGAACCGGCACCGCAATCCCGTCTCCACGGCCCTGGCCGTGAACGCCGCGCGCCGCACCCTGGCCACGCTGCCCGCACTGATGCAGGACCTGGGCAGCCTGCCGCTGCGAAACAGCATGGCCGAGGCCGCCCTGATGGCGGGCCTGGCCTTCTCCAACACCCGCACGGCGCTGGCGCATTCGCTGTCCTACGACATCACGCTGCGCCATGGCGTGGCCCACGGCATTGCCTGCTCGTTCAGCCTGCCGCTGGTGCTGGAGATGGCCCTGGGCGCCGACGACGAGGCCGACGCGGCCCTGCTGTCCATCTTCGATGCCGCCACGGGCGAGCTGGCCGTGCAGCGCCTGCGCAACTTCCTCGAAGGCCTGGGCGTGGCCACCGATCCCGCCCACTACGGCCTGCCCGGGGATGAGTGGCAGCAGCTGCTGCAGTCGGCCGCATCCGGCCCGCGCGGGCGCAATTTCATCCGCACGCTGGAATGAACAGGCGCGTACGGCCCTCTTCCGTTTGAACCTCTTTCCTTGTCAAAAAGCACCATGAACCACACCAACGTCTCCACCGCCGCCGCCGATCTGTCGCCGCTGCAGGCCGTCATCTTCGACTGGGCCGGCACCCTGGTCGATTTCGGCTCGCTGGCGCCCACGCAGATCTTTGTCGAGGCCTTTGCCAGCTTCGACATCACCATCACCCTGGCCCAGGCACGCGGCCCCATGGGCCTGTCCAAGTGGCAGCACATCCACGAGCTGCTGCAGGACGAGGGCATCCGCGCGCAATGGCACAAGGCCTTCGGCCAGCCGCCTGGCGACGCCGACGTGGACGCCATCTACGCACGCTTCATGCCCATGCAGATCGCCAAGGTCGGCGAGTTCTCGGCACCGATCGAAGGCGCGCCCGAGCTGCTGGGCTGGCTGCGCGCGCAGGGCCTGAAGGTGGGCTCGTGCTCGGGCTATCCGCGTGAAGTCTTGAACCAGCTGCTGCCCCAGGCGGCCGCCAACGGCCTGGCGCCCGACCATGTGGTGGCCGGCGATGAAATGGCCGCAGGCGGTCGCCCCGGCCCCTTCATGGCGCTGGCCAACGTGCTGGCGCTGGGCATCGGCGACGTGCGCGCCTGCGTGAAGGTGGACGACACCGTGCCCGGCATCGAGGAAGGCCGCAACGCCGGCATGTGGACCGTGGGCCTGACCCTGTCCGGCAACGAGGTCGGCTACTCCCCCGCCGAACTGGCCGCCGCTCCCGCCGAAGAAGTGCGCGAACGCATGGCCCGCGCCGAGGCCAAGCTGCGCGCAGCCGGCGCCCACCACGTGATCGCCAGCGTCAAGGACCTGCCCCAGGTACTGGAGCGTATTGCGCAGGACATGCGCGCTGGCCATAGGCCAGGTTGAGGCAAGCTGCCCTGCACCTGTGGCGCATCACCCTTTGGAACTGGCGCGGCCCAACTCAGGGGCACCGAGGAAGGGCCTAGGCCGGTCGCGCCGCCCCGCCCCGCCCCGCACCGAGGGTGTCGTCCCCCTCCCGCGAAGCGAGAGAGGGGGAAGGCGCGAAGCGCCTCAGGGGGTACTCAACTGCTTTGCATGGTGGCGCAGATGGTCGTCGATGAAGCTCTGGATGAAGTAGTAGCCGTGGTCGTAGCCGCCGTGGCGGCGCAGCGTCAGCGGCTGGCCGGCCTGGGCGCAGGCGGCCTCGAAGGCTTCGGGCAGCAGCTGCTTTTCGATCAGGAACTTGTCGGCCAGGCCCTGGTCCACGAGGATGCCGGCCGGGTAGGGCGCCTGGGTCTGGGCGGCCATCAGGCAGCTGGCGTCATGGGCTTCCCAGGCCTTGCGGTCATCGCCCAGGTAGCCTGAGAAGGCTTTCTGGCCCCAGGGGCAGTGGACGGGGTTGGCGATGGGCGCGAAGGCCGACAGGCTCTTGAAGCGGCCCGGATGGCGCAGCGCCAGCGTGAGCGCGCCGTGGCCGCCCATGGAGTGGCCGAAGATGCCCAGCCGCTCGGCGTCGATGGGCAGGCGCGCGGCGATCAGCGGCAGCAGCTCGCCCAGCAGATAGCTTTCCATGCGCCAGTGCAGTGCCCAGGGCTTGGTGGTGGCGTCCAGGTAGAAGCCCGCGCCCACGCCGAAGTCCCAGGCATCGGCCTCGCCGGGCAGGCCTGCGCCGCGCGGGCTGGTGTCGGGCGCGATCAGCGCAATGCCCAGCTCGGCGGCCAGGCGCTGGGCGCCGGCCTTGGTCATGAAGGTTTCTTCGGTGCAGGTCAGCCCGGCCAGGTAGAGCACGGCGGGCACCTTCTCGCCGGCCACGGCCTTGGGCGGCAGGAAGACCGAGAACTTCATGTTCAGGCCGATCTCGGCGGAGAAATGCTCGTAGAAACGCTGTGCGCCGCCGAAGCAGGCATGGGCGTTCTTGAGTTCCAGGGGCGGCAGTGCGGACATGGTGTTCCTCAAAAAGAAAAATGCTACGGGCACCTTGGCAAGCGGTGCGTGCAGCATTCAAAGATGGGAGTTGATACGCTATACACGGTCAACGGCCCATGAAACTGGCGCTGCCCAGGCGAGAGGCGCCGAGCAAGAGCCGCCTCGCGGCGGGGGCGCCCAGCCGAGTGCGTCGTCCCCCTCCCTCGCGTAGCGAGCAGAGAGGGGGAAGGCGCGCAGCGCCTCAGGGGGAGCCTCAGTACACGACGACGGAGCGGATGGACTTGCCTTCGTGCATCAGGTCAAAAGCCTCGTTGATCTCCGGCAGGCCCATGGTGTGCGTGACGAAGGGGGCCAGCTGGATCTCGCCGCTCATGGCCTGCTCGACCATGCCGGGCAGCTCGCTGCGGCCCTTGACGCCGCCGAAGGCCGTGCCCAGCCACTTGCGGCCCGTCACCAGCTGGAAGGGGCGGGTGGAGATTTCCTGGCCCGCGCCGGCCACGCCGATGATGACCGACTGGCCCCAGCCGCGGTGCGCGCATTCCAGTGCGGCACGCATCACGTTGACATTGCCGATGCACTCGAAGCTGTGGTCCACGCCCCAGCCCGTCATCTCGACGATGACCTGCTGGATGGGCTTGTCGAAATCCTTGGGATTCACGCAGTCGGTGGCGCCGAAGGTGCGGGCCAGATCGAACTTGGAGGGGTTGGTGTCCACGGCGATGATGCGGCCGGCCTTGGCCAGCTTGGCGCCCTGGATCACGGCCAGGCCGATGCCGCCCAGGCCGAACACGGCCACGGTGTCGCCTTCCTGGACCTTGGCGGTGTTCTTGACGGCACCCAGGCCCGTGGTCACGCCGCAGCCCAGCAGGCAGACCTGCTCGGGGTTGGCGTCGGGGTGGATCTTGGCCAGCGAGACTTCGGCGACCACGGTGTATTCGCTGAAGGTGGAGCAGCCCATGTAGTGGTAGATGGGCTCGCCGTTGTACGAAAAGCGCGTGGTGCCGTCGGGCATCAGGCCCTTGCCCTGGGTGGCGCGCACGGAAACGCACAGGTTGGTCTTGCCGCTCTTGCAGAACAGGCATTCGCCGCATTCGGCGGTGTACAGCGGGATGACGTGATCGCCGGGCTTCACGCTGGTCACGCCTTCGCCGACCTCGACGACGATGCCCGCGCCTTCATGGCCGAGCACGGCGGGGAAGATGCCTTCGGGGTCATCGCCCGACAGCGTGAACGCGTCGGTGTGGCAGACGCCGGTGTGGGTGATCTTGATCAGGACCTCGCCCTTCTTCGGGGGGGCCACGTCGATCTCGACGATCTGCAGGGGTTCTCCAGCCTTGAAGGCGACGGCGGCTTTGGATTTCATGGGCGTGTCTTTCTGTCGGGGTGGCTCAGGAACGGCAGGGCGCGCGCTCCGCGAAGCCTTGAATGTAGGCCATGGCCGGGCGGCCCGGCCGCATCATGGCCGCAGCCTCAGGTGATATGTCCGAATCTGAGGGGTGTGGCCGGCTTCGGCCGGGCCTGCTGGCCGTGGGTGCTTGCGTCTTTTCGTATAGTCCGCCCCATTCCTCCCACCCTGACAGCCTTCCGGGCAAGCCGTTTCCCATGGACCACCGCCACGCCAGCGCCCACCGCGTCGATCTTGTCGTCTACCCCGGCTTCAAGGCGCTGGAGGCCATAGGGCCCATGTCGGTGTTCGACTATGCCAACGTGCACCTGCGCGCGCGCGGGCACAGCGATGGCTACGAGGTGCGCGTGGTCTCGCAGCGGCGCGGCTCCGTGCGCTCGGACACGCTGATGGCGCTGGACGCCACCCACACGCTGGCCGAATTGGAAGCCGCAGGCACGGGCTGCACCGTGGTCGTCGTGGGCTCGCGCCATATCGAGCAGGTGCTGGGCGGCTCGGCCGAGCTGGTCGCCTGGCTGGGCCGCGTGGCGCCGCGCGTGCAGCGGCTGATCTCGCTGTGCTCGGGCAGCTTCTTCCTGGCCGAGGCGGGCTTGCTGGACGGCCGGCGCGCGGCCACGCACTGGAGCGTGACGGCGCAACTGGCCCAGCGCCATCCGCGCGTGCAGGTCGATGCCGATGCCATCTACCTGCGCGAGGAAATCCGCGATGGCGAAGGCAGCCGCCAGCTGTGGACCTCGGCCGGCGTGACGGCCGGCATCGACCTGGCCCTGGCCGTGGTGGAAGAGGATTTCGGCCACGCGCTGGCGCTGGAGGTGGCGCGTGACCTGGTCATGTACCTCAAGCGCCCCGGCGGGCAGTCGCAGTTCAGCGTGCCGCTGGCGGCCCAGGCCGCGCAGCACGGCGGCGTGCAGGCCGTGCAGCAGTGGGTGATGGCCCATCTGGCCGAGCCCCTGACGCTCAAGCAGATGGCCGAACAGGCGCACATGAGCGAGCGCCACCTGCGCCGCGTGTTCCAGCAGGAAACCGGGCAAAGCCCCACGGCCTTTGTGGAGAGCGCGCGGCTGGAGGCGGGCAAGCAACTGCTGGAAAGCCAGGCCCATCTGCCGCTCAAGACCGTGGCCGCACGCGTGGGCCTGGGCTCGGAGCAGGCGCTGCGCCACCTGTTCGTGCGCCACCTGGGCATCACGCCCGTGGCGTACCGGGATCGCTTTGGTGGGCGCGGCGGCGCAGGCTGAACCGGAAACGCTCAGCTCTTTTTTGCGGTCTCGGCTGCTTCGGCGGCCGCGGCGCGCAGCTTGTCCTTCTTGCTGGGGCGGCGGCCCTTGATGCCGCCGTTGCCGTCCTGCGCCACCGGAGGCGGCGGCACGGGATCGGTGGGCTCGAAGCCCGGCAGCTGCTCCAGTTCAAGGTCCAGCTGGTTACGCTTGCAGATCAGCGCCCAGTGCGCCTGGTCGGCCGGCGTCACGAAGCTGATGGCCGTGCCGTCCTCGCCCGCGCGGCCGGTGCGGCCGATGCGGTGCACATAGTCGGTGGCCGAGCGCGGCAGGTCGTAGTTGACGACCAGGGGCAGCTGGGTGATGTCGATGCCGCGCGCCGCCAGGTCGGTGGTGATCATCACCTGCCAGCGCTTGGCCTTGAAGTCGGCCAGCGCTTCCTTGCGTGCGCCCTGGCTCAGGTCGCCATGGAAGGCCGTGGCGAAGATGCCGGCCTTGTAGAGCTTTTCAGCCACCAGTTCGGCCGTGTGCCGCGTGGCCACGAAGACCAGGGCACGTTCGAGCGTGACAGGGTCGGTGCCCGCAGCGGTGTCGCCCTGCACCAGCTGGCGCAGCAATTGCGTGCGGCGCGCGCGGTCCACGGCAATGGCGCGCTGGGTGATGCTTTGCGGGCTGGCGGCATCCTGGCCATCGGCGGCATCGACGCGGGCCTGAACGGGGTCGTGCAGCAGGCTCGTGGCCAGCGATTGCACGGCATCGGGATAGGTGGCCGAGAACAGCAGGGTCTGGCGCTGCTTCGGCAGCAGGGCCAGCACGCGCTGCAGCTCTTCCTGGAAGCCCAGGTCCAGCAGGCGGTCGGCCTCGTCCAGCACCAGGTGGCGCACGGCGGACAGGCGCACGGCGTTGTGCTCCACCAGGTCCAGCAGGCGGCCCGGCGTGGCCACCAGGAAGTCGGCACTGCCGCGCAGCATCATCATCTGCGGGTTGATGGACACGCCGCCATAGACCACACCGATGCGCGGCGGCTGCTTGAGCGCGCGGCCCAGGTCGGACAGCGTCTCGCCGACCTGCTGGGCCAGCTCGCGCGTGGGCACCACGATCAGCGTGGTCAGGGTTCGCACAAAGCCGCCCTGGGCACCCTGGGCCTTGCCGCCATCCATCCAGCGCTGCAGCAGCGGCAGCAGGTAGGCGGCCGTCTTGCCCGAGCCCGTGGGCGCACAGGCCCAGAGGTCGCGGCCCGCAAGCACGGGGGCGATGGACTGGGTCTGTATGGGCGTGGGATCGACCAGGCCCAGGTCTTGGAGGCTGGAGACCAGCGCCGGGCTCAGGCCGAGGGAGGCAAAGTTCATGGTGTGCAGGGAGTGGCTGGGGCCGGAACCCCGGCGCAAGAAAGGGCCGGCCACGAGGGCCGGGGGGGCATTGTCGGCGAAACCGCGCCGCTGCGTGAAGCAGGGGGCTTGGCCCTGGCTCTCAGGCCAGGCGGCGCAGCCGGCCAGCAGGTTGTTCACCAGGCCGCCAGCCGTTGCAGCCGGGTCGGTGGCGCGTGCCTGAGCGGCTATCTGGCATCGGCCGCACGAAGCGTTGAATAAAGCGTCATAGCCATTGCCGAAACCGGCGTGCAAGAGAAGACCAGACCGTGACTCAAGGCGGGAGCCGGCCCTGCTTTCTGGATGTTCTTTGCAGAATACCGGGCGTCAGCAGCATGAATCGTTGAGGCCATGACCATCGCTGAAGTTGTTGCCCAAAAAAATTGGTAGTACTTCATGGTGTGGTCTTAGGAAGGTTCCAGTTTGCACCTTCTGCTTCGGTCAGATTTTCCAACTTACCTCGGGATGTTTGAAGACTTCACCGGGTGACAGTTGCATGGAGTCCTGGTCACCTTAAGGTGGATGGGCTCAATCAATGGACATGTCGCGATAGGGGAAATGGTGTCCCTAGGACTGGCGCGGCCTTCTGGAGCGGGGGGCTCGCCCATGAAAAATGGCCCCCACGCTACCCTTGCTGCGCAAGGTCCGCTGCCCCCCGAGGGGGACGCTTTTCATCTTGGGGCGGCCCGGCGATGAAAAAAGCCCCATGCAAAGGCATGGGGCTTTTGGGTGCCGGGCCGCTGAGGCTCGGACCTGCGCTCAGCGCTGGCCGATCGGCTTGACGTTGCGGGACACGGAGCCCGTGAACAGCTGGCGGGGACGGCCGATCTTGTACTCGGGGTCGGCCATCTGCTCGTTGAGCTGGGCGATCCAGCCCACGGTGCGGGCCAGTGCGAAGATGCCGGTGAACAGGTTCACGGGCACGCCGATGGCGCGCTGCACGATGCCGGAGTAGAAGTCCACGTTCGGGTAGAGCTTGCGCTGCACGAAGTAGTCGTCTTCCAGGGCGATCTTCTCGACTTCCTTGGCCAGGGCGAACAGGGGGTCCTTTTCCAGGCCCAGTTCGGCCAGCACTTCATTGCAGGTTTCCTGCATGAGCTTGGCGCGGGGGTCGTAGTTCTTGTAGACGCGGTGGCCGAAGCCCATCAGCTTGACGCCGCTGTTCTTGTCCTTGACCTGTTCCATGAACTCGCCGACCTTGGCAACGCCGCCGTTGGCCTGCAGGTACTCGAGCATGTTCAGGCAGGCTTCATTGGCGCCGCCGTGGGCAGGGCCCCACAGGCAGGCCACGCCGGCCGAGATGGCGGCGAAGGGGTTGGTGCCCGACGAGCCGCACAGGCGCACGGTGGAGGTGGAGGCGTTTTGCTCGTGGTCTGCGTGCAGGATGAAGATGCGGTCCAGCGCGCGCTCGACCACGGGGTTCACCTTGAACTCCTCGCAGGGGTTGCCGAACATCATGCGCATGAAGTTGCCGGCGTAGCTCAGGTCGTTCTTGGGGTACATGTACGGAGCACCGATGCCGTACTTGTAGGCCATGGAGACCAGCGTGGGCATCTTGGCGATCAGGCGGATCGCGGCGATGTCGCGGTGCTCGGCGTTGTTGATGTCCATGTTGTCGTGGTAGAAGGCCGACATGCCGCCGACCAGACCCGTCAGGACGGCCATGGGGTGGGCGTCACGGCGGAAACCACGCAGGAAGAACTGCATCTGCTCGTTGACCATGGTGTGCTTGGTCACGCGCTCGACGAAGTCGGCCTTCTCGGACTCGTTGGGCAGCTCGCCGTACAGCAGCAGGTAGCAGGTCTCGAGGTAGTCGCAGTTCTTGGCCAGCTGCTCGATGGGGTAGCCACGGTACAGCAGCTCGCCCTTGTCGCCATCGATGTAGGTGATGGCGGACTGGCACGAGGCGGTAGAGAGGAAGCCCGGGTCATAGGTGAACATGCCGGTCTGCGCGTACAGCTTGCGGATGTCCACCACGTCGGGACCGACGTTGCCCTGGTAGACGGGCAGCTCGACGCTGGGAGCGCCGTTGCTGAATGACAGCGTTGCTTTGTTGTCTGCGAGTTTCATTTCCAAACTTCCTTCTCTAGATTGCCTAGCCTACTAGCGGGAGAGAACCGGGCTTGCGCTTGCGCACCAGTTCCAGAACTTCCCTGATTTCTTGGGTATCGAGTTCACCTTCAGGCTCCTTGCGGCGCAAGAAGAGGTCCATCAGGTCGTTGTCTGCCAGGTCCATCAAGGCAGACAGACCGCTCGCGTGTCTCCGCGTGAGCTGGTCTCCGTAGGTGGCGAAGAACTGCGCGATGAACAGGTCGTTCTCGACCAGGCCGCGCCGGCAGCGCCAGCGCAGCAGGTCTCGCTCGCGTTCGTCGAGCAGAGTATTCGTCATGGTCATCAGATGGCCCGGCGGACCATCAGTTCCTTGATCTTGCCAATGGCCTGCGTGGGGTTCAGGTGCTTGGGGCACACGTCCACGCAGTTCATGATGGTGTGGCAACGGAAGAGGCGGTACGGATCTTCCAGGTTGTCAAGGCGGTCACCCGTGGCCTCGTCGCGGCTGTCCGCGATGAAGCGGTAGGCCTGCAGCAGGCCGGCCGGGCCCACGAACTTGTCGGGGTTCCACCAGAAGCTGGGGCAGCTGGTGGAGCAGCTGGCGCACAGAATGCACTCGTACAGGCCGTTGAGCTCTTCGCGCTCTTCAGGCGACTGCAGGCGTTCCTTGGTGGGAGACGCGAAGCTGTCGTTCTGCAGGTACGGCTTGATCGAGTGGTACTGCTTGAAGAACTGCGTCATGTCCACGATCAGGTCGCGGATCACGGGCAGGCCGGGCAGGGGCTTGAGAACGATGTCGCCCTGCAGGGTCTTCATGTTCGTCAGGCAGGCCAGGCCGTTCTTGCCATTGATGTTCATCGCGTCCGAGCCGCACACGCCTTCGCGGCAGGAGCGGCGGAACGAGATGGAGGGGTCCATCTCCTTGAGCTTGACCAGGGCGTCCAGCAGCATGCGCTCGTGGCCGTCCAGCTCGACCTCGACGGTCTGCATGTAGGGCTTGGCATCCTTGTCCGGGTCGTAGCGGTAGATCTTGAAAGTGCGCTTCATTTGTCTGTTCTCTCGTGGGCTGCTGGATTAGAACGTGCGGACCTTGGGCGGCACGCTGTCCACCGTGAGGGGCTTCAGGTTCACGGGCTTGTAGTCCAGGCTGTTGGTGGCGCTGTACCACAGGGTGTGCTTGAGCCATTCCTTGTCATTGCGGCCCAGCGGGAACTCGGCGTGGTCGGCAGGATGCTCGTAGTCGTACACGGTGTGGGCGCCGCGGCATTCGTGGCGCGCAGCGGCCGAGATCATGGTGGC
Organism: Delftia sp. UME58; assembly: GCF_014170385.1. NCBI lineage: Bacteria > Pseudomonadati > Pseudomonadota > Betaproteobacteria > Burkholderiales > Comamonadaceae > Delftia > Delftia sp. UME58. The sequence continues at coordinate 150,674 of NZ_LZZV01000096.1, forward strand.
CTGCGCCACTTCGATCAGGTTGTCCACTTCCAGCGCTTCCATGCGGGCGGTGTTCCAGACCTTGGACTTGTCCTTGAGGGTCACGGAGCCCACGCGCTCGCGGATGGCGTTGATCTTGACTTCGCCTTCGTCCATGCTCTTTTGCGTGCGGAACACGCCGGCATGCTGCTGCATGGTGGCGCGGATGTCGCCAGCCAGGTCCTGGGCGTAGGTGCCTTCCTTGGAGTCGTCCAGCTGGTTCAGGCGCGTGAGCGTGCGCTCGGAGCCATCGGCCGGCACGGCCTTGTGGTCGCCGAAGCCGTTGACGAACTGCACGATGTGCTTGCCGGCCGACTTGCCGAAGACCAGCAGGTCCAGCAGCGAGTTCGTGCCCAGGCGGTTGGCGCCGTGCACCGACACGCACGAGCATTCGCCCACGGCATAGAGGCCATTGACCACGTTGTTCTGCTGGCCGTCCCACACCACGACCTGGCCGTTGATGTTGGTGGGAATGCCGCCCATCTGGTAGTGGATGGTGGGCACCACGGGAATCGGTTCCTTGGTGATGTCCACGTTGGCGAAGTTGTGGCCGATCTCCTCCACCGAAGGCAGGCGCTTGCGGATGGTGTCTGCGCCCAGGTGGTCCAGCTTCATCAGGATGTAGTCCTTGTTGGGGCCACAGCCACGGCCTTCCTTGATTTCCTGGTCCATGGAGCGGGACACGAAGTCGCGCGGTGCCAGATCCTTCAGCGTGGGAGCGTAGCGCTCCATGAAGCGTTCGCCTTCGCTGTTGAGCAGGATGGCGCCTTCGCCACGGCAGCCTTCGGTCAGCAGCACGCCCGCGCCGGCCACGCCGGTGGGGTGGAACTGCCAGAACTCCATGTCCTGCAGCGGGATGCCTGCGCGTGCAGCCATGCCCAGGCCGTCGCCGGTGTTGATGAAGGCATTGGTCGATGCCTGGAAGATGCGGCCAGCGCCACCCGTGGCCAGCAGCACGGCCTTGGCGTGCAGCTCGTACAGGTCGCCGGTTTCCAGTTCGATGGCGGTCACGCCGACCACGTCGCCCTGGGTGTTGCGGATCAGGTCCAGCGCCATCCACTCCACGAAGAAGTTGGTCTTGGACTTGACGTTCTGCTGGTACAGCGTGTGCAGCATGGCGTGGCCGGTACGGTCGGCCGCGGCGCAGGCGCGCTGCACGGGCTTTTCACCGTAGTTGGCCGTGTGGCCGCCGAAGGGACGCTGGTAGATGGTGCCGTCGGGGTTGCGGTCGAACGGCATGCCGAAGTGTTCCAGCTCGATCACGACGTTGGGCGCTTCGCGGCACATGAACTCGATCGCATCCTGGTCGCCGAGCCAGTCGGAGCCCTTGATGGTGTCGTAGAAGTGGTAGTGCCAGTTGTCCTCGCTCATGTTGCCCAGCGAAGCGGACACGCCGCCCTGTGCAGCCACGGTGTGCGAGCGCGTGGGGAAGACCTTGGACAGCGAGGCCACGGACAGGCCGGCGCGCGACAGTTCCAGCGCGGCACGCAGGCCGGAGCCGCCAGCGCCGACGATGACGACGTCAAACTTGCGCTTGGTGATGTTTGCTTTGGAGTAGCTCATTCTTAACCTTCAATCGTGGAGACCGCGTCTCTATCAGATACGCCACAGGATCTGGATGCCCCAGCCGGCGCAGCCGACCAGCCAGACCAGGGTGAAAACGTTCAGCACCAGGCGCAGGCCCACGGGCTTGACGTAGTCCATCCAGATGTCGCGCACGCCGACCCAGACGTGCCAGGCCAGCGAGACGATCACGGCGAAGGTCAGGAACTTCATCCACTGCGGGGCAAAGATGCCGGCCCACAGGTCATAGCCGACGGAGCCGGTGCTGAAGATCAGCTTGGCCAGCAGCACGATGGTGAACAGTGCCATCAGCACGCCGGTGACGCGCTGCACCATCCAGTCGCGGATGCCGTAGTGCGCACCGACCACGGTGCGCTTGGAGCCGTAATTCACGGACATGGTTCTTTTTCCTTATCGTGAGGGAGAGATCGTGAGTCAGTACAGGCCGAACAGCTTGGCACCCAGGATCAGGGTCAGGCCAACGCTCAGGACCAGCACCACCAGGGCCGAGGACTTGCCGAACTGCTTGTTGACGGCGTGGTGGTTCACGTCCATGAACAGGTGGCGGACGCCGGCGCAAAAGTGGTGCAGGTAGGCCCAGATCAATGCCAGGCACACGAGCTTGAGGAACCATCCGAAGGGACCCGCGAAAACCGAGGTGAAGCCGTCGAAGGAGATCTCCGAAGTCAGCGACATGTCCATCATCCACAGGATGAAAGGCAGCAGGATGAACATCAGCAGACCGCTGATGCGGTGCAGGATGGACACGATGCCGGCCGGCGGCAACCGGTAGGTGGGGAGGTCCTTGAAGAAGTTGATGTTGCGGAACTCTGGCCGCTTTTTGGCTTGGCTTGTCATGGCAGGGTACTTTCGTGGATGTAACTGCTTCGTAATCGCTCAGGGGCGGCGATGCAAAATTCTATTGCAATGCAATAAAAACAGCTTTGCTGGGAATTGCGTATTTTCGCCCGCTTCTCTGGGGAACGGATCGTTCAGCTCAGCGCGTTGCGGTAGTGATGGGTATCTGTTCGGTACAGGCCACGGCGTAACTCCATGGGAACATCGTTGTATGTGTAAGCGGTGCGCTCCACGCTCAGCAGGGGCGTGGTGCTGGGCACGTCCAGCAGCAGGGCCTGCTCGGCCTCGGGCAGGACGGCGCGGATCTTTTCGTCGGCGCGCACCATGCGCACGCCGTAGTCCAGCTCGAACATGGCGTAGGTGGGGCCCTGGTAGGCGGACATCTGCTCGGCCGTCAGGCCCTTGAAGGCGTGGCCCGGCAGCCAGATGTCTTCCAGAATGGTCGGGATTTCGGAGAACGACAGCACGCGGCGCACATGCATCACGGCATCGCCGCTGCGCAGCGCCAGGCCGCGCGCCACGTCCGCCGAGGCGCGCAGGCGCCGGCAGTCGATGATGCGGCGCTCGGCACGGCCCTCGCCCTGCTGGTCGCCGCCGTCGGGCTGCAGCTTGAGGAAGCGGTACTGCACATGCTGGGCCGCGTGGGTGGCCACGAAGGTGCCCTTGCCCTGGCGGCGCATCACCAGGTTCTCCGCGGCCAGCTCGTCGATGGCCTTGCGCACCGTGCCCTGGCTCACGCGAAAGCGCGCGGCCAGCTCCATTTCGCTGGGGATCAGCTCGCCGGGCCGCCATTCGCCTGCTTCCAGGCTTTGCAGTATCAGTCCCTTGATCTGCTGGTACAAAGGGCTGAAGGCCGGGGTCGATGCGCCCGCGCCGATGGTGGGGGCGGCGTTGTCTGAGGCGAGGGGAGGCAGGACTGGCATGGAAAAGTTCGGGGTGGGGAGGCTCCCGGCGACGCAGATGAAAGACTTGGAAACAGACGTCGATCATATCTTATATAAGACATAAGACAAATTGACCGAGCTTCGAAATCGGGAGTACACTTTCGCGTTGTTTGCGGAGCACGGGCTGCTGGTTTCTGACGCTGGTGCGACCTGGCGCCGATAACACCTGATTTTTTCCCCATCCCTGGAGTTTCATCATGAGCAAGAAGCCCGTTCGTGTCGCCGTCACCGGTGCCGCCGGTCAAATTGGTTACGCCCTGCTGTTCCGCATCGCCTCCGGCGAAATGCTGGGTAAGGACCAGCCCGTCATTCTGCAACTGCTGGAGATTCCCGACGAGAAGGCCCAGAACGCGCTCAAGGGCGTGATCATGGAACTCGAGGATTGCGCCTTCCCCCTGCTGGCCGGCATCGAAGCCCACTCCGACCCCCTGCAAGCCTTCAAGGACACCGACTACGCCCTGCTGGTCGGCGCGCGTCCCCGCGGCCCCGGCATGGAGCGTGCCGACCTGCTGGCTGCCAACGCACAGATCTTCACGGCCCAGGGCAAGGCGCTGAACGCCGCTGCCTCGCGCAACGTGAAGGTGCTGGTCGTCGGCAACCCCGCCAACACCAACGCCTACATCGCCATGAAGTCGGCTCCGGACCTGCCGGCCAAGAACTTCACCGCCATGCTGCGCCTGGACCACAACCGCGCTGCCTCGCAACTGGCTGCCAAGGCCGGCTTCAAGGTGGGCGACATCCGCAAGCTGACCGTCTGGGGCAACCACTCGCCCACGATGTACGCCGACTACCGCTTCGCCACCGTCAACGGTGAAAGCGTCAAGGCCAAGATCAACGACCAGGCCTGGAACAAGGACGTGTTCCTGCCCACCGTCGGCAAGCGTGGCGCCGCCATCATTGCAGCGCGCGGCCTGTCCTCGGCTGCCTCGGCCGCCAACGCCGCCATCGACCACATGCGCGACTGGGCCCTGGGCTCGGGCGGCGAATGGGTCACCATGGGCGTGCCCTCCAACGGCGAATACGGCATCCCCGCCGGCATCGTCTTCGGCTTCCCGGTCACCACCGAGAACGGCGAGTACAAGATCGTCGAAGGCCTGGAAATCGACGCCTTCTCGCAAGAGTGCATCGACAAGACCCTGGCCGAGCTGCAAGGCGAACAGGACGGCGTCAAGCACCTGCTGTAAGCCGCCGGCAAGCCATGCTCGACTGGAATCCCGCGCTATACCTGCGTTTCGCCAATGAGCGTACGCGCCCCGCAGCCGAGCTGCTGGCGCGCGTGCCCTTGGCCCAGGCCCGCCATGTGGTGGACCTGGGATGCGGGCCGGGCAATTCCACCGAGCTGCTTGCACAGCGCTATGCCGGTGCCACGATCACCGGCATAGACAACTCCCAGGCGATGCTGGCCACCGCGCGCCAGCATCTGCCTGAGGCCCGCTTCGTGCTGGCCGACATTGCTTCCTGGACGCCCGCCCCCGGCGAGGGCGCTCCCGACCTGATTTATGCCAATGCCTCCCTCCAGTGGGTGGGAGAGCATGAAACGCTGATACCCCGCCTGTTCGCCCAGCTGGCGCCAGGGGGCGTGCTGGCGATACAGATGCCCGACAACCGGCAGGAAGCCACGCACCGCGTGATGCGCGAGATCGCCAGCCTGCCCAAGTTCGCCGCCTACATCGGCGACGCCGCCAAGGTGCGTGCCGACATCCTGCCCATCCGCAGCTACTACGACCTGCTGGCCGGCCCGCAGGAGCAGGCCGGGGTCGAGGCCGGCGCCGTCGATGTCTGGCACACCGTCTACCAGCATCCGATGGACTCGGCCGGCGCCATCGTCCAGTGGCTGCGCGGCACCGGCCTCAAGCCCTTCGTCGAGGGCCTGCCCGAAGCCCTGCAGGCCGACTTCCTCACCGAATACGAAAACCGCGTGGACGCCGCCTACGGCGTGCGCGCCGACGGCCGGCGCCTGCTGGCCTTCCCCCGCCTGTTCATCGTCGCCCAGCGCAAGCCATGACCGCCGCCACGTCCACTCCCTCTCGCGCACACCCGGCCCAGGTGCTGCTCGATGCGCAGGGCGGTGCCCTGCACCTGCCCGTCTGCGACCACTACAGCGGCGTGGAAGCGCGCATGCGCAAGAGCCTGCAGCTGCAGGCCGAGATGATGGCCGAGTTCGGCACCTGCGTGTTCGACGTCACGCTGGACTGCGAGGACGGCGCCCCCGTGGGCCAGGAGGCGGCCCATGCGCGCCTGGTGGCCTCGCTGGCGCGCGATGCCGCGCCCGGTGCCCGCGTGGCTGCGCGCGTGCATGCCGTGGACCACGCCAGCTTCGCGCAGGACCTGGACATCATCGTCGGCGAGGCCGGCGACCGCCTGTGCCACCTCATGCTGCCCAAGGTGGAAAGCGTGGACGACGTGCTGCTGGCCGAGCGGCATCTGGGCCGCCTGGGCTGCCGCGAACTGCCGCTGCATGTGCTCATCGAGTCGCCCGCCGCCGTGCACCGCGCCTTCGACATTGCCGCGCATCCGCGCGTGCAGAGCATTTCCTTCGGCCTGATGGACTTCGTCTCGGCCCATGGCGGTGCCATCCCCGCCTCGGCCATGGGCTCGGCCGGCCAGTTCGACCATCCGCTGGTGGTTCGCGCCAAGCTGGAGATCGCAGCCGCCTGCCATGCGCACGGCAAGGTGCCTTCGCACTGCGTGGTCACCGAATTCAGGAATCCACAGGCGCTGCAGGCCGCTGCCACGCAGGCGTCACGGCGGCTCGGCTATACCCGCATGTGGAGCATCCACCCGGACCAGATCCGCCCCATCCTGGCCGCCTTCGCGCCCCAGGCCGACGAAGTGGCGCAGGCCGCACAAATACTTACCGCCGCCGAGGCCGCCGACTGGGCGCCCGTCAGCGTGGATGGTGTATTACATGACCGGGCGAGCTACCGCTATTTCTGGCAGTTGCTCACACGTGCCCACCAGACCGGCCAGGCGCTGCCCGCACAGGTGCAGCCCTGGTTTGCATCAGAATCACTTGCTTAGCCCATATGGGGAATTTGCAGGAGCCCAACGCATGAAGACAGTTATCGCCTCCATCCTGATCGCAGCCCCCTTGATGGCCATTGGCCAGGGTGCCAGCGCTGCCGAACCCGCCAAGAAGGCGCCGGCCAAGGCCGCCGCCAAGCCTGCGGCCAAGAAGGCTCCCGCCAAGAAGGCCACCACGGCCAAGGCCGCTGCCGGCGCTGCCGCCGTCGGCGGTGCGGCCGCCGTCGCAACGGCCGCCCAGCAGCCGCTGTCCGCCGAGGACCTGGCCATTTCCGAGCGCGTGCACACCGGCCGCATCCCCTGCGAGCTGGGCGCCTTCGTCAATGTGACGGCCGACCAGGCCAACCCTGGTTACTTCAACATCGACGGCAAGGGCTTCAAGTACCACATGTCGCCCGTCAAGACCTCGACCGGCACCGTGCGCCTGGAAGACAAGCATGCGGGCGCCGTCTGGCTGCAGATCGCCAACAAATCGATGCTCATGAACCAGAAGGTCGGCCAGCGCCTGGCCGACGAATGCATGAGCCCCGATCAGCTTCAGGTGGCCGAGGCCATCAAGAAGAACCCGCCTCCCAGCCTGCTGGAAGCACCCAAGCCCGCTGGCCAGTAATCCAGGCCCGGACCTGAGCGTCCCGCAAGCAGCCCCACTTTAGAAAACCATGGAGAGAGAATCATGTTGAAAGCCTACCGTGACCACGTGGCCGAACGCGCCGCGCTCGGTATCCCCCCGCTGCCGCTGGAAGCCAAGCAGGTCGCCGAGCTGATCGAGCTGATCAAGAACCCGCCCGCTGGCGAGGATGCCTTCCTGCTCGACCTGCTCACGCACCGCGTTCCTCCGGGCGTGGACGATGCCGCCAAGGTCAAGGCCAGCTTCCTGGCAGCCGTGGCCCACGGCGACATCCAGGTGGCTCTCATCTCCAAGGCCAAGGCCACCGAGCTGCTGGGCACCATGGTGGGCGGCTACAACGTGCATCCCCTGATCGAGCTGCTGGACGACGCCGAAGTCGCCGGCGTGGCCGCCGATGCGCTGAAGAAGACGCTGCTGATGTTCGACTTCTTCAACGACGTGGCCACCAAGGCCAAGGCCGGCAACGCCAAGGCCCAGGAAGTCATGAAGAGCTGGGCCGAGGCCGAGTGGTTCACCTCGCGCCCCGAAGTGGACAGGAAGATCACCGTCACCGTCTTCAAGGTGCCCGGCGAGACCAACACCGACGACCTGTCGCCCGCGCCCGATGCCTGGAGCCGTCCGGACATCCCGCTGCACTACCTGGCCATGCTCAAGAACACCCGTCCCGACGCGGCCTTCAAGCCCGAGGAAGACGGCAAGCGCGGCCCGATGCAGTTCATCGACGACCTCAAGAAGAAGGGCCACCTGGTCGCCTACGTGGGCGACGTGGTCGGCACCGGCTCCTCGCGCAAGTCGGCCACCAACTCCATCGTCTGGGCCACGGGCCAGGACATCCCCTTCGTGCCCAACAAGCGCTTCGGCGGCGTGACCCTGGGCGGCAAGATCGCTCCCATCTTCTTCAACACGCAGGAAGATTCGGGCTCGCTGCCCATCGAAGTCGATGTCACCAAGCTGGAGATGGGCGACGTCATCGACGTGCTGCCCTATGACGGCAAGCTGGTCAAGAACGGCGAAACCGTCGCCGAGTTCCAGCTCAAGAGCGACGTGCTGTTCGACGAAGTGCGCGCCGGCGGCCGCATCAACCTGATCATCGGCCGCTCGCTGACCGCCAAGGCCCGCGAATTCCTGGGCCTGTCCGCATCCACCGTGTTCCGCCTGCCCCAGGCGCCCGCTGCTTCGAACGCCGGCTTCACGCTGGCCCAGAAGATGGTCGGCCGCGCCGTCGGCCTGCCGGAAGGCCAGGGCGTGCGCCCCGGTACCTACTGCGAGCCGCGCATGACCACCGTGGGTTCGCAGGACACCACCGGCCCCATGACCCGCGACGAGCTCAAGGACCTGGCCTGCCTCGGCTTCTCGGCCGACATGGTCATGCAGTCCTTCTGCCACACGGCCGCCTACCCCAAGCCCGTGGACGTCAAGACGCACCGCGAGCTGCCTGCCTTCATCAGCAACCGCGGCGGCGTGGCCCTGCGTCCCGGTGACGGCGTGATCCACTCCTGGCTCAACCGCCTGCTGCTGCCCGACACCGTGGGCACGGGCGGCGACTCGCACACGCGCTTCCCCATCGGCATCTCCTTCCCCGCAGGTTCCGGCCTGGTGGCCTTCGGTGCCGCCACGGGCGTGATGCCCCTGGACATGCCCGAGTCCGTGCTCGTGCGCTTCAAGGGCGAGATGCAGCCCGGCGTCACCCTGCGTGACCTGGTGCATGCCATTCCCCTGTACGCCATCAAGGCAGGCGCACTGACCGTGGCCAAGGCCGGCAAGAAGAACATCTTCTCGGGCCGCATCCTGGAAATCGAAGGTCTGCCCGACCTGAAGGTGGAACAGGCCTTCGAGCTGTCCGACGCCTCGGCCGAGCGCTCGGCTGCCGGCTGCACGATCAAGCTCAACCCCGAGCCGATCAAGGAGTACCTGACCTCGAACATCGTTCTGATGAAGAACATGATCGCCGACGGCTACGCCGACGCCAAGACGCTGCAGCGCCGCATCGAGAAGGTCGAAGCCTGGCTGGCCAAGCCCGACCTGCTCGAAGCCGACAAGGACGCCGAATACGCTGCCGTGTTCGAGATCGACCTGGCCGACATCAAGGAACCCATCGTCTGCTGCCCCAACGATCCCGATGACGCCAAGTTCCTGTCCGAAGTGGCCGGCACCAAGATCGATGAAGCCTTCATCGGTTCGTGCATGACCAACATCGGCCACTTCCGCGCAGCAGCCAAGCTGCTGGGCGGCCAGCGTGACATCCCCGTCAAGCTGTGGGTGGCACCGCCCACCAAGATGGACCAGAACGAGCTGATCAAGGAAGGCCATTACGCCGCCTTCGGCACGGCCGGTGCACGCACCGAAATGCCGGGCTGCTCGCTGTGCATGGGCAACCAGGCCCAGGTCCGCGAAGGCGCGACGGTGATCTCCACCTCGACCCGCAACTTCCCCAACCGCCTGGGCAAGAACACCAACGTGTTCCTGGGCTCGGCCGAGCTGGCCGCCATCGCATCGCGCCTGGGCAAGCTGCCCACCAAGGAGGAGTACCTCAAGGAAATGGGCGTGATCGATGCCGACAAGTCCAGCGTCTACCGCTACATGAACTTCGACCAGATCGAAGAGTACGCGGACGTGGCCAAGGGCGTGAGCGCCTGAGTCCGGCCTGATCCGGCTCCATGAGCAAAGCCCGCTTCGGCGGGCTTTGTCTTTTGCGATGGAACTGTCTGGGAGTCTGGCATGTCCGCAAGCATGCTTTTGACCATGTGCTAACGTGGAAACCAAGTGAACCAGTGGAGCTTCGCCATGAGCCGCCTGACCATCGACATGACCCCGCAGCAGCACCAAAGCCTCCAGGCGTCTGCCGCTTTGCAGGGCAAAACGATCGAGCAATACACGCTTGAGCGGCTGTTTCCCGGCGACGCGGATGCCGGTCAGGCGTGGCAGGAACTGGCGGCCGTGCTGGGAGAGCGCATCAATGAAGGACTTGCTGGCAAGGTCTCCGGCAAGAGCATTGGAGAGATTCTTGATGAAGAGCTGGGCCAGGGGCGGCGTTGAGACATTACCGGCTCACCGCTGCGGCAGAGGCCGACCTGCGCGGCATCATCCGCCATACGCGCAGGCAATGGGGCGATGAACAGGTAAGGCAATACATCAGTGCATTGGAGCGTGGGATTGCCGGCCTGGTGGCAGGAAAGGCTGGCGTCAAGGACCTCGGCGAAGTCTTCCCCGGCTTGCGCGTGGCCCGTTGCGAACATCACCATGTGTTTTGCCTGCTGCGCGAAGATGCGCCCGCCTTGGTGGTCGCCATACTGCACGAACGCATGGATTTGATGGCGCGGCTTGCCGACAGGCTCAAGCCTTGAGACGGCGCACGCGGGAGTCTCTGTGGGAGGTCCGCTTAGGTGGACTTCCTGCCTTTTGGATCAATTCGCCTTCCTCAACCGCCCCAGCACCTCCTGCGTCTGCGCATCCGCCGGAAAGAACGACTCCACGGCCAGTTCCTGCAGCGTCACATCCACCGGGGTGCCGAAGATGGTGATGGTGCTGATGAAGCTCAGGCGGCCATGGTCGGTGTCCAGCGCGAAGGGCACGGCGATGTGGCTGTCAGGTGCTGCGCCATGCGAGTCCGCTCCATCTTCCTTGAACGGGTAGGCGGCAATCTCGTCGTGCAGCGCCTGCAGCCGCGTGTCCGACGTGGCGGCAATCTGCTGCTGCAGGCGGTGCAGCAGATGCGCGCGCCAATGGGCTGCATTGACCAGGCGCGGGCCCAGGCCTTCGGGGTGCAGGCTCAGGCGCAGTACATTGACGGGCGGCTGCACCAGCCAGGGCGCCACGTCGGCCAGCAGCAGCGGCACGATGGCGTTGGCGGCCACCAGGTTCCAGTGCCGGTCCACGGCCAGGGCGGGATTGGGTTCATGGCCCTTGAGCACCAGGTCCACGGCCTGGCGCGCGGCGGCCAGTTCAGGGTGGTCCAGCGGCCGGGCCTGGTACATGGGCGCGTAGCCTGCGGCCACCAGCAGGGCATTGCGCTCGCGCAGCGGCACGCCCAGGCGCTCCGCCAGGCGCAGCACCATCTCGCGGCTGGGCTGGGCGCGGCCGGTTTCCACATAGCTCAGGTGGCGCGTGGAGATCTCGGCCTCCAGCGCCAGGCCTTGCTGGCTCAGGCGGCGGTGCAGGCGCCAGTGGCGCAGATGCTCCCCGAAGGGCGAGCGCGCGGACGGTGGATGGGCGGTGGAGGTCATGGTCCGCATCGTAGCTGCGGGGCTGGCGTGGCGGCCATGACCTGCGAGGTTATCGACCCTGTGCAGCCTGCGGCGGACGATGCAGTCCATGGCATGCACGGTGTGTGCCTGTTGCTCTCAAGGAGTTCGCCATGTCGATGTTCGCTTCCCCCCGTTTCCTGCCCCGTGTGATGTGGGCCGATGCTGCTTCCTGCGCCGCCTCGGGCGCCCTGCAACTGGTGGCGGGGCGGCCGCTGTCGGATGTGACGGGGCTGCCCCTGGCGCTGTTGCAGTGGACGGGGTGGTTCCTGCTGGGCTATGCGCTGCTGGCTGCGTGGATGGCGGCGCGCTCGCCTGTGCCGCGCCGGTTGATCGGGCTGGTCGTTGTCGGGAATCTCGGGTGGGCCGTGGCCTGTGTGGCGCTGCTGTCCCTTGGTGGGCTGGGGCTGTCTGCCTGGGGCGTGGCGTGGGTGCTGGCGCAGGCTTTGGTGGTTGTCGTGTTTGCCGAGCTGCAGTGGACCGGGCTGCGGCGCACGCGTGGCGCGGCGGGAGTCGTACGGGCCGCCATGTCCTGAGTGACGTGCCGAGCGAATGGCACGGCCCGTTGAGAACCATCCCCGAGGAGTTTGCATGTCCCTGTTTTCCCCTTCCCCTTCCCATGCCCGTGCCCGTTTCCTGTCGCGCACCCTGTGGGCCGATGCCATCTGCTGCGCCGCTGCGGGTGCGGTGCAACTGGCCTTTGCGCAGCCGCTGGCCGTTTCCACAGGCTTGCCGCAGGCGCTGCTGCTGGGCACGGGGTGCTTTTTGCTGGCATGGGCCTGCGTGGCTGGCTGGGGCGCGCGCCGCATGCCGCGCAGCAGGGGGCTGGTGGCGCTTGCCGTGTTCGGCAACTTCGGCTGGGCCTTGGGCTGCGGGATTGTGCTGTACAGCGGCGTGCTGGATCTTGCTCCCGCAGGCTGGGCATGGGTGCTGGGCCAGGCGGCCATCGGCGTGGCGCTGGGCGATGTGCAGTGCGCGGTGTTGTGGCGCAGCAGGGCTTCTCTGGCCGGTTCGATGACAACGCCGTGAAAGCCGGCCGCTTTTGCTGCGCGGACAGCGTTGTCCGTGTGTGACTATCGCCAATGGACCACAGCATCAGCGGGCACTTCTGGGCACAATGGAAATCAGAGTCTTGGTACATGCCCAGCAGCCCGGAAAAGGCGGCGTGCATGTGCCTTCCCAGAGTTTCATCCAGGAGTCTCACGATGCGCCACGAATATGAAAACACCCTCAAGTCCTTTGCTGCGGCGGGGGGCAAGAAGGGCAAGTTCTTCTCCCTGCCTGAACTGGCAAGGCAGTATCCGCAAATCCGGCGATTGCCCGTGTCGCTGCGCATCGTGCTGGAGTCCGTGCTGCGCAACTGCGATGGCAACAAGGTGACGCGCGAGCATGTGGAGCAACTGGCGAACTGGAAGCCCCAGGCCGAGCGCGTGGACGAGATCCCCTTCGTGGTATCGCGCGTGGTGCTGCAGGATTTCACGGGCGTGCCCCTGCTGGCCGACCTGGCCGCCATGCGCAGCACGGCCGCCAGGCTGGGCAAGAAGCCCAAGTCCATCGAGCCGCTGGTGCCCGTGGACCTGGTGGTGGACCACTCCATCATGGTGGACTACTTCGGCACCAAGAAGGCGCTGGACCTGAACATGAAGCTGGAGTTCCAGCGCAACAAGGAGCGCTACCAGTTCATGAAGTGGGGCATGCAGGCCTTCGACACCTTCGGCGTGGTGCCTCCGGGCTTCGGCATCGTCCACCAGGTGAACCTGGAGTACCTGGCGCGCGGCGTGCACAAGACCAAGGACGGCGTGCACTACCCCGACACCCTGGTGGGCACGGACAGCCACACGACCATGATCAACGGCATCGGCGTGGTGGGCTGGGGCGTGGGCGGCATCGAGGCCGAGGCCGCCATGCTGGGCCAGCCCGTGTACTTCCTCACGCCCGATGTGGTGGGCTTCGAGCTGTCGGGCCAGCTGCGCGAGGGCGTGACGGCCACCGACCTGGTGCTGTCGGTGACCGAGATCCTGCGCCGCGAGAAGGTGGTGGGCAAGTTCGTGGAGTTCTTCGGCGAAGGCACGCGCACCCTGGCGCTGCCCGACCGCGCCACCATCGGCAACATGGCGCCCGAGTACGGCGCCACCATGGGCTTTTTCCCTGTCGATGAAAAGACCATCGACTACTTCAGGGGCACGGGCCGCAGCAAGGCCGAGATCGAGGCCTTCGAGGGCTATTTCCGCGCACAGGAACTGTTCGGCGTGCCGGCCGCCGGCGAGATCGACTACTCGCATGTGGTGCGCCTGGACCTGGGCACGGTGGCGCCCAGCCTGGCCGGACCCAAGCGCCCGCAGGACCGCATCGAGCTGGGCAATGTGTCGTCCAAGTTCGATGAGCTGTTCAGTGCCCCTGCGGCGCACAACGGGTTCAACCAGCCTATCGAACGGCTGGGCCGGAGCTTTCGCGTAGGCGGTGGCGGCGAGGGCGAGGTGGCGCCCGAGACGCCGGCCCATCCGCCCGGCGCGCAGCGCTCGCTGGCCGAGATGGAGGCCAACAAGCCCAAGCTGGAGGCCGCCCACAGCGAGGCGCCGGTCGAGGTGCCCACGCCGCCCAAGCGCCTGAGCATCGCCAACGGGGACGTCCTGATCGCCGCCATCACCAGCTGCACCAACACCTCCAACCCCAGCGTGATGCTGGCCGCCGGCCTGCTGGCCAAGAAGGCGGTGAAGGCCGGGCTCACGGTGCAGCCGCACATCAAGACCTCTCTGGCGCCGGGCTCGCGCGTGGTGACCGAGTATTTGACCGAAGCCGGCCTGCTGCCCTACCTGGAAAAGCTGGGATTTGCGCTGGCCGGCTACGGCTGCACCACCTGCATCGGCAACGCGGGCGACCTCACGCCGGAGCTCAACGAGGCCATCACCAGCAACGACCTGGTCTGCGCGGCCGTGCTGTCGGGCAACCGCAACTTCGAGGCGCGCATCCACCCCAACATCAAGGCCAATTTCCTGGCCAGCCCGCCCCTGGTCGTGGCCTATGCCATTGCCGGCACGGTGCGCCGCGACCTGATGACCGAGCCCGTGGGCCAGGGCAAGAACGGCCGTGACATCTACCTGGGCGACATCTGGCCGACCAGCGAAGAGATCCATGCGCTGATGAAGTACGCCATGAACGGCAAGGCCTTCCGCGAGAACTACGAGAAGGTGCGTTCCGAGCCCGGCAAGCTCTGGGAAAAGATCCACGGCGTGACGGGCGCCACCTATACCTGGCCCGAGAGCACCTACATTGCCGAGCCGCCGTTCTTCGATGATTTCCGTCTCCAGCTCGACGCGCCTGCAGCCGGTGCCGAAGGCTCCAACCCCTACGTGGTGCACGGCGCGCGCGTGATGGCGCTGTTCGGCGACTCCATCACCACCGACCACATCTCGCCGGCCGGCTCCATCAAGGAAAGCTCGCCCGCAGGCCAGTGGCTGCTGGCCCACGGCGTGCAAAAGGCCGACTTCAACAGCTACGGCTCGCGGCGCGGCAACCATGAGGTGATGATGCGCGGCACCTTTGCCAACGTGCGCATCAAGAACCTGATGATTCCGGCGCAGGCCGATGGCTCGCGCGAGGAGGGCGGCCTGACGCTGTACCGCGACGGCACGGGCCAGGTCACCAAGATGCCCATCTACGACGCAGCCATGAAGTACCAGGCCGAGGGCCGCGCCACCGTGATCTTCGCAGGCGAGGAATACGGCACGGGATCGAGCCGCGACTGGGCCGCCAAGGGCACGCAGCTGCTGGGCATCAAGGCCGTGGTGGCGCGCAGCTTCGAGCGCATCCACCGTTCCAACCTGGTGGGCATGGGCGTGCTGCCGCTGCAGTTCCTGGGTACGGACAGCTGGCAGACCCTGGGCCTGACGGGCGAGGAGTTCGTGGAAGTGATTCCCGCCGCCGACCTGGCGCCGCAAAGCGAGGCCCAACTGGTGATCACGCGTGCCGATGGCAGCAAGCAGACCGTGGTGGTCAAGCTGCGCATCGATACGCCCATCGAGGTGGACTACTACCGGCACGGCGGCATCCTGCCGTACGTTCTCAGGCAGCTCCTGGAATGAAGTTGGAAACCCCCTGAGCCGCTATGCGGCTTCCCCCTGGAAGGGGGACGACACCCTGGCGGCGGGGCGGCTCTTGCTCGGTGTCCCTCGCTTTTGGGCCACGCCAGTTTTGGACATAGTGAACTGAGCAAGGGGGTGGCGTTTATGGCTGCTGCCCCAGCCTGCCCACGCTGTCGCGCAGGTGGGCCAGCAGCGATTCGACCAGGGGCTGCACATGGCCCGGGTGCCACATGGCCTGCATCTGCGACTGCGCGTGGCGGCCCTGGATGGGCACGAAGGCCAGCCCCGGAAAGCCCACGCGCTGCAGGCAGGCCGGTACCAGGGACACGCCCTGACGCAGCGAAACCAGGGACAGCACCGACAGCCAGTGCCGCACCTCGTGGTGCAGGTCGGGCGTGAAGCCCTCGCTCTGGCATATCTGCCAGATCTGCTGGTGGTAGTCGGGCGAGACCTGGCGCGAGAACAGCACCATGCGCTCGCCCGCCAGCTGGCGCACCTGCAGCTTGCGCAGTCCGGCCAGCGCGTGGCTGTCCGGCAGGCAGGCCATGAACGGCTCGCTCACCAGGGTGTGTGATTGCAGGCCGGGCGCGGGGCGCGTGGCGTGCAGCAGGCCCAGGTCCAGCCGCTCCTGCTGCAGGGAGGCGATCTGCTCTGCGCTGTTGAGCTCCAGCATGTCGATGCGCACCAGCGGGTGCCGGGTGCGAAAGCTCTCCAGCGCCTCGGGCAGCCCGCGGTAGATGGCCGAACCCACAAAGCCCAGCCGGATGCGGCCCTGCACACCGTCGGCGATGGCGCGCATGTCCTGGCGCACGCGCTGGGCCTGTTCCATGATGTCCTGGGCCTGCACGCGCAGGTGCTTGCCGGCGGCCGTGAGCCGCACCTCCTTGCTGGTGCGCTCGAACAGCTGGGCGCCCAACTCTTCCTCCAGCTGGCGGATGGCCACGCTCAGCGGCGGCTGGGAGATGGACAGGCGCTGGGCTGCGCGGCTGAAGTGCAGCTCCTCGGCCAGCACCAGAAAGTACCTCAGTTGTCTCAGCTCCATGGTGTTCTATCCGGTTTGACTATTGATCAATACGTTATCGATATTTGACTCGAATAGGACTGTTTCCAAGAATGGGGGCATCCCCAAGACCCGGAGCCCATGCGCCCGGGCCCGGTTCCCGCACAGGAGACAGACCATGAACCCCGAACCGCAGGCGCTGGCCGCCATGCAGTCTTCCCCCGCCCAGGCTTTCCAGGCCGTGCCCGACCGCCACGGCAGCAACCTGTACACCACCGATTCGCAGTTGCAGCCGCTGCTGGCGCTGTACCTGCCGCCCGAGGTGAACGCGCACCTGCAGCCCCATCTGGAGCGCATGGGCGCGCTGGCCGGCCGCGAGATCGATGAATGGGCGCTGACCGCCGACCGCAACCCGCCCGAGCTGGAGCACCGCGACCGCACGGGGCGCGATGCGCAGCGCATCGTCAAGCATCCGGCCTATGTGGAGATGGAGCGCGTGGCCTATGGCGAGTTCGGCCTGGCCGTCATGTCGCACCGCACGGGCGTGCTGGGCTGGGATGGCAAGCTGCCGCCGCTGGCCAAGTACGCGCTGACCTATCTGTTCGTGCAGGCCGAGTTCGGCCTGTGCTGCCCGCTGTCCATGACGGACTCGCTGGCGCGCACGCTGCGCAAGTACGGCGAGCCGGCCCTGGTCGAAAAGTACTGGCCGCGCATGACGCAGCTGCGCTTCGAGGACCAGGCCCAGGGCGCCATGTTCATGACCGAGCAGGCGGCCGGCTCGGACATCTCCAACACCCAGACGCTGGCCCGCCCGGCCGCCGACGGCAGCTGGCGCCTGTCGGGCGACAAGTGGTTCTGCTCCAACCCCGATGCCGACTTCGCCATGGTGCTGGCGCGCGTGGAAGGCGCGCCGGCGGGCATGAAGGGCATCTCGCTGTTCCTGCTGCCGCGCCGGCTCGATGACGGCTCGGCCAACCACTACCGCATCGTGCGCCTCAAGCACAAGCTGGGCACGCGTTCCATGGCCAGCGGCGAGATCGTGCTCGACGGCGCCGTCGCCTACCTGGTGGGCGAGCAGGGCCGGGGCTTCGTGCAGATGGCCGACATGGTGAACAACTCGCGCCTGTCCAACGGCGTGCGCTCGGCCGGCCTGATGCGCCGCGCCGTGGCCGAGGCCGAGTACGTGGCGCGCGAGCGCCGCGCCTTCGGCAAGGCCCTGCAGGACATGCCGCTGATGCAGCGCCAGCTCGACAAGCTGCGCATCTACTCCGAGCAGGCCCGCACCATGGTGCTGCAGACGGCCCAGGCGCTGCAGCGTTCGGACGCAGGCGAAGACGGCGCCTACGCGCTGCTGCGCATCCTCACGCCCATGATCAAGTTCCGCGCCTGCCGCGACGCGCGCAAGGTCACGGGCGACGCCATGGAAGTGCGCGGCGGATGCGGCTACATCGAGGAGTGGAGCGATCCGCGCCTGGTGCGCGACTCCCACCTGGGATCGATCTGGGAAGGCACCAGCAACATCGTGGCGCTGGACGTGATCCGCGCCATCAAGCGCGAAGGCTCGCTGCCCGTGCTGCGCGACCACGCGGCCCAGCTGCTGGCCCAGACCGAGGCGGCCACGGACTTCAAGGCCGCGCTGTCGGCCAGCATGGACAAGGCTGCGGCCCTGGCCCTGCGCGCGGCCGAGGAGGGCGGTGACCGCCTGGCGCGCGCTGCCGCCTCGGGCCTGTACCACTGCTTCACGGCCACGGCCATGGCCTGGGAGGCCTCTTGCACACGCAGTGCCGAACGCATGCGCTGGGCCCAGCTGGTGCTGCTGCACCGCGTGCTGCCGCGCGACCCGCTGGCGGCAGGCGACCTGCCCGAAGGCTGGACACGCTGAGCCCATCGACCGCACCGATCCAGAACACACATCCCGTCCACAGGGATGAACGCACAAGTACCGGAGACAAACACCATGCCTTGCACTGACCCTAAGCCGTCCTTCCAGAAACGCCGATTCCTGTGGGCCTGTGCGCTCGCCGCCACCGCCGCGCTGCCGGCCGCCGCACTGGCCGAGCGCTTTCCCGAGCGGCCCATCAGCTTCGTCGTTCCCTTCCCGCCCGGCGGGCCCACGGACGCCATGGCCCGCACGCTGGCGATATCGCTGACCGAGACGCTGGGCCAGAGCGTGATCGTGGAGAACAAGGCCGGTGCGGGCGGCAACATCGGCGCCGACTTCGTGGCCCGCGCCAGGCCCGACGGCTACACCATCATGTTCGGCACCTCGGGGCCGCTGGCCATCAACAAGCACCTGTACCGCAAGATCAACTACGACCCGCAGACCAGCTTCGCGCCCATCATCCGCGTGGGCCACCTGCCCAATGTGCTGGTGGTCAACCCGGCGACCAAGGCCACCACCGTGCAGGAGCTGATTGCGCAGGACAAGGCCAAGCCGGGCAGCCTGGACTATGCGTCCTCGGGCAACGGTGCCTCCTCGCACCTGGCCGGCGTGCTGTTCAACAAGATGGCCGGCACCTCGCTGCAGCACATCCCGTACAAGGGCACGGGCCCGGCGCTCAACGACCTGCTGGCGGGGCAGGTGAACATGACCTTCACCGACATCCTGACGGCCATGCCCTACATCAAGGCCGGCAAGTTCAAGGCCATCGGCGTGGCCACGGAAAAACGCTCCCAGGCCATGCCCGACATCCCCACCATCGCCGAGCAGGGCCTGCCCGGCTATGACGTGAGCGTGTTCTTCGGCGTGGTGGCACCGGCCGGCACGCCGGCCGACCGCATCGAGACGCTGAACGCGGCCTTCCGCAAGGCCCTGGGCAGCGAGCGCATCCGCAAGACCTTTGCCGACCAGGGGCTGGAGCCGGCTTCCGATCTTTCGCCTGCGGGGCTGTCGACCTTCATCGCGCAGGAAGTGACCAAGTGGAAGGCCGTGGTCGATGCCTCCGGCGCCAAACTGGATTGAGGAAAGCACATCGATGACCACTTCCCATAGCATGGGTGCCCTCCAGGGCATCCGTGTCCTCGACCTCTCCCGCATTCTTGGCGGCCCGCTGTGCGGCCAGATCCTGGGCGACCACGGCGCCGACGTGCTCAAGGTGGAGCCGCCGCAGGGCGACGACACGCGCGCCTGGGGGCCGCCGTTCCAGGACGGTGTCTCTTCCTACTACCGCGGCCTGAACCGCAACAAGCGGCTGCAGTTCCTGGACCTGTCCCAGGCCGAAGGCCAGCAAGCCGTGCTGGCGCTGATGGA
This sequence comes from Delftia sp. UME58, assembly GCF_014170385.1. NCBI lineage: Bacteria > Pseudomonadati > Pseudomonadota > Betaproteobacteria > Burkholderiales > Comamonadaceae > Delftia > Delftia sp. UME58. The sequence goes on from NZ_LZZV01000096.1 coordinate 170,282, forward strand.
GCAGGCCGACGTGGTGGTGGAGAACTTCAAGATCGGCACCATGGAGAAATGGGGCATTGGCTGGGAGCAGGTGCGCGAGCGCTTTCCGCGCCTCATCTGGTGCCGCGTCAGCGGCTTCGGCGCCGATGGCCCGCTGGGCGCCTGGCCCGGCTATGACGCGGCCATCCAGGCCATGACGGGGCTGATGAGCGTCAACGGCGAGGCCGGCGGCGATCCGCTGCGCGTGGGCCTGCCCGTGGTGGACATGGTCACGGGCATGAACGGCGTCATCGGCGTGCTGCTGGCGCTGCAGGAGCGCCAGCGCAGCGGCCTGGGCCAGCTGGTGGATGTCTCGCTGTACGACAGCGGCATCTCGCTGCTGCACCCGCATGCGGGCAACTGGTTCATGAGCGGCAGGACGCCAGGGCGCTCGGGCAATGCCCATCCCAACATCTATCCCTACGACAGCTTTGCCACGGGCACCACGCCGGTCTTCCTGGCCGTGGGCAACGACCGCCAGTTCCGCCTGCTGTGCGAGCACCTGGGATGCCCGCAACTGGTGGCCGACGAACGCTTTGCCACGGCCGGCCAGCGTTCGCACCACCGCGATGCGCTCAAGCCGCTGCTGGAGCAGGCCCTGCAGGCCAGCGATGGTCCCGCCCTGGCCGATGCGCTGATGGCCATCGGCGTGCCCGCCGCGCCCGTGCTGGGCGTGGATGCGGCGCTCGACCACCCGCATACCCGGCACCGCGAGATGGTGGTGGAGATGGAGGGCGGCTACCGGGGCCTGGGCGCGCCCGTCAAGCTCAGCCGCACGCCGGCCAGCTACCGGCATGCGCCGCTGGCCGAGGGCGACAGTTTCGAGTGAGTTGCGTGGTGCGCTCAGGGGACGATGGGGCGCAGCTGCGCGTCGGCCATGCCCACCAGCAGCGCGCGCCCGTCGGGCTCCACGCGGAACTCGCCGTAGCGGGCCTGCTCCCAGCGTTGGCCATCGCCTTCGCGGAAGTACCAGGCATCCGTCACCAGTGTCCACCGGCCGCCGCGCGGGGTGAGTTCAAAGCGCTGCTCGCCGGGCGCCAGCGGCTCGTTGGCCGTGCCGGTGCGCAGCCACTGCACCACGCCCTGCTCATTGAGCTTGCCGATGGCGTAGAGGCGTCCGCCGCGCAGGTTCTCTTTCTCCACGTCCCTGTCCTCGGAAGGCAGGCGGAAGTTCAGGCGCATGTAGTCGCCCTGCATCAGGGAGCGCGGGTCCACCGGCGCCAGTTCCACGAACACCTTGCGGCCCTGGGCGATGGTGCGTTCCTTCTGCGCAATGCCGATATTGGCCACCGCCAGCGTGCAGGCCGCCGTCAGCACCACCAGCCACGGCGCCCAGCGCTGCAGGGGCGCGGCGCCCGATGCGGCGGCGGTCTCCGCGCTGCCTGGCAGGGCTGCCGCGCGCGGCCCTGCCCAGGACAGCAGGCCCAGCAAGGCGCCGCAGCCGGCCAGCACCAGGGCCTTGGTGGCCAGTGGCCAGGCCAGCTGGTAGTAGAAGCTGCCCACGATCCAGGCCGCAGCCAGGGCGGCCGCTGCGGCCTGCCGCCAGCGGCCGCTGGTGCCGGTCACCGCCAGCGCCAGCAGGCAGGCGCCCAGCCAGGGCAGGAAGGCACTCAGCACGGCCAGCACCACGGCAGCCACGGCGGCGCGCGGCTGCCGCAGCGTGGGCCATGCGCGCTGGGCGAACCAGGTGGCTGCCAGGGCCAGCACGGCCGAGCCGGCCTGCGTCAGAACGCCCATGGAGATGTTCGGGGCGGCTTCCTGCGCCAGCTCGCCCGCCAGGCCGCCGCCCAGCACGCCGGCCACCATGAAGCTCCTGCCGGACAGAAAGGCCAGGCCAGCCAGCACAGCCAGCAGCCAGCCCGTGGCAAAGGGCTCCAGCGCCGCCGCCATGCGGGTCTGTGCCGCAGACTGCCCCAGCGCGCGCCACTGGGCTGCCAGCAGCAGCATCCAGAGCAGCAGCGCCGCATGCACGATGACCCAGGTCGGCAGGCCTGCGTACAGGGTGGATGGATCGTCGTCCGGCCAGAGCATGGTGCAAAACAGCAGCGCGCAGGCGGCGCCCAGCAGCACGCGCAGCCAGGGCCTTGGAATGGCGGCCGTGCAGGCCAGCGCAATGGCCAGGCCTATCGCGCCCGCAGCCTGCCCCGACAGGTCGCGCGCCAGGCCAAAGCCCAGCAGGCCGGCGCCGGTCAGCATGGCAGGCAGGGCCAACTGCTCCAGGAAGACGGGCAGCTCCTCGGCGCGCAGCACGGCCACGGCTGCGGCCAGCATCATGGCGCCGATCACATAGGTGCCGGCGCCGCGCTCTATCCAGTCGGACAGGGCAAACGCAAACAGAATCAGCAAGGGGAGAAGGGCCAGCCAGGCGCCCAGCGCCGTGAGCAGCACCACCGCCCAATGGCGGTCGTTGGCGGCAGGGCGGCGGTCCTGCAAGGCGGCAGGCGGCAGGATGCCCTGGTCCACGGCCTGGCGCAGCAGGGTGTCGTGTTCGTGGCTCATTGAAGGCCTCCTTCCGCGTTGCGTGACATTCGAAGCACCAGGCTGACCGTGGCCGCCAGCAGGCACGCAGCGCCCAGGCCCACGAGCAGCAGCATGCCCGTGAAGTCCGCCCCCAGTTTCTCCAGCAGCAGGTAGACCAGGCCGCACACCAGCAGCACGTTCAGGCCCAGCGCCGCACCGCTGAGCAAAAAGATATCGAAATGCCTGCGCAGGCCCGCCAGCGCCGCCGCGCCTGCCAGCAGCACCAGCCCCAGCGGGTACTGCGGCGCCACCGTGCTGTGGAACAGCCCGCTGATGGCGGTGGAGGTGATCATCGCCAGCGCGAGCGCGCCCGCGCCGCGCAAGGCCCACAGCCCCGCGCCCGTGAAGCGCCGCAGGGCCGGTGCCATGACCGCGGTGACGGCAAGGGCGGCGCCCAGGGCCACGGCATGTACGCCCAGGTCGCGCGACTCCACCTCCCAGAACTGCGGCGTATGGGCCTGCGCCCACAGCGCAATGCCCGTCATGGCAACCACCACCCAGGGCACCCAGACGCCATCGCTGCGCGCCGCCAGGGCCAGCGGCAGGGTCAGCGCTGCCCACAGCGCAAACAGCTGCCAGGGGTCCGCTCCCGTCTGGTAGGTCTGCCCGAAAAAGGCGAACAGCGCACCCGTGCCCAGCAGCGCCAGCACCGACAGCGGCACGCGCGCCGCCGCGCGCCATGCCGCGCCAAGACACATCACGAGCACGAAGCCTTGCAGCAGGGCAAAGCGCTGCATGCGGCCCATGCTCTCCCAATTGGCGGCAATCCACAGCACGATGCCCAGCCCGCCCAGTGCCGCGCCCAGCAAGGCCACCACGGGCCACAGGCGGGTTCTGAGCGCAGCCGGTTCCTGCTCGAATCCCGCCAGTGCAAACAGCTGCACGGCGGCCTTGCGGTCCAGGCCATGTTGGCGGACAAGGTCATGCAATAGGGGGCGCAGGTTCATGGTGCGGACGTTCCTTGGCTTGAAGAGTCGGATGCCCGACTGTGCCAGAACCCCGCGTGCATGGATGGCGGCGCAGGACGGCATTCCGGCGAGCCGGGGGAGCCGTGGGAAGATCGCGGCCAGAGTCCTGCCATCCTCCTGCCATTGCTGCCTAGCCCAAACCTGCCGACATGCCTTTCCTGCCTGCCCCTTGCGCCGGTGCGCACCCGCACCCGCACCCGCACCCGCACCCGCACCCGCACCCGCACCCGCATCTGCACCCGCATCTGCATCTGCATCTGCGTCCGCACCCACAACCTGCAAGGCAGGCTCGATGAAACGCGGCGATGCGCTGGACGGGCAGATCGAGTGGCAGCCGGTCACGCGGCCTGCCGCCATCGCGCTGACGGCCTTTGCCGCCTGGATCATCTGGGGTCACTTCATCAGCCAGGGTCACTGGCTGCTGCTGCTGGACAACGCCAACCTGGCACTGCACGAGGCCGGGCATCCGCTGGTGGCCCTGTTCTCGCAGCATCTCTCGGTCTACGGCGGCACGCTGTTCCAGCTGCTGTTCCCGGCCCTGTTCATGCGCCATTTCCACAGGCAGGGCCAGCGCACGGGCTGGATTGCCGCGCTGATGTGGCTGGGAGAGAGCCTCATGAACGTGGCCCACTACATGAAGGATGCGCGCGCCCGGGTGCTGCCGCTGGTGGGCGGCGGCGACCATGACTGGACGGAGATCTTCAGCCGCTGGGGCGTGCTCCAGGCCGATGTGCGCATCGGCACGCTGACGGCGCTGCTGGGTCTGTGCCTGGTGCTGTGGGGGCTGCGGCTTGCCGTTGCGGCGCTGCGCTCGCCGCAGGCCTGACCCGCCATCTGATACGGTCGAATCCGCTGCATCTGCTGCTACCGCCAGGGCAGGGCGCTGGGCATAGTCCAGGCAGTCCCCGGCAATTCATGACAAGCCCGCATCAAGGGCGCACCGGCCGGGGCGAAGGCCCCGCATGTCAGAACGACCGAAACCGCTTCCCGATGAAACCGCCGCAGCCCCCCGGCCGCGGCCCGCGCCACGCAAGGTGATTCCCATCGCCGATGCCAGCGCGGACTCCCCGCTGTTCGAATCGCGCAGGAAGATCCAGCCGCGCTCCATCACGGGGCGCTTCACCCATTGGCGCTGGGCCATGGTCTGGCTCACGCAGCTGTTCTTCTATGGCATTCCCTGGCTGCAGATCCATGGCCGGCAGGCCCTGCTGTTCGACCTGGAGCAGCGGCGCTTCTACGTCTTCGGCTGGCTGCTGTATCCGCAGGACTTCATCTACCTGGCGGTGCTGCTCATCGTCTCGGCGCTGGCGCTGTTCCTGTTCACCACGGTGGCCGGGCGGCTGTGGTGCGGCTTTTCCTGCCCGCAGACGGTCTACACCGAGCTGTTCATGTGGGTGGAGCGCCGGCTGGAGGGCGACCGCAGCGCGCGGCTGCGATTGGACGGCAGCGGCTGGGGCGCGGAGAAGATCGCGCGGCGCGGCGGCAAGCATGCGCTGTGGCTGCTGATCTCGCTGTGGACGGGCCTGACCTTCGTGGGCTACTTCGTGCCCATCCGCAGCCTGCTGCCCGAGGTGCTGGCGCTGACCGGCGCATGGCAGATCTTCTGGGTGCTGTTCTATGCGCTGGCCACCTACGGCAACGCGGGCTTTCTGCGCGAGCAGGTCTGCAAGCACATGTGTCCCTATGCGCGCTTCCAGAGCGCCATGTTCGACAAGGACACCCTGGTCGTCACCTACGACACCGCACGCGGCGAATCGCGCGGCCCGCGCCACAAGGGGGTGGACTACCGGGCCCAGGGGCTTGGCGACTGCATCGACTGCACGCTGTGCGTGCAGGTCTGCCCGGTGGGCATCGACATACGCGACGGCCTGCAGTACGAATGCATCGGCTGCGGCCTGTGCATCGACGCCTGCAACAGCGTCATGGACCGCATGCACTACCCGCGCGGGCTGATCCGCCTGTCCACGCAGAACGGCGTGGCCCGGGGCTGGCGCCAGAGCGAGCTGGTGCGCCGCATCTTCCGCCCGCGCGTGCTCATCTACGGCACGGCGCTGGTGGCCATCTCCACGGCCATGGTGGCCAGCCTGGCGTTGCGCACGCCGCTGAAGGTGGACGTGGTGCGCGACCGGGGCACGCTGTCGCGCATCGTGGCCGGCGGCCAGATCGAGAACATCTACCGCGTGCAGATCGGCAATGCCACGGAGCAGGACCAGCGCTATGTGCTGTCGGCCTCGGGCATAGAGGGCCTGCGCGTGGCTTCGGAGACCGAGGTGGACGTGGGCGCGGCCCAGGACCGCTGGGTGGTCGTACGGCTGCAGGCTCCCTATGGCGCTGCCGGCCCTGGCTCGCACGGCGTGGAGATCACGGCCACGGCGGTGGGTGACCCGGCGCTTTCCAAGCAGGCGCACAGCACATTCCTGGTGCCGCGCTGAAGGGCCGGCTGGATGGATTGATTCAGGAGTACGGCGCAGTTGTTGTGCACGATGCCTGGTCCGCTGCAGCGTGGACTGGCATCGGTTTTGAGGCCCCGGAAGTTTGTTCCGGGGCCTTTTTTTCCGTCCATCTGGCGCCGAAGGGCGGCCCCCCAGGCGACTTCCGGGCGACACGCTCTGGTGTAAATGCTCATAGGGAAATCCGCAGACCCCGCTATGGTGGGCGGCTGTTTTCCGTCCCGCGTATGAACAAGAAACCTGCCTCCCCCGACAACGTCTTTTCCGAGTCCAGCGCCTCCGCATCGCTGGCCGCCCCCACCACCACAACCAGCACCACCGGCAGCAGCCCGGCAGCGGCCACGCCCACGCCCACGCCCTTTCGCTCCGCCCTGATCCGCTCCGGCACCATCCGTGCCACCACGCGCAGCTTCCTGCATGCCCTGGGCCAGGACGACGAGGACATGGAGCGCCCGCACATCGGCGTGTTCCACACGGGCGGGGAGATGAGCCCCTGCAACCTCAACCTGCGCGACCAGGCCCAGCATGCCAAGACCGGCATCTACGCCGGGGGCGGTACGCCGCATGAATGCCCGGTGGTGTCGGTCAGCGACGGGCTGACCATGGCGCATTCGGGCATGCGGTTTTCGCTGGTCTCGCGCGAGTTGATCGCCGACAGCGTGGAGGCTTCGGTGCGCGGCCACCAGTGGGATGGCATCTTCGCCATCGGCGCCTGCGACAAGAACCTGCCGGGGCTGATGATGGGCATGGTGCGCTGCAATGTGCCCAGCGTCTTCGTGCATGGCGGCTCGGCCCTGCCGGGACAGGCGCCCGGCGTGCACGGGCGCGACCTGAACGTGGTCGATACCTACGAGACCATCGGCCAGGTGCTGGCCGGCACGGCCACGGCGCAGGACCTGGAGGCCATGAGCCGCGCGTGCCTGCCCACGGCCGGCGCCTGCGCTGGCCAGTTCACGGCCAACACCATGGGCATGGTGAGCGAGGCGCTGGGGCTGGCGCCCATCGGCTCCAGCATGGTGCCCGCCGTGTTCAGCGAGCGCGCACCGCTGATGCGCCGCGCCGCGCGCCAGCTCATGCAGGCCGTGTGGGCCAGCGCCGAAGGCGGCGGCCCGCTGCCGCGCGACATCATCACGCGCCGGGCGCTGGAGAATGCCTGCGCCGTGGTCAGCGCCACGGGCGGGTCGACCAATGCCGCCCTGCACCTGCCGGCCATCGCGCATGAGGCCGGCATCCGCTTCCACCTGGACGACGTCGCCGAGATCTTCGCGCGCACGCCGCTGATCGCCGACCTGCGCCCCGGCGGGCGCTTCCTGGCGCGCGACGTGTACTACATCGGCGGCGCAGGCGTGATCCTGCGCACGCTGATGGAGCAGGGCTTTGTCCACGGCGATGCGCTCACCTTCACGGGCCGCACCCTGGCCGAAGAACTGGCCGATGCCGCGCTGCCCGATGGCGAGGTGGTGCGCGCGCCCGGCAACCCCATCACGCGCGACGGTGGCCTGACCGTGCTCAAGGGCAACCTCTGCCCCGATGGCGCGCTGCTCAAGACCGCCGGCCTCAAGACCCTGGCGCACCGGGGCCCGGCGCGCGTCTTCGAGTCCGAGGAACAGGCCCAGGCCGCCGTGCAGGCCATGCAGTACGCGGCCGGCGATGTCATCGTCATCCGCAACGAAGGCCCGCGCGGCAGCCCCGGCATGCGCGAGATGCTGGGCATCACGGCCTTGCTCTATGGCCAGGGCATGGGCGACAAGGTGGCCCTGCTGACCGATGGGCGCTTCTCTGGCGCCACGCGCGGCCTGTGCATCGGCTATGCAGGCCCCGAGGCTGCCGACAACGGCCCCATTGCCGCGCTGCGCGACGGCGACCTCATCGCCATCGACGCCCGCGCCGATGCGCGCAGCATCACGGTGGAAATCGGCGAGGCCGAACTGGCCGCACGTCTGGAACAATCAGCCGCCGCGCGCCGCCAGGCCCGGCCGCTGGGCGGCGTGCTGGAAAAATACGCGCTCACCGTGCGCCCGGCCCACCAGGGCGCGGTCACGCATTCGGGCCAGGTGGTCTGGCTGCGCGACGACAGTTGAAGCCGCCGGGCCGGCACGCATTTCCCCCGCTGTTCCCCCACAGTTTTTTTCAGAGTTTCAATTTCAACCGGAGACATACGCATGAACATCGACCGCCGCCAATGGCTGGGCACCGCTGGAGCGGGTGCGCTGCTGGCCAGCCTGGGCCAGCAGGCCTGGGCGCAGGCCCAGGGCCCCATCGAGACCCTGAACATCATCACCGGCTTCGCGGCCGGAGGCACCTCGGACGCCATCTGCCGCCGCGTGGGCACCAAGCTGTCGGGCTATGCCAAGACCTCGGTGGTGGAAAACCGCACCGGCGCGGGCGGGCAGATCGCCATCAGCTACGTCAAGGGCCGCCCCGCGGATGGCGCCACCCTGCTGCAGACGCCCACGTCCATGCTGTCCATCTACCCGCACATCTACAAGAAGCTGCCCTATGACCCGATCGCCGACCTGGCGCCGGTCACCGTGGGCTGCATCTTCGACTTCGGCTTTGCCGTCGGCCCCGCCGTGCCCGCCAGCGTGACCACGGTGCCCGAATTCTTCGCCTGGGCCAAGGCCAACCCCGCAGGCGCCAACTTCGGCTCGCCCGCGCCGGGCTCCACGCCCCACTTCATCGGCGCCCTGCTGGGCCAGCATGCGGGCGTGGACTTCAAGCACGCCGGCTACCGCGGCACCCAGCCGGCGCTGCTGGACATGCTGGGCGGCAACGTCTCCGCCGTCTGCGGCCCCGTGGGCGACATGCTGCAGCACCTGGCCGGCGGCAAGATGCGCATCCTGGGCGTCAGCGGCGCCAAGCGCAGCCGCTTCGCATCCCAGGTCCCCACGCTGGTGGAGCAGGGCTACAAGGACATGGCTCACAGCGAATGGTTCGCCTTCTTCGTGCCCGCCAAGACCCCCGCCGAGACCGTGAAGCGCCTGAACGGCCACATGCGCAAGGCGCTGGCCACGCCCGACGTGGTGGACAGCCTGGCCACCTTCGGCCTGGACGCCCAATCCTCCACCCCCGCCGAACTGGCCGCGCTGCTGCAGTCCGAACTCGCCAAATGGGGCCCCATCGTCAAGCGCGTGGGATTCACGGCAGAGGGCTGATCAAAACCAGCGGGCCGAGCGAAGCGAAGGCCCGAGTCAACTCCCCGCAACCGCCACGACGCAGGTTGCCCGCAGCGAAGCGGAGGGTCGCGGACATTCGGGTCGCCTTCTTTGATCTGACCTTTCTTGGCGAATCAAGAAAGGGCAGTCGGCCGCCGGGCCGAGACCCGGCCTCAGAAAAATACCACCCGGCAGGGTCAAAAACAGACCCACGTAAACCAAAGCCTCAGAACGGCAACGTCCCCTGCACATACAACGTCCGAGGCATCCCCACATACTTGCCTCCGTTGTTATCCGTAGACCGCGTGTAGTACCTGCGATCGAACAGATTCTTGACCCCCACAGCCACCCGCAGATTGCCCAGAGACTTGCCAAAGTCATAGCCCGCACGCAGGCCCACGGTCGCGAATCCGGGAATATCGCCCAGCCGCCCTGCGGCATCTTCCTGCGTCACATACTGCGTGCCCGACCCCGGCGACCGCTGCTTCGATTGCGCGGCCAGGTCCGCATTCAGCGTCCACTGCCCCAGCGCATAGCGCGCCCACAGCTGGCCCGTGTGGCGCGAGTACAGCGGCAGGTCGCGCCCCGCGAAATCGCCGGCGCGCGAGACGGCCTCGGTGTAGGTATAGGACACACCCGCCGTCAGCCCCTTGAGCGCGGCATTCCACTGGCCCAGGTCGTAGCGCAGCGAGGACTCGATGCCGCGGTGGCGCGTGGCGCCCAGGTCGGTCCAGATGCCGTCCACGCCCACGCGGGTCAGCAGCAGTTCCTTGTCGAAGTCGATGTTGAATAGCGTCAGCTCGGCGTTCAGCGCCGGGCTGTTGTAGTGCGTGCCCACCTCATAGGTCTTGGCCGATTCGGGATGCAGGCCGCGCTCGGTCTGTGCCAGTTGCGCGTACTGCTGCGGTCCGAAGGACTTGCCCGCGTTGGCGAACAGCGACCACTGCGCATTCATGCGGTAGAGCACGGACAGCGTGGGCAGGAGCTCGCGTGCATCGGCCTTGGGGAACAGCTGGCTGGTGACGGTGCTGCCATCGGCGCCCAGGTTGCTGACGTTGTTGAAGGAGTTGATGCGTTCGTAGCGCACGCCGGGCGTGATGGTCCAGTTGCCGATGTCGATGCGGTCATCGATATAGAAGGCATGGGCCGTGGTGCCGCCCTGGCTGGTCTGGTAGGGCGTGATCGGCAGGGCCATGGCGTTGGCCATGGTGGCGGGGTTGTAGTAGGCCGTGCGCAGCGCGACCTCGGAACTGCTTTCCTTGAGGTAGCGGTAGCCCACGCTGACTTCCTGCACCACGGAGCCGGTCTCGAACAGGCGCGAGTAGCGCGGCTCGATGCCGAAATAGTGGTAGCTGCGCGGCGCGGCCGTCAGGCGGCGCTGGTTGGCGTTGTCCTGCTCGATGTAGCTGCCGCGGAACGAGTCCACGTAGTAGCCCAGCACCTCGAAGTTGTTGCGCCCGTCCTTGTGGTTGTACTTGAACGAGGCATCGGTGCGGCGGCCGTCGAAGCTGTCGTAGGAGCGCGTGGACTGGAACGGGTCGGCCGCGTACTGCGCCGTGGTCAGGCCGCCGGGCATGCGGCCCGAGCCCTCGAAGTGGTGCAGCGAGACGGCGATGTCGTCCCGGGCCGAGATGCGGTAGGCGCCCTTGAGCAGGATGTCGTCGATGTCGGTCTTGTCATTGCCTGCGCGCCAGCCGTCGCCATGCGTGCCCGAGTACAGCAGGGCCAGGCCCAGGCCGGATTCGTTGGTGCCGCCCACGAACAGGCTGGGCGTGGTCTTGGCATTGCCGCCGTGGCTGTAGATCTCGGTGCCCACCGAGGCCTCGGCCGCGAAGGTCTTGGGAATGGCGCGCGTGACGAAGTTGATGATGCCGCCCACGTTCTGGGGGCCGTAGCGCACCGAGCCCGCGCCGCGGATCACGTCCACCGACTCCAGGTTGCCCAGCGACACGGGCGCCAGCGACAGCTGGGGCTGGCCGTAGGGCGCGTAGGAGACGGGCACGCCGTCCATCAGCACATAGGAGCGCGGCGACAGGCGCGCCGTCAGGCCGCGCACGCCGATGTTCAGCGACACATCGCTGCCGCCCGTGCCGTTGCTGTCCTGCACCTGTACGCCGGGCACCAGGCGCAGCACGTCGCGCAGGCTGGTCGAGCCGCTTTCCTCGATGCGCGTGCGTTCGACGATGGTGCGTGCGCCCGCATGGTCCAGCACCTTTTCCTCGCTGGGGTTGTCCAGCCAGTTGCCCGTGACGGTGATGGCGGACAGGCCGGCCTCGGGGGCGGTGGCGCTTGCCGTTGCGGTGGGCGATTGCGCCTGTGCCCAAGCCTGCAGGGACAGCAGGGCCGTGGCGACGGCAGCGGCGCAGCGCGTGAGCGCGGCGCGGTGGTGGCGGGAAACCATGGAAAAACGTCCTTCTTGCGTCTGGAGTTGGGCAGCGCTGAAGGGTCGGTGGCAGGCTGCGGGACGCGTGGCGACGTGCGGGGCGGAGGGCAGAAGACAAAGACCGGTCAGCATGCGTTGCGGCCATGCCGGTTCGGGGTGTGAGTCTAAATGAGAATCATCCAGCTTGCACCAGGCTGACAGCGTGCACGCCGTGCTGCGTTGCCCCGGCGCTACAGCGCAGCAGGTGCTGCAGGCGCAGCGGGCGCTTACCCTGGCGTGTTGCAGGCCAGCTCGCCCAGCGTGGCCAGGGCCTGCGCGGTTTCGTCGCTCCAGTCGTGGCCGTAGTTCAGCCGCAGGCAATGGCCGAAGGCTTGCGAGGCCGAGAAGATCGGCCCCGGCGCCACGCTGATGCCGCGCGCCAGCGCCGCGCGGTGCAGGGTCAGCGCATCGCAGTGCGGCGGCAGTTGCACCCACATGAAATAGCCGCCCTCGGGCCGCGTGGCCCGCGTGCCTTGTGGAAAGTGGCGGGCAATGGCCGATGCCATGTGGTCCCGCTGCAGGGCCAGGCTCTGGCGCAGGCGGCGCAGGTGGCGGTCGGCGCCGCCGCCTTCCAGGTAGTCGGCCAGCGCCTGCTGGGTGGGCGCATTGGTGGCCAGCGTGGTGGTGAGTTTTTGCCGTGCCACGGCACGCGTGAAGCGCCCCGGCGCGGCCCAGCCCGTGCGCCATCCCGGCGCCAGCCATTTGGAGAACGAGCTGCAGTGCAGCACCCAGCCTTCGGTGTCGAAGGTCTTGGCGGGCGGCGGGCGGCGCTCGCCGAAGTACAGCTCGCCGTACACGTCGTCCTCGATCAGCGGCACGCGGTGGCGCGTGACCAGCTCCACCAGCGCGCGTTTGCGCGCCTCTGGCATGAGGCTGCCCAGCGGGTTCTGAAAGCAGGTCATCAGCCAGATGGCCTGGGGCCTGTGGCGCTGCAGTGCTGCCTCCAGCGCAGCAAGGTCCATGCCCTCGCCCGGATGGGTGGGCACCTCGATGGCCGACAGGCCCATGCGCTCCAGCGCCTGCAGCGCGCCATAGAAGCAGGGCGACTCGATGACCACGGCGCCACCGGGCCGCGTGACGGCGGCCAGGCTCAGGTTCAGCGCCTCCAGTGCGCCGTTGGTGATGACCAGGTCGGCCGGCGTCAGCGCCAGGCCGTCGGCCAGGTAGCGGCGCGCGATCTGGCGGCGCAGCGCCAGGCTGCCGGGCGTGAGGTCGTCGATGGCGCTGCGCGGGTCGGCCTCGCGCGCGGCATGCGCCAGGCACTGGCCCAGGCGGCGCAGCGGGAACAGGCCCGGCGAGGGAAAGGCCGAGCCCAGCGGGACCACTTCGCGGTCCATGGCCGACTCCAGTACCTCGAACACGCGCTCGCTGACATCGACCACGGCAAAGCTGTCGCCCTCGGGCGAAGACGGCTCGGTGGGCTCGGGCGGCGCACTGTGCGGGCGCTGGGCGACGAAGTAGCCCGAGCGCTCGCGCGCGCGCACCAGGCCGCGCGCCTCCAGCAGGTAGTAGGCCTGGAACACCGTGGAGGCGCTGACGCCGCGCCGCTCGCTGGTCTGGCGCACCGAGGGCAGCTTGTCACCGGCGCACAGCACGCCTGCGGTGATGGATGCCTCGATATCGTCGGCCAGCTCCTGGTAGCGCGTCATGGCGGCGTGCGTGCTTGGGTGCGGGCGCCGCTTCAGCCTTGCTCGGCCAGCAGTTCCTGCAGTGCCTTGATCTGCTGGCGCAGGCGCTCGTTCTCGGCTTCGAGTTCGTTCACGCGCTGCTGCAGCTCCTCGGGCGAGGCGGTCACGGCCGCGCCTTCGCCGTCGGCCGCTTCGGCTTCGGGCTTGGCGGCCTTGGGCTTTTTCTTGGCATCGCGCACGCGCTTGGCCGCCTGCTTGAGTTCGTCGGCGCCTGCGGCAGCCACGGCCTGCTGCTCGTCCACCGGCAGGCTGGCGACCACGGCGGCGGTGCTCAGCGAGATGTCGCCCGAGCGCACGGCGGCCACCACTTCGGGGGCGGCCTTTTGCTGGATGGTCTCGATCAGCTTGACCTGGCTGCTGGACAGGCGGGCCACGCGGGCCAGGGCCTCGCGCGTGTCCAGCGCCTCGTCGGGCACCTTGGCCACGCTGGCCAGGGCGGCGGCCACCACGGGGTCGGTCTCGCCCTCCCAGGGGGCTTCGCCCTCGGCCTGGGGCGCATCGGCCTTGGCGGCCATCACGGCGGCGGCGGCGGCCGAGCGGCGCGTGGCAATGATCTCGCGCTTGCGCAGCGCCAGCACGCCGCGCTGGAAGTCGGACACGCTGCGGCGGCCCAGGTGCTGGTCGATCATCCACAGGTGCACGTCGTCCATGTTCTTGAACTGCGTGGCCTGCACGGTGTTGAAGGGCAGGCCGTGCTTTTGGCAGATGGCGTAGCGGTTGTGGCCGTCGATGAGCAGGTCGTTCCAGAGCACGAGCGCGTCGCGGCAGCCTTCGGCCACGATGCTGCGCTCCAGCGCGTCGAGTTCATCGGGGGTCAGCGGGTCGATGTAGGCCTTGAGTTCTTCGTTGACGACGATGTCCATGGCAGTGCAGAAATGAGGAATGAAAGGAAGGGCGGCCGCTCCAGGCCATTGCAGCAATGGCCCTGGACAGCCGCCAGGAAAAAATCACGGGCAAGGAGGGCAGGGCGGCCTGCGCCCGGGCTTCAGAGCAGGCGCGAGATCAGCGCACCTTCGGCCGGTGCATCCAGCGGGATGCGCACGCGGATCGGGTTGCCCTGGGCGACCTGCACGGGTTCGCCGTCGAGGTTGAACATCTTCTCCAGCAGCACCTGGCGGTTGCCCTGCGGGTGGATGATCTCCAGCGTATCGCCCACCGAGAAGCGGTTCTTGGTCTCCACCTCGGCCATGCCGTCGGCATAGCTGCGCACCTCGCCCACGAAGTGGCTGCGCTGCAGCACCGAGTGGCCGGTCTCGTAGTTCTGGTAGTCCTGCGAGGGACGGCGCTCCAGCAGGCCGCCCGTGTAGCCACGGTTGGCCAGGCCTTCGAGCTCGGTGATCAGGTGCGGGTTGAAGGGGCGGCCGGCCACGGCATCGTCGATGGCGCGGCGGTAGACCTGGGCCGTGCGGGCCACGTAGTACAGGCTCTTGGTGCGGCCCTCGATCTTGAGCGAGTCCACGCCGATCTTCACCAGGCGCTCCACATGCTCCACGGCGCGCAGGTCCTTGGAGTTCATGATGTAGGTGCCGTGCTCGTCTTCCATGATGGGCATCAGCTCGCCGGGGCGGCCCTTTTCCTCCAGCAGGTAGACCTGCTCGGCCTTGGGGTGGCGCGCGCCGTCGCCGCAGGTGCTGGTGAACTGGCTGTCGGCCTCCTCGCGGGCCTTCTCGAAGCTGAAGTCCTGCTCCATGGTCTGGGCCAGGGCCTCGCCGGTATTGGGGTCCACGGCCGCGTCATGCGTCTTGTAGTCCCAGCGGCAGGCATTGGTGCAGGTGCCCTGGTTGGGATCGCGCCGGTTGAAGTAGCCCGACAGCAGGCAGCGGCCCGAGTAGGCGATGCACAGCGCGCCGTGCACGAAGACCTCGATCTCCATGTCCGGGCATTCCTGGCGGATCTTCTCGATCTCGTCCAGCGACAGCTCGCGCGACAGGATGATGCGCGAGACACCGGCCTTCTGCCAGAACTTCACCGTGGCCCAGTTGGTGGTGTTGGCCTGCACCGAGAGATGGACCTCGGTCTCGGGCCACTTTTCCTTGACCATCATGATCAGGCCGGGGTCGGCCATGATCAGCGCGTCGGGCTTGCACTCGATCACGGGCTCGATGTCGCGGATATAGGTGCGCACCTTGTCGTTGTGGGCGATCAGGTTGCTGGTGACGAAGAATTTCTTGCCCCGCGCATGCGCCTCGGAGATGCCCTGGGCGATCTGTTCGAGACGGAATTCGTTGTTGCGTGCGCGCAGGCTGTAGCGGGGTTGCCCGGCGTAGATGGCATCGGCGCCAAAGTCGTAGGCCGCACGCATCTTGTCGAGCGAGCCGGCCGGCAGCAGCAGTTCGGGGGCTTTGAGGGTCATGATCCCCGTATTGTCCTGCATCGCGCTTTCCAACACGGTTCGCTATGGCTCCGCGCGGCCCAGTCCCTTCAGGTGCGCCAGCAACTGCCTTGCATGGGCCGGCAACTGGTCTTCCGGGGCCGTGCACAGCAGCAGCTGGCGCCGGGCCCAGGCATCGCTCAAGGGCACGGCGCGGGCGCCGCTGGCCGGGGCCAGGCGCTGCGCGGCGGCGGCGGGCATGACGGCCACGCCCACGCCCTGGCCCACCAGCTGGCAGATGCTATCCAGGTGCTGCAGCTGGGCGCGCCAGCGCAACTGCCCTCCCGACGGCCCTTCCAGCAAGGCGGCCTGCTGGCGCACCAGCACCTGCAGGGCGGCATCGTGCGGCAGGCCCACCCAGTCTTCATCCAGCAGGTCCTGCAAGGCCAGCCGCTTGCGCCGGGCCAGGCGGTGGGCGCGCGGCAGCACGGCCACCAGCGGGTCGGGGCGCCAGGGCAGGGCCTGCAGGCCGCGGGTGTCCTGCGCATCGCTGGCCACGCCGATGTCGCACAGGCCCTGGCGCAGCCGGTCCAGCACCTCGGCGCTGCCGCATTCCTGCAGCTCCAGCGCCACGCGCGGATGGCCGCGCAGGAATCCGGCCACGGCCAGCGGCAGATGCTCGCCCACGGCCGAGGTGTTGCCGCAGACGCGCACATGCCCGGCCAGGCCTGCGCCGTACTCGGCCATGTCGCCGCGCAGCCGTTGCATCCGCGCCAGAACGTCACGCGCATGCTGGCCCAGCGTGTGGCCGGCCGCCGTGGGCCGCACGCCGCGCGCCTGGCGCGCGAGCAGGGCGCAGCCCAGCTGCGCCTCCATGCCGCGCACGCGCTCGCTGGCCGAGGCCAGCGTCATGTGCGCGCGCCCGGCTGCCGCCGTGAGCGTGCCGCAGTCGAGGATGTGGATGAACAGCTGCAGGTCGGTGAGGTCGAAACGCATGGACTATGGTGCTGAAGGATCAGGCCAGGCCTGAGCCTTGGTTTGAAGATTCCCGATTGTGATCCCTTTGATGGCGCGCGAGCATGGCGCCATGAGGTTCAGGAAAGGCCTGAGCCAGGTCAGTGAAAGTGCAGGGTGGCCGTGATGTGGGATGCGTGGTGGGTGCTGGCGGCGGCGGTGGCCGTGTTCGGGCTGGCCGGTGTCGTCAAGGGGGTGGTGGGCCTGGGCCTGCCCACGGTGTCCATGGCGCTGCTGGCGCTGTTCATGCCGGCCGGGCAGGCGGCGGCCTGGCTGCTGCTGCCATCCCTGGTGACCAATGTGGTGCAGATGCGGCCCCTGCCATCGCTGCGGCCGCTGCTGCGGCGCCTGGGCTGGATGCAGCTGGGCATTGTCGCGGGCACGGTGGGCGGCATGCTGTGGTGGGGCCCGGTGGGCGAGGCCGCCGTGGCGCGCATGGCGCTGGGCGTGGCCCTGGTTATTTATGCCCTGTGGGGCCTGTGGGGGCCGGGCCTGCAGTTGCCTAAGAGGCATCAGGCCTGGCTGGGTCTGTTGTGTGGTCTGTTGACGGGCGGGATCACGGCGCTGACCGGCGTGTTCGTGGTGCCGGCCGTGGCTTTTTTGCAATCGCTGGCGCTGGGCCGGCAGGCGCTGATGCAGGCCATGGGCCTGTGCTTCACGGTGTCCACGCTGGCGCTGGGCGCGGGCATGGCGCTGGCGCAGGGGCCGGGCCATGCCGCTTCGTCCTGGACGGGCTGGGGGGCCACGGCCCTGGTTTCCGCACTGATGCTGCTGCCCGCCCTGGCCGGCATGGCCTGGGGCGAGCGGCTGCGCCAGTCGCTGTCGCCCCAGGTTTTCAAGCGCGTGCTGATGCTGGGCCTGCTGGCCCTGGGCATCTACATGTGCGCCAGGGGCTAGCTCCGGGCGTTCAGGCGCGGAACACCTTCACGGGGCTGCCGCGCTCCACTTCCCAGTGCTGCTGGCTGCGCGTGCGCCGGGCCTGGCCCTCGCCCTGCGCGTTGAGGCGCGCCAGCTTCAGGGCCAGCAGCTCGCGCGCCAGCCGCTTGTTGGCGTGCTGGCTGCGCTCGCTCATGACCTTCACCGAGATGCCGCTGGGCACATGCAGGGCATGGACGGCGGAGTCCGTGGTGTTGACATGCTGGCCGCCCTTGCCCGAGGCCTTGCAGGCCTGGAAGACGATCTCGCCATCGGCCGGCAATTGCCGGGGCGGCTCGCACTTCTGCACGGCAACAAACCAGTTCCTGCGCGGGTGATGGGGGCGCAGGGGACTGTCGAAGACCCACTGGATGGTGCCCAGCCAGGCGCCCAGCGTGCCGTGAAGCAGGCCGGTGTCACCCTCGCAGCGCAGCAGCACGGACTTGTAGCCGGCCGCCGTGGGCGTTTCCTCCAGCACGTCCACGGCGATGCCGCGCGCAGCGCAGTCGCGCAGCAGCTCGCGCAGGGTCAGGCGCACGGCATGTTCGCACTCGGCGGGGCCGTGGGATGCGGTCAGCTGGATCAGCAGCATTGCATGGCTCCCTTCTTGTAGGTCAGCAGGGGGCGCAGCCGCGCCACCAGTTGCACCAGGCCGGCTGCCTGCAGGCTGGCGACCACGGAGTCCACGTCCTTGTAGGCCTGGGGGGCCTCCTCGTAGACCAGTTCGCGGTCGGCGCAGACCACGGCGCTGCCGAATTTTGTGCGCAGCAGCTCGTCCAGCGTGAAGCGCGGGCGCAGGCGGCCCATGCAATCGGTGCGCGCCCACTTGCGGCCAGCGCCGTGTGCCAGCGAGTGCAGTGCCTCGTCACGCCCGGCCACGGGCCGCACAAGGTAGCTGTAGTCGCCGCGCGAACCCGGAATCACCACCAGACCCTGGTCGGCCGGCGTGGCGCCCTTGCGGTGCAGGAAGCCGTCTTCTCCGCGCCAGTGGTGGGCGATCACGTGGTTGTGGGTGATGTCCAGCAGGGCCTGGCCGCGCGTGCGCAGGGCGCGCAGCAGGCGTGCCGCAATGCTGGCGCGGTTGAGCTGGGCGAAGGCGATGGCGGCCGCGTGCTGGCGCAGGTACTGCGTGGCGGCATCGCTGCTGGCGGCCAGGCCGTCGTGGCTGAATGCCTCCACATGGGCGCGCAGGATGGCGCCGCCCAGCCCGCGCGAGCCGCTGTGCACCATGAGGTGCACGCGTTTCCTGTCGAGCGCCTCGTCCTCGTACAGCGTGTCCACCACCTGCAGTTCGGCAAAGTGATTGCCGCCGCCAATGGTGCCCAGGCTGTCCTGCAGATACGCCAGGTCGGCCACGCCGCTGGCCTGGGCGATGTGCTCCAGCTGCTGCATGTCAACGGCGTCCAGCAGTTCCTGGGGCAGGGGGCCGTCGATGTTGCCCACTGCCTTTTCCAGCTTGGGGGCCGAGGTCTTGTGCGCCGCCAGCTCCGTGCTGTACAGCGACATGCCGCAGCCGATGTCGCCGCCGACCAGGGCCGGGTAGAAGCGGCCCACGGAAAAGAAGGCCGCCCCTACCGGGTAGCCCCGGCCCGGGTGCAGGTCCGGCAGGCCCACGGCGGCGCGCATGCCGGCCAGGTTGCGGGCCGTCGTTTGAAGTTGTTGGATGGCGGCGTCTTCAATCCAGACGCCGCGGTTGGCGAACACCTCAATGTAGGTGTCCGAAAGGGAATTGCCCATGAATGGCTTTCGATCGAGTGCTTGGGGCACATTCCGGCAGATGCGGAATGCGCAACGGGCAGTCGCCGCAAGCTCGATGGACAGGCATCAGGAAAAGCGCACGCGCAGCCGAAAGCCGGGCCTCTTGCGGGGCCGGGAATCAGGTCTGCAGCGTGGCCTGGAGGCGCTAGGGCTTCAAGCGTGCACGACTGCAAAGGGACGTGTCGAATGGGACATGGGTTCTCTCCTTTGCGATGGTGGACGGGTGCCGCGAATGCGGCCAAGACGGGGATGCTAGGGACAAGCGGCCGGTGCCGCAAGCGAAGTCGCAGGCGCGTGGCGGATTGCATACAACGCAAGATGGAAAAAGCCCCGCAGGCAGGTACCGGCGGGGCTTTTTGATGAAGGGCCCGTGCCCGTTCAGTCCTGCGGGCGGAATCCGATGACCAGGTCCGAAGGAACGCGGCCATCGATGTCGCGCGGCAGCGTCTCGGTCTTTTGCAGGGCGCGGATGACGGCATCGTCCCAGGCCTTGTTGCCGCTGGACTTGGCAATGGTGGCGCCGGTGATGGTGCCATCGGGCGCGGTGCGCACGCGCACCTCGGCCCGCGGGTTGCCGCTGATGGCGTCCGGGTAGACGATGTTGGGCTTGACGCGCGCAGCCACCTTGGCGCCGTAGCCGGCCGAGGGGCCTCCGGCCGAGCTGCCCGAGCCACCGCTCTTGCTGCCACCCGCGCCTTCGCCGGCCGAGCCGCCGCTGCCGGCCAGGCCCTGCATGCGGCGGATGTTCTCCAGGCGGCGTGCCTCGGCCTCCTTGGCCTCGCGGGCTTCCTTGGCAGCCTGTTCCTTCTTGCGCTTGTCCTCGGCGGCCTTCTTCTCGGCTTCGGCCTTGGCAGCCTTTTCGGCTTTTTCCTTGTCGGCCTTCTCGGCTTTCTCGCGCTCGGCCTTGTCCCTGGCAGCCTTTTCCCGGTCCGCCTTTTCCTTTTCGGCCTTGTCCTTCTTTTGCTGCTCCAGGCGGTCCTTGCGGTCCTGCTCGGCCTTGTCCTTTTTCTGCTGCTCGAGCTTGTCGCGGCGGTCCTTCTCGGCTTTTTCCGCCTTCTCGCGCTCGGCCTTGTCCCGGGCCGCCTTGTCGGCCTTTTCCTTGTCCAGGCGCTCCTGGCGTTCCTTCTCGCGCTGCTCACGGGCGGCCTGTTCGGCGCGCTCCTTCTTTTGCTGCTCGATCTTGCGCTTCTTCTCCAGCGCGATCTCGGCCTCGTGGTCGTCGTCCACGGCCTGCGGCTTGGGAGGTGGGGGCGGCGCAATCA
>NZ_LZZV01000097.1:0-141819 GCF_014170385.1 Delftia sp. UME58
CCCCCGGCCACAGCCACCCCCGTGCCCGCGCTGGGCCCCTGGGAGGTGCTGCTGTGCGCCGTGCTGACGGGATTGGCGGGACTGCGGCTGGGCCGCGTGCGCGGCACCTGATGCGGCACCTGATGCCGCCGTCTGCCCGCAGGCCTCAGGCCGAATGCATCCAGCGCTGGTGCAGCCACCGCGCCGCATGGTCCAGCGCATAGCCCAGGGCGCCGATCAGCACCACGGCGGCCATCAGCTCCGAATACGCGAGGCGGTCGCGCGTGTCGAGGATGAAGTAGCCCAGGCCGGCCGATACGCCCAGCATTTCCGCAGGCACCAGCACGATCCAGATGATGCCGATGGCCAGGCGCACGCCGGTGAGGATCTGGGCCGTGATGCCGGGCAGCACCACGCGCAGAACGGTCTCGGTGCGCGTGGCCGACAGGCTGCGCGCCAGCAGCAGCCAGTTGCGGTCCAGCTGGGCCACGCCGGCCGCCGTGCTCAGCAAGATGGGCCAGACGGCAGCGAAGGCCAGCAGGAAGTACACGGGCGCGTCGCCCACGCCCAGCACCATCACGGCAATCGGCATCCACGACAGCGGCGAGATCATGCGCAGGAACTGGAACACGGGCGAGAACGCCTGCGAGAACCCGCGCGACAGGCCCACCAGCACGCCCAGCGGCACGCCGACCACGAAGGCCAGCAGCAGGCCCACGGCCACGCGCTGCAGGCTCAGCAGGGTGTGCATCCAGATGTCGGCGCCTGTCAGCAGCTGGCCCAGCGCCTGCAGGGAAGGCCAGGGCGCAAAGGCCGCAGCCACGGGCGTGCTGCGCGCCAGCAGCGCGCCGCCCACCCACCACAGGGCCAGGACCAGGGCCGCGCCCAGCAGCGGCAATCCGATACGTCGCAACACCTGGATCACACCACGATGGTTTCGCGGCGCGAGAAATCGGCCGGAATGCCGAAGACCTGCGGGCCGCCCACGGCCTGGATGGCCTTGCGCACGAAGCGGTCGTCCACCAGGTCGGTGGCCGCAAACCTGGGCTCCAGCTTGTCGAGGAAGCGCGTGTCGCCCTCGACCTTGGTGGCCTTGATGGCGCGCACCAGCTGCTCGGTGTACGAGGGATAGGGATAGGGCTGGAAGTCGATGCGCCGCTGGTGCCAGCCCTTGTTGACGACCACGCCGCTGGCCTCGTAGCTGGCGTAGTCGGTGGCGGCCAGCACCTTGGACAGCGTCTGCTGCGGATGGGGCGTGTAGCGGCGCTCGCCCGTGCTCGACAGCAGGCGCGCGGCGGCCAGGCGGTTGTCGCGCGTCCACAGCTGGGCCTTGACCACGGCATTGGTCACGCGCTGCGCCCATTCGGGCTTGTCGGCGATGTCGCGCTCGGCCAGGAAGGTGACGCAGCAGGCATGGTCCTTCCAGACGTCGCCCGAGAAGCGCAGCATCTTGCCCACGCCCGCGATCTCGGCGGCGGCATTGAAGGGCTCGGCCACGATGAAGCCCGCGATCGACTTGCCGGCCAGGGCCGAGACCATTTCGGCCGGCGCCAGCACGACGAGGTTGACCTCGTTGGCCGCAATGGCGCCGCCGCGCGCGCGGGTCACGGCCGTGAGGCCGGCCTTGCGCAGCACGTCCTGCAGCAGGATGTTGTGGATGGAGTACCAGAACGGGATCGCCACGGTCTTGCCGCCCAGGTCCTGCACCTTCTGGATCTCGGGCAGCACGGTCAGGCCCGAGCCGTTGACGTGGTTCCAGGCCACGATCTTGGCGGGGAACTTGGCGCCGTAGCGCACCCACAGCGTGGAGGGCGTGAGCAGGTGGATGACGTTGACCTGGCCCGAGACGAAGGCCTCGACGATCTGGGCCCAGGAGCGGAACAGGCGCGGTGCCTCGGCCTTGAGGCCTTCGGCCTCGAACAGGCCGTTGCCGTGGGCCACGAGCAGCGGCGTGGCGTCGGTGATGGGCAGGTAGCCGATCTTCACGGGCTGGTCATCGCCCTTGAAGGCCTGGGCGCGCGCATCGCCTGCGGCCAGCAGCGGCGCGGCCACCGAGGCCGTGGCCAATGCGCCCAGGCGCAGCATGTCGCGCCGCGTGAGGCCGCAGCCGCAGTCCGACGAGGCACAGATGTGGGTGTAGGAAGGGTGGTCCTGGAAGCTCATGCGAAAGACCTTTCAGAAGAGCATGGTTGAAGTCGAAGAAATGGCGGATCGGCAGGCAAGCGGGCAGGCGAGGGAGATCAGGCCTGGGCCGCATGGCGCACGCCGTGCAGGGCCGAGAGGATGTCCAGCCGCAGCGCGGTCACGGCGGCGGCCTGGTCCTCTCGCGGGCGCGCTATGTCCACGCGCCATTCGCGCACGATGTGGCCGGGCCGTCCGCCCATCAGCAGGATGCGGTCGCCCACGAGGATGGCCTCGTCGATGTCATGCGTGACCAGCAGCGCGGCCGTGTGCCAGCGGTGGACCACGTCCACCATCAGCTCCTGCATCTCGGCGCGCGTGATGGCGTCCAGGGCCGAGAACGGCTCGTCGGCCAGCAGCAGCTGCGGCTCGCGTGCCAGGGCACGCGCCAGGGCCACGCGCTGGGCCATGCCGCCCGACAGCTGCGAGGGGTAGAGCGCGCCGCTGCCGCCCAGGCCCACGGCCTGCAGCGCCTGCTCCACGCGCTGGCGGCGGGCCTCGGCCTCCAGCTTCGGCTGGCGCTCGAAGTCCAGGCCGAAGCCCACGTTGCGCCGCGCGTCCAGCCAGGGCAGCAGGCTGGGCTGCTGGAACACGAAGCCCGCGCGCGGGTGCGGCGCGGTCAGCGGCTGGCCGAGGAACTGGAGCTCGCCCCGGCTCCAGGCGCCGCCGTCCGGCGACTCCAGGCCGCCGAGCACGCGCAGCAGCGAGGACTTGCCGCAGCCGCTGCCGCCGAGCAGGCAGACGATCTCGCGCGGGGCAATGCTCAGGGAGATGTCCTCGAACACGGCCTTGCCGGGCGCATAGCCAAAGCCCGCGCCGCGTGCCTGCAGCACGGGCGCGGGAGCGTCAGGGGAGAAAGCTTCCGTCTGGGTCATGAACTGGTGGTTGCCAGGGCCGCGCCAGCCAGCGCGCCCTGTAGCTGCGTGACGCTGGGCGTCACGATGGGGATGAAGGCCGCCTCGCGCCAACGGCGCGCAAATCCCAGCGGCTGGTCGCGATGATAAGCGCGCCCGCCGCTGGCGTGCAGCTCCAGCTGCAGGGACTGCTGCACGATGTCGTTCAATTCCAGGCGCAGGCGGAACAGGGCTTGAGGTCGGTCAAGAAAACGCCCGTCGGACAGGCCGGCATGCAGCGTGGCCGTGGCCAGTTCCAGCGCGTGGCGCTGCTGCTGCAGCGGGCCGCCCAGCACATCGCGCCCGGCGCCGGCACGGGCCGAGGCCGCCGCCAGCGAGGCGCGCGCCAGGCCGATGCACAGCCCCAGCTGCAGGCCCATGAAGGCGGGCCGCACGCGCGGCAGGAAATGGTTGGCGTCGGCATGGATCACATCGGCCGGACCGATCTGCAGCCCCTCGATGGACAGCGCCGCCGTATGGCTGCCGCGCAGCGCGATCAGGTCCAGGTCGGCGCTGCGCTGCAGGCCCGCCGCATCGCCGGGCAGCGCGGCCACGAAGGGCTTTGCACCGTCGCTGCGCGAGACGGCAACGGCCACCACGAAGCGACCCGGCGGCACCAGGTTGGTGGCCCAGGGCACGCGCCCGCGCAGTGCAAGGCCGTCGGCGCCGACAGCGCCGACAGTGCCGACGGGCGTGGCCTCGACCTGCAGGGCCTCGATGCCGCCCAGGTACTTCATGGCGTTGGACAGGCCCGTGGCGCCCGCCTGCGTGCCCTGCAGCAGGCCCGGCAGCCAGCGCTGGCGCAGCGCCGCGTTGGGCGACTGCAGCAGGTATTCGACAAAGGCGCGCTGCGCCCAGAACACGAAGCCCGCCGTCAGCGAATGCCCGGCCACGCCGGCAATGGCCTCCAGCGCATCGCCCAGGCTGCCGCCCTGCCCGCCCTCGGCCACGGGCACGCCCAGGCCGAACAGGCCGTGCTGCGCCAGCCGGGGCAGCACTTCGTGCGCATGCGCGGGGCCTTCGTCCAGGGAGTCGGCATGGGCGTCCAGCCACTGCCGCAGCGAATCAGCCAGCATGTGCGTTCTCCTGCGGTTGTCGGAACTGTTCGGGCAGATAGGGCTGCAGCTGCGGGTTGACGGGGCTTTGCGCCAGGCTGTTGGCAAAGTTGCACAGCGTGGCCAGGCTGATGCCCAGCACCACCTCCAGCGCCTGCTGCTCGCTCAGGCCGGCCGCATGGAAGGCAGCCAGGGCCTCGTCGGCGACGGCGCCGCGCGTGGCGATCACGGCTTCGGCAAAGCGGCGCACGGCGTCCAGGCGCGGCTGGCCCGTGTCGCGGCCGTCCTGCAGCGCCACCACCTCGGCCTGGCTCAGGCCGGCCTGCTTGAAGGCCAGCTTGGTGTGGCCGGCCACGCAGAAGTCGCAGCCATGGATGCGCGCGGCCGTGATCTGCACCACCTCGCGCTCGGCCAGCGTGAGCTGGGCGCGCGCGTTGATCTGGCCCACGGTCACATAGGTCTCCAGCGCCTGGGGCGAGTTGGCCAGGATGGCGATCAGGTTGGGCAGGAATCCGTTGCCGGCCAGGGCGCGCTCCACGAAGGGGCGGCTGGCTTCAGGGGCGGTTTGCGGGGTGTGCAGGGTCAGGCGTGCCATGGTGCTTTGCAGGAATGAAGGAATGCCTTCATGATCGGCCGCGCCCCCCTTGCTATCAATGCCGCCGCGTCGCGGATTTATGCCCGAACGTGTCAACCCGCAGGCGGATGCCCCGGGCTCGGATGGCGGCTCAGCAGCAGCGTGCCTGCGCGCGCTGCCAGGCGCCGGGCTGCTCGCCCATCACGCGCTTGAAGGCGCGCGAGAAGGCCGCATAGGACTCGTAGCCCACGGCCTCGGCCACCTGGCCTATGGCCTCGCCCTGGGCCAGCCGGCGCGCGGCCAGCTGCATGCGCAGCAGCAGCAGGAATTGCTGGGGCGGCTGGCCGCAGGCCTCGGCAAACTGCCGGAAGAACGTGGCGCGCGACAGGCACACGCGCGCGGCCATGTCGGCCACGCTCCAGTTGCGGGCCGGGTCGCGCAGCAGCTCGGCCACCAGCGGCGCAAAGCCCGGCCGGCGCAGCAGGCTCCAGATGCCGCGCGCCCGCGCATCGCCATGCGCCAGCTGGCGCAGGCCGTAGAAGAACAGCAGGCCCACCAGCCGGTCCATCACGGCCGAGGGCTCGGTGCCCGTGCGCAGCGCCTCGGCGCGCATCAGGTCGAACAGCATGGAGGCGCCGCTCATCGCATGGTCGTCGCCGCGCAGCACCAGGTGGTCGGGGAAGGCATCGACCAGCAGGCCGCGCATGGGGCCCTCGAAGGTGAAGAAGCCGCAGGCCAGCGCCGTCTCTCCTATGCCGGCATCGCCCGTGGCGGGACGCATGGCCTGCGGGGCGCAGGCCATGTCCGGGTCGGCATAGGGCGAGATGAAATGCGGCACATCGCGCGAAAGGAACACGCCGTCGCGCGGCTGCAGCTCCACCGAGGGCTGGCCCGGCAGGTGCAGCCAGCAGCGCCCGTCCAGGATCAGGTGAAAGCTGGCCCGCGCGCGCCCTGCCGTGGAAGCCCGCCAGCGCCCGCAGTACTGCCCCACATGGAACACGCTGGCGCGCCATTGCAGGCCGTTGAGCAGGCCGTCGATGACGCGATCGACCTGCGCTTCGGCCGCGCTGTCGGGGACTGGGTCGGGTAGCACGGTGGTACAGGCAAGGCAGTGGAGGGAATGCGGCCGGCCAGTATCGCCACGACGCAGGCGCGGGGGAACGAATCTTTGGGCATATGCTTGTGCCGCAATCGATATCTGGATCTGCATCCAAGTCCGCCCGGCCCGGCCTTGGCCCGATCGTGCCTCAGCGCTGGAAGCCAGAAGGCGGCACCCCGAAATGCCTTTTGAACATGGCCGTGAACGCGCTCTGGCTGGCGTAGCCGCAATCGAGGGCGATGTCGATGATGCGCTCGCCCGCCGCAATGCGGCCCAGCGCGAACATCAGCCGCGCCTGCTCGCGCCACTGGGCGAAGGGCATGCCGGTTTCCTTCACGAACAGGCGCTGCAGCGTCTTGGCGCTCACGCCCAGGCGCTGCGCCCAGTGTTCGGCGGTGGCGGTGTCGGCAGGCTCGCGCATCAGGGCCTCGCAGACCTGGCGCAGCCGCGCGTCGGCGGACAGGGGCAGGTGCAGGGGCAGCACCTCGGCGGCGCGCAGCTCATCGACCAGCAGGTGCATCAGGCGCTCGTCGCGGCTGCCTTCGGCATAGTCCAGCGGCACGCCGACGGCAGCCACCACCAGCTCGCGCAGCAGGGGCGACACATTGACCACGCAGGTGCGCGCGGGCAGGTCCGCAAAGGCCGAGGCGTCGATGTAGGCCGTGCGCATCTTCACGTCGCCCGACATGCGCACATCGTGCTCGGCGCCGGCCTCTATCCACAGCCCCCGGTTGGGCGGCACCAGCCAGGAGCCGGAATGCAGCTGCACCGACATCACGCCTTCGATCGCATACAGCAGCTGGCCGCGCGGATGGGAGTGCCAGCCCGTGCTGGTGCCATGCGCCCAGTTGGCCTCCATGGCGGCCATGGGGCGCCCGGTCTGGTGGTACTTGAGGTATATGCGCGGCAGTTCTGCGGCCATGGGTCCTCCCATCCTGTGGGGTCCTGTGCGGCCCCTGTCCCGATCTCGACAATTGACGTCAGTATAGAGAGAGACAGACGGACGACAAACGCCTATCTTCGGTCCCACGGCCCATTGACCTTCGTCAACGCCGGACCCTGATCGTGCCGCCCTGCGGGGCTCTTTCCTCCATGACAAGCAACACCACCACTCTTGGCGCCCCGGGCGAGCTGGGCGCGCCTGCAACGCATGCCCATCCGGCGCCCGGCCATGCCGCGCAGGGCTTTTTGCTGCGCATCGTCGGCGCCGCCGCCTTCGCCCACCTGCTCAACGACCTGATCCAGGCCGTGCTGCCGGCCGTCTATCCCATGCTCAAGACGGAGTTCTCGCTGAGCTTCGCGCAGATCGGCTGGATATCCCTGGTCTACCAGGTCACGGCCTCGCTGCTGCAGCC
Source organism: Delftia sp. UME58 (assembly GCF_014170385.1). Lineage (NCBI taxonomy): Bacteria > Pseudomonadati > Pseudomonadota > Betaproteobacteria > Burkholderiales > Comamonadaceae > Delftia > Delftia sp. UME58. The sequence goes on from NZ_LZZV01000097.1 coordinate 7,137, forward strand.
CTGGATCGGCCTGTACACCGACAAGCATCCCAAGCCCTACCTGCTGCCGCTGGGCATGATGGTGACGCTGGTGGGCGTGGGCCTGCTGGCCCTGTCCACCAGCTACCCGATGCTGCTGGCCGCCGCGTCGCTGATCGGCGTGGGCTCGTCCACCTTCCACCCCGAGGCCTCGCGCGTGGCGCGGCTGGCCTCGGGCGGGCGCTTCGGCACGGCGCAATCGACCTTCCAGGTGGGCGGAAACACGGGCTCGGCCATCGGCCCGCTGATGGTGGCGGCCATCGTCATTCCGTTCGGCCAGCATGCGATCGCCTGGTTCATGCTGGTGGCGTTGCTGGCCATCTGGGTGCTGCTGCGCATCACGCACTGGCGCCTGCACCACGCGCCGGCCAAGGTGGTGGCGGCCGGCCAGCATGCGCTGACGGCGCTGAACCGCTCGCAGGTCATCCGCGCGGTGACCGTGATCTGCGTGCTGATGTTCGCCAAGTTCGTCTACATCGCGGCCTTTGCCAACTACTTCACCTTCTATCTGATCGAGCGCTTTGCCCTGCCCGTGCAGCAGTCGCAGCTGTACCTGTTCGCCTTCCTGGCGGCCGTGGCGGCGGGCACCTTCGCGGGCGGCCCGGTGGGCGACCGCATAGGGCGCAAGGCCGTGATCTGGGTGTCCTTCCTGGGCGTGGCGCCGTTTGCACTGCTGCTGCCGCATGCCGACCTGTTCTGGACGGCCGTGCTGTCCATCGTCATCGGCCTGGTCATGTCCTCGGCCTTTGCGGCGCTGGTGGTCTACGCCCAGGAGGCCGTGCCCGGCCGCGTGGGCCTGGTCTCGGGGCTGATGTTCGGCCTCATGTTCGGCATCGGCGGCCTGGGGGCTGCCGGCATGGGCAACCTGGCCGACACCCACGGCATCGTCTGGGTGTACAGCCTGGTGGCCTACCTGCCGCTGCTGGGGCTGGCGACGGCCTTTCTGCCGGAAACGCGGGCCCGGCGGCGCTGAGGCGCTGCCTCAATCCGGCTGTATGCCCGCCTGCCGGATCACGGCGGACCAGCGCGCCACCTCCTCGGCGATCTGGGCTCGCGCCTCGTCGGGCGTGGTGAAGGTGGGCATGGCGCCCTGGGCGACCAGGGCGTCCTTCACTTCCTGCTGCCCCATCACGTCCCTGAGCGCGCCACTGAGCCGGGCGACGACGGGCGCGGGCGTGCCCGCAGGCGCCAGCAGGCCGAACATCGACGTCACCTCGAAGCCTGACAGCCCGGCCTCGGCCGTGGTGGGAATGTCGGCAATGGAGGGCACGCGCTGCGCCGTGGTCACGGCCAGGGCGCGCAGGCGCCCGCCCTTGATGAAGCCCTGCGTGGCGGGCAGGGTGTCGAACACCACATCCACCTGGCTGCCCATCAGATCGTTGAGCGCCGGCGTGCTGCCCTTGTAGGGCACGTGGGTCAGCGACACGCCCGCCTGCCGCTTGAACAGCTCGGCCGCCAGATGCTGCGGCGAGCCATTGCCCGAGGAGCCGTAGTTCAGCCCGCCCGGCCGGCTTTTGGCCAGGGCGATGAACTCGCCCAGGCTGGCCGCCTTCACCGCCGGGCCCACGGTCACCACCAGCGGCACGCGGCCCACCACGCCAATGGGCGCAAAGCTCTTGTCCATGGTGAAGCCTGCCGTGGACGCCATGAGCACGCTGTTGATGGAATGGCTGGTCAGCGCGCCCAGCAGCAGGGTGTAGCCGTCGGCCTTTTCCCTGGCCACGGCGGCGGCGCCCAGGTTGCCGGCCGCGCCCGCGCGGTTCTCCACCACCACGGGCTGGCCCAGCGCCAGCGAGAGCCTTTGCCCCACCACGCGCCCGATCACGTCGGTGGCGCCGCCGGGCGTGTAGGGAACGACGAGCTTGATGGGCCGGGCCGGATAACCAGTGTCGGCAGCGGCATCGACTGCGGCGCTGGCTGCGGCACTGGCTGCGGCACTGGCTGCGGTGGGCAACGCCAGGCCTGCGCCCAGGGTCAGCAGTGCGGCGCCCAGCAGGGCGCGCCGGTTGGGCGGATGAGAGCGGTGTTCGGCGGTCATGGATGTCCCCTTGTCCTGTGTCGGAAAAACATGTCCGGCAGCAGACCGGACACGGCCGCATGGTTGGTCAATTAGATTATTAATAATATAGGTGATAACGCCGATGATAATTTGAGGTGAACGCCGCTATCCTGCCGTCAACGCAAGGCAGCGCCTGCCTTCGCTCCCCACTCCAGACACACGGACCGCCGCCATGACCGACCCCAAGACGCCCTCCCCGGCCCACGACATCACCCCCGCCGACGCCGAAAGCGGCATCTCCAAGGGCCTGACCAACTACGGCGACCGGGGCTTTTCGCTGTTCCTGCGCAAGGCCTTCATCAAGGGCGCGGGCTACACGGACTCGGCGCTGCAGCGCCCCGTCATCGGCATTGCCAACACGGGCAGCAGCTACAACCCCTGCCACGGCAACGCGCCCCAGCTGATCGAGGCCGTCAAGCGCGGCGTCATGCTGGCGGGCGGCCTGCCCATGGACTTCCCCACCATCTCGGTGCACGAAAGCTTCTCGGCGCCGACCAGCATGTACCTGCGCAACCTCATGTCCATGGACACCGAGGAGATGATCCGCGCCCAGCCCATGGATGCCGTCGTGCTCATCGGCGGCTGCGACAAGACGGTGCCGGCCCAGTTGATGGGCGCGGCCTCGGCGGGCATCCCGGCCATCCAGCTGATCACCGGGTCGATGCTCACCGGCTCGCACCGCAGCGAGCGCGTGGGCGCCTGCACGGACTGCCGCCGCTACTGGGGCAAGTTCCGCGCCGAAGAGATCGACGCCGAAGAGATCGCCGACGTGAACAACCAGCTGGTGGCCAGCGTGGGCACCTGCTCGGTCATGGGCACGGCCAGCACCATGGCCTGCATTGCCGAGGCGCTGGGCATGACGGTGCCCGGCGGCGCCTCGCCCCCCGCCGTCACGGCCGACCGCATCCGCATCGCCGAGCAGACCGGCACCGAGGCCGTGCGCATGGCGCGCGAGCGCCTGACCATAGCCAAAATCCTTACGCCCGCCGCCTTCGAGAACGCCATGCGCGTGCTGCTGGCCATCGGCGGCTCCACCAACGGCATCGTGCACCTGGCCGCCATCGCGGGGCGCATGGGCTATGACATCGACCTCAAGGCCCTGGACCGCATGGGCCGCGACACGCCCGTGCTGCTGGACCTCAAGCCCTCGGGCGACCACTACATGGAGGACTTCCACCACGCGGGCGGCATGGCCACGCTGCTGCGCGAGCTCAAGCCCCTGCTGAACCTGGACGCCCTCACCGTCACCGGCCGCACGCTGGGCGAAGAGATCGACCGCGCCGGCCCCGGCTTTGCGCAGGACGTGGTGCGCCCGCGCTCCAACCCCATCTACCCGCAGGGCGGCATCGCCGTGCTGCAGGGCAACCTGGCGCCGGGCGGCGCCATCATCAAGCAGTCGGCCGCCCATCCCCGGCTCATGGAGCACGAAGGCCGCGCCGTGGTCTTCGAGAACGCGGCCGACCTGGCCCGCCGCATCGACAGCGACGATCTGGACGTGACCGCGGACGACATCCTCGTGCTCAAGAACATCGGCCCCAAGGGCGCGCCCGGCATGCCCGAGGCGGGCTACATCCCCATCCCGCGCAAGCTGGCCCGCGCGGGCGTCAAGGACATCGTGCGCATCTCAGACGGGCGCATGAGCGGCACGGCCTTCGGCACCATCGTGCTGCACGTCACGCCGGAGTCGGCCGTGGGCGGCCCGCTGGCCCATGTGCACAACGGGGACCGCATCACGCTGTCGGTGGCGCGCCGCGAACTCACGCTGCAGGTCAGCGACGAGGAACTGGCCCGCCGCGCCCGGCTCCACCCCGTGACCGAGCCGACGGCCGAGCGCGGCTACCGCAAGCTCTTTCTCACCACCGTGAACCAGGCCGACCAGGGCGTGGACTTCGACTTCCTGCGCTGCGCCACCGAACGCGGCACCATTCCCGGCCCGCGCGAATAGTCCATGCCAGGCAGCGCGGCCCGCCCGCCATGCCCAGTGAGGGCCATCAGTTCGGACAAAATGGCGTCTTTGTCCCAACCGCCTGTCCTGATGGTCGCTGCCGCCTCACTGCCGATTTCCCTGGATGCCGAACCCGCCCCCGCAGCCGACGCCCTGGGCGCCATGGTGGCCGCGCTGGAAGAGGACGTGGTCTTCGGGCGGCTGCACCCGCGCGAGCGCCTGGTCGAAGACGACCTCATGGCCCGCTTCGACGTCAAGCGCCACATCGCCCGCGAGGCCCTGGCCGCGCTGGACCGCATGGGCCTGATCGAGCGCCGCAAGAACGTCGGCGCCCTGGTGCGCTCCTTCTCCACCCAGGAAGTGCAGGAGCTGTACGAGCTGCGCGGCATGCTCGAAGTGGAGGCTGCCCGCAAGATCCCCCTGCCCGTGCCGGCCGAGAGGCTCGAACGCCTGACCTCCATCCAGCAGCAGCACGACGCCGCCGTGGCCGAAGGCAACGCGCGCCTGGTGTTCCGCATCAACCTGGCCTTTCACCAGGAACTGTTTGCGCTGGCGGGCAACGACACGCTGCACAAGGCCATCACCGAATACGCGCGCCAGACGCACCCCATCCGCTTCGCCTCCCTGGTCTCGGCCGACTACCGCGAGCGCGCACGCCAGGAACACTGGCAGATGATCGAGGCCCTGCGCGCCCAGGACCGCGACGCCCTGGTCCGCCTGTGCGCCGAGCACCTGCTGCCCTCGCGCGATGCGTATCTGAATGCGCAGTTGCAGCGGTTGTAGGCGAAGCCGTTAGCCACAAGGGCACCGCAGCCCCTCAGTCCCGCGCAGCCCCCAGCCTCCCCCGGTACGCTGCAGGCGTCTCCCCGAACGTGCGTCGGAACAGCCCGATGAAGGCGCTGGCCGTGGCGTAGCCCAGGTCCAGCGCGATGTTCGTCACCGGCGCGCCGGCGGCCAGCATCTCCAGCGAGCGCATCAGCCGCGCGCGCTGGCGCCAGGCGGTGAAGCTGAAGCCGGTCTCCGAGACAAAGCGCCGGCTCAGCGTGCGCGAGCTGACGGCGGCCCAGCGTGCCCAGGCCTCCAGGTCGCGGTCATCGGCCGGGTCGGCGATCAGCGCGCGGGCGATGCGCTGCAGGCGCGGGTCTGCGGGCAGTGGCAGGCCCAGGGGCTCCACGGGCAGGGTGCGGATCTCGTCCAGGATCACCGCCATCACATGGGTGCGGGCCTGGTCCGCCGAAGGGCCGGGTTGCACGGGCTGCATTGTGGGCACGCCTTGCTGCCATCCCCAGCCTGCTGCGCGCAGCACGGCCTCGCGCAGCAGGCCCGAGGTGCGGATGGCGCAGGGCCGCTGCGGCAGGTCGGCGCAGGCCGGCTCCGCCACATAGACGCTCCAGCCGTGGAAGGGACCATGGGAGCGGCCCGAATGCAGCTGGTGCGGCGGCAGCCAAACGGCATGGATGGCGGGCACCACCCAGACCGCGTCTTCCACGCCCACCGACAGCAGCCCGCGCAGCGAGCCGAACAGCTGGCCGCGCGCGTGCCGGTGCGGCTCGGAGGCCAGCTCCTCGTCCTGGTTGCCCACGGCCGCGATCAGCACGGGGCCATCGGCACGGTTCACATGGCTGACCAGTTCAAGAATGGCATCGGGCATGGCGTCTTTGAGCTATTTGTTGGCTGATCCAGTCTACAGCCGCCAACGCCTTTGTTCTTACGCTTGTGCCATGCACACCGACAACACCGCCCTTGCAGAGCCGCCAGGCCCGGCCATCGACCTGGATTCGCTCTACGCCGCCCCGGCAGAAAGAATCCAGAAGGCCGTGCGCGACCGCCTGTCCGACTTCCACGAGGCCTATCTGCGCCAGGCCAGCTTCTTTTGCCTGGCCACGGCCGGCGAACGCGGCCTGGATGCCTCGCCGCGCGGCGGGCCGCCCGGCTTTGTGCAGGTGCTGGACGAGCGCACCGTGGCCTTTGCCGACTGGCCCGGCAACAACCGCATCGAATCCCTGCGCAACCTGCAGGCCGATGACCGCCTGGCCATGCTCTTCCTGTTCCCGGGGCTGGACATCTTCCTGCGCATCAACGGGCGCGGCCGCATCTCCACCGACCCCCATCTGCTGCAGGAGCTGAGCGAAGGCAGGGGCACGCCCAAGACCGCCACCGTGGTCCTGGTCGACGAGGTGCTGCTGCACTGCGGCAAGGCCATCCACCGCTCCGGCCTCTGGAACCCGTCCAGCCAGCTGGACCGCACCGCCCTGCCCTCCGTGGGCCAGATGATGGCCGCCCTCACGCAGTTGGCCGATGCCACGGCGCCCGCCATGGATGCCGCGCAACAGGAACAGGCCAACGCCCACTACGCCCATGCGGTCAGGCACGACCTGTACTGATGCCCTGCTTTTTCCCAGGAACCATGACATGCTGATCGATACCTCCCGCTTTCCCCTGGTCTACCTGCGCGAACCCGAAGCGCAGGCACCTGCAGAGGCAGGCAACGGCAATGACGCATCGGCCGAAGCCCAGATCGAATCCCTGCTCGACCAGGGCCGGCACTTCGTGCTGCTCACCGACCACCTGCCCGGCGACCACCCCGAGGAAAGCCACGAAGAACGCAAGCAGCGCGCCCTGTTCTTCAAGCGCAACCGCGAACGCATGCGCCAGCTGTGCCGGGGCATGGTCGTCATCACGGGCGAGCGCGCCGTGCCCGCCGCCCTGCGCCTGGCCGTGCAGGGCATGGGCAAGGCGCTGGGCATGCGGGTCGCGTTCGTGCAGGGGGAGGACGAGGCGCAGGTCTGCTCGTGGGAGCTGCTTGGACAGGCGTGAAGGCAGGCCAGGCGGAGTGTGGGCGCAAACAGACACATCTCCCTACAAGCTCCATACGGGGGAGTCGCATCGATAAAATTATTGGGAATCATTCTCATCCCGTTTTCTCCATGCACTCCCCTCTCCACACGCTGACCCCGATCGCCGGGGCCCTGGCCCTTCTTTTGTCTGCTGGCGCCGCATGGGCCCAGCCTGCCCCTTCCACGGCAACGGCCGCGCCCGAGCTGGGCACCGTCACCGTGGAGGCCAGCGCCGATGCGTCGGCTGAAGGCCTGTCCAGGCCCTACGCGGGCGGCCAGGTGGCGCGCGGCGGGCGGGCCGGGATTCTGGGCACGCGCGACAGCATGGAGACGCCGTTCTCCATCACCAGCTACACCAACGAGCTGATCCAGGACCGCCAGGCCAAGAGCGTGGGCGATGTGCTGCAGAACGATCCTTCCGTGCGCGTGGCACGCGGCTTCGGCAATTTCCAGGAGTCCTACTTCGTGCGCGGCTTCGTGCTGGGCTCGGACGACGTGGCCTACAACGGCCTGTATGCGCTGCTGCCGCGCCAGTACATCGCCACCGAGCTGTTCGAGCGCGTGGAGCTGCTGCGCGGCGCATCGGCCTTTCTGATGGGCGCCAGCCCCAATGGCGGCGGCCTGGGCGGCAACATCAACCTGCTGCCCAAGCGCGCGGGCACCGATCCGCTGTCGCGCGTGACGGCAGGCATTGCCAGCGGCGGCCAGGCCTTCGTGGCGGCCGACGTGAGCCGGCGCTTCGGCCCCGACCAGGCCACGGGCATCCGCCTGAACGCCGCGCACCGTGGCGGCGACACGGCCATCGACCAGGAAAGCTCCAAGCTCGATCTGTTGTCCGTGGGCCTGGACTGGCGCAGCCGCAATGTGCGCCTGTCGGGCGACATCGGCTGGCAGGACAACCGCCTCAAGCGCACGCGCACCAATGTCACGCCGGGCGCAGGGCTGGCGGCCATTCCCGCGGCGCCCGATGCTTCCTCCAACTGGGCCCAGCCCTGGACCTATTCCGACGAGCGCGACCTGTTCGGCACGCTGCGCGGCGAATGGGACATCAACAGCAACGTGACGGCCTGGGCCGCCTACGGCCTGCGCCGCAGCTCCGAGAACAACTCGCTGGCCAACATCACGCTGGCGGCGGCCGGCAATGGCGCGGCCACCACCAGCCGCTTCGACAACGCGCGCAAGGACCGCGTGAGCACGGGCGAGCTGGGCGTGCGCGCGCGCCTGAATACGGGCAGCGTGGGCCATGAGATCGTGGCCAGCTATTCGGCCTTCGACCTCAAGGTCTACAACGCCTATGGCATGAGCACGTCTGCGGTCCAGGGCAATGTGCTGAACACCAACCTCTACAACCCCGGCTACTACGCGATCACACCGCTCAACTACCTGGGCAACGACCTGTCCAACCCCGCCTACAACCGGGGCACGCGCCTGAACAGCTTTGCGCTGGGCGACACGCTGTCGCTGATGGACGGCCGCATGCTGGTGACGGCCGGCGTGCGCCGCCAGACGATAGAGACCGACTCGGTGAGCTACCGCCTCGTCAGCAACGGCGCCGTCACCAGCCAGGGCGGCGTGCGCACGGCCTACGACCAGAGCCGCACCAGCCCGGTGCTGGGCGCGGTGTTCAAGCTCACGCCCCAGGTATCGCTGTACGGCAACTACATCGAGGGACTGGCCCAGGGCGACACGGCGCCGGCCAAGTCGGGCGACACCATCATCGCCAACGCGGGCCAGCAGATGTCGCCCTACGTGACCAAGCAAAAGGAAGTGGGCGTCAAGTACGACGGCGGCAAGCTGGGCGGCGGCCTGGCCTTCTTCTCCACCGACAAGCCGCGCTCGCTGATCGACGGCAACCTCTTCACCTCAGCCGGCAAGGACCGCCACCAGGGCGTGGAATTCAACGTCTTCGGCGAACCCATGCGCGGCCTGCGCCTGCTGGGCGGCGCCACCTGGCTGGATGCCAGGCAGCAAAGCACGGGCCGCGCCACCACCGACGGCAAGCGCGTCATCGGCGTGCCGCGCTTCCAGGCCACGGCGGGCGTGGAATGGGATGTGCCGGGCATCAACGGCCTGGCGCTGGACGGCCGCCTGGTGCACACCGGCGCCAGCTACGCCAACGATGTCAACACCCTGCGCGTGGCCGGATGGAACCGCCTGGACCTGGGCGTGCGCTACATGACCGAAGTGCAGGGCAAGCTGCTCACGCTGCGCCTGCGCGTGGACAACGCGACGGACCGCAACTACTGGGCCTCCGTGGGCGGCTACCCGGGTTCGGGCTACCTGACGGTGGGCGGTCCGCGCACGTTCTCGCTGAGTGCGAGTGTGGATTTCTGAGGCGGGATGCGCGTGCTTTCCGGGAAGGAACCTTTCGCCCGGGCATGGTAATGCACCTGCATTACCATACATCACAGCCTTTCAGGAGATGCCATCATGTTTTCGACACTTGAAGCCGAATCCACGCTCACTGACCGCTACCAGACCACCATTCCCGAAGCCGTTCGCCGCGCATTGCACCTGAGCAAGCGCGACAGGATCCACTACACCATCCTGCCCGGCGGTGAGGTCGTGCTCAGTCGCGCCGACTCCGCCGAGGATGCCGATCCCGTGCTGGGCCAGTTTCTCGGCTTTCTGGCCCAGGACATGGCAGCCCACCCCGAGCGCCTGCAGACCATGGATGCCCGTCTGGCGCAGCAGATCCAGGCGCTGACCGAAGGCATCGAGGTCGATCTGGATGCACCGCTTCTGGCAGACGACGAATGAGCGCCGTACCGCCCGCCCCCTTGCGCATCCACGGCTGGACGGTATTCATGCACCCGCTTTTCCTTGCCCAGCTGCAGGCGTTGAGCCAGGAAGTGGAGGGTCTGAAAACGAAGGACCCTGGCGGGTACACACGCAAGAACGCGACCAAGCGATTGGCGGCGATCCGCAAGCTGGCATTCGATGTCATCCCGCAGGATCCCACGCGGCCAGACTACCGCCAGGGCCATACCCTGGGCGAGGAGCACAAGCACTGGTTTCGGGCCAGGTTCTTCCAGCAGTACCGCCTGTTCTTCCGCTTTCACGTCCCCAGCAAAATCATCGTGTTCGCCTGGGTCAACGATGAGGACACCAAGCAAGCCTATGAGGGCAGCGACGATGCCTACAGGGTGTTCCGAAAAATGCTCGCCAACGGGCACCCTCCTGGCGATTGGGACAGTTTGCTGGCACAGGCGAAGTCCCCGCCATCCCGCTCACCGCCGCACGCCTGAGCCGCAGCCCGCCCTCAAGTCTCGCGCGGCTTGGTATCCGGCTCCGCGTCAGCCTGCGGGGGCGGCGCACTGACCACGTGCGGCAGCATCACGAGGATGACGATGGCCAGCAGCGTGGCCAGCAGCGCGATGGCCTCGCGCCCCAGGCCGCAGGCCACGCCGATGGCGGCCGTCATCCAGATGCCGGCGGCCGTGGTCAGGCCCTGCACCTGTTCCTCGGAGTGGCGCTTGATGATGGCGCCCGCGCCCAGGAAGCCCACGCCGGCCACCACGCCCTGGATCACGCGGCTCATGTCGGCAATGCCCATGCCGCCGCGCTCGGGCACCAGCACGAACAGCGCCGCGCCCATGGCCACCAGCATGTGGGTGCGCAGGCCGGCGGCCTTGCCCTTGTGTTCTCGCTCGTAGCCGACGATGCCGCCCAGCAGGGCCGCCAGCAGCAGGCGCACCATGACGCGCGTGACCTCGGCCGCATCGGGCAGGCTGGAGAATTCCTCGGCCAGGGTGCTGGTCACTTCCTCCCACATGGCGCGTTCCTTTCCTCGGGTTGTGCGTCAGGACTCAGGAAGCGAGCATGGCGTGGCGTGCAGCGCGCCCAGGCCATCGCCCTTCGCCATTGCCTGTCAGCCAAGCGCGCCTGGCTCAGGCGCCTGCGGGCTTGTCCTGGTCCCTGGGCGGTGCAGCCGGCTGCGCCGTGCTGGCGGGCTCGGGCTCCGGCGTTGGCGCTGGAGCCGGTGCAGGTACTGGCCCAGAAGCAGGCACCAGACTCAGCATGTGCTGGGCCAGCGTCTCGTACAGCGGCCGGGCCAGCATGCGCGAGACCAGGCTGGCCAGCATGGCCGCCGCCATCAGGCTGAGCACCATGGAGTGGCCGTCCACCATCTCCATCACGATGATGAAGGCCGTCAGCGGCGCCTGCGTCACGGCGGCCAGGAAGGCGGCCATGCCCATGGCGATGAGTGCGGGCGCGATGTCTGCGCCCATGAGGCCGGCCACGTTGTGGCCCACGCCCGCGCCGATGGACAGCGAGGGCGCGAAGATGCCGCCCGGCACGCCCACCCAGGCCGACAGCCAGGTGGCGATGAACTTGAGCGTGACGTAGAACGAGGGCACGTCGGCCTGGCCCGCCAGCATGTGCTTGACGGCCTCCGAGCCCGCGCCGAAGGTGGCGCCGCCCGTGACCATGCCGATGACGGCGATCACCAGCGCGATCGCCGCCGCGAAGCGGATGGGAAAGCGCGCACGCAGCTGGTTGAGCCGCTCGGGCGCGCGGGTCAGCGAAGCGGCCAGCAGCTTGGCGAACAGGCCGCCCAGCACGCCGCAGGCCAGGGTCACGCACAGGCCGGGCAGCAGTGCGTCCCAGGTCAGGCCGGGCACCTGGATGCGCCCGAAATAGCTGAGGTTGCCGAAGGCCGACACGCCCATCAGGCCGGCCAGCACGATGGCCGCGATGATCAGGCCGCTGGAGCGCGACTCCAGCTTGCGCGACAGCTCCTCGATGGCGAAGACCACGCCCGCCAGCGGCGCGTTGAAGGCCGCCGCAATGCCGGCCGCGCCGCCGGCCACCAGCAGCGCATGGTGGCTGATGCCCGAATGCGGCCCGAACCAGCGCCGCGCATGGTGCATGACACCGGCGGCCACCTGCACCGAAGGCCCCTCGCGCCCGATGGACAGCCCCGCCGCAAAGCCCGCGCTGGCCAGCGCCATCTTGGCGAAGGACAGCCACAGCGACACGAAACGCCCGCGCTGCGCGGGGTCCAGCGCAGGGTCCAGCGTGGCGATCACCTGCGGAATGCCCGACCCCGCCGCGCCCGGCGCCCAGCGCCGCGTGAGCCACACGGCGCCCGCCGTGACGGCGGGCATCCACAGCAGCACGGCCCAGCCGCCCTGCCAGTGGTAGATGCTCTCGAAGAGTTCAAAGCCCGCGTCGGCCATCAGCGTGAAGGCCACCACGCACAGCCCGGCGGCCGCCGCATAGGCCAGCACGATGGTGCGGTCCAGCCAGCGCCTGCCGTCCCGGAATTCCTGGTTCAGGTTGTGGAGGAAGTCGGGTTCTTGCTGCATCGCGTGAAGAGATCGCGTAAGGAAATCGCGTGAAGGAGTCGCGTCCAAGGACCGCGAAAGAGGCTGGGCGAAAGCCGTTCATTGTGCCCAAGCTGACCGGCCGCGTATGTCGCCGGCGGCAATGCCTACTTCGCCGCTGCGTTGATGGCCAGGCGCCTCAGCCGCGCCAGCGCAGCGCATCGACCACCAGCGAGAACGCGGGCGAGGGCTGCCTGCGGCTGGGGTAGTACAGGTGGTGGCCGTCGAATCTTGGGCACCAGTCCTCCAACACGCGCTGCAGCTGGCCGCCCTGGATCCAGGGCATGACCTCGTCCTCGGGCAGCAGCGTGACGCCCAGCCCGGCCAGGGACGCATCGATCTGGGGCTGGGTGGTGTTGAAGATCAGCGGCCCGTCCACGCGCACATTCATCTTGCGGCCCCGGCGCTCGAACTCCCACACATACAGGCCGCCGGAGGTCACCATGCGCTGGTTGATGCAGCGGTGCGCCATCAGGTCCTGCGGATTCTTCGGAATGCCGTGCTCCGCGAAATACCCGGGCGAGGACACCACGGCCATGCGCAGCGGCGGGCCGATGGGCACGGCGATCATGTCCTTGTCGATGGTGCTGCCCAGGCGCACGCCGGCGTCGAAGCGCTCGGCCACGATGTCGCGGAATCCGTAGTACACGTCGAACTCCATGCAGATGTCCGGATAGGCGCGCAGCAGCGGCGCCAGCCGGGGCAGCAGGGTGCTTTGCAGCATGTAGTCGCCGCAGGTGATGCGCACCGTGCCGCCGGGCTTGTCGCGCAGCGCGGTCAGGGCGTCGAGTTCGGCCTCGATCTCGTCGAAGCGGTGGCCTATGGCCTGCATCAGCCGCTCGCCCGCCGCCGTGGGTGAGACGCTGCGCGTGGTGCGCGTGAGCAGGCGGATCTGCAGCCGCTCCTCCAGCGCGCGCACGGTCTGGCTCAGCGCCGACTGGGTGACGCCCAGCGCAGCCGCCGCGCGCGTGAAGCTGCCCTCGCGCGCCACGGTGACGAAGGCCAGCAGGTCATTGAGGTTGCGTCTTGCCATGGCCGCAAGCCTAGCGCCATCCATTGATTAGCTGTGCTGATAAGCCCATTAAGCATTGATTAGCTAGTCAGCAGGGCAGGCGGCGGCAAGAATGCCCGCATCCCTTTCCACACCCACCAGGCCTCCCACGAGGAACACCCCATGACCGTCAAAGCCTATGGAGCCCATGCGGGCGACCTGCCCCTGCAATCCCTGGACATCACGCGCCGCGCACCGGGCGCCCACGATGTGCAGATCGAGATCGCCTTCTGCGGCGTCTGCCACTCCGACATCCACCAGGTACGCTCGGAATGGGCGGGCACGCTCTACCCCTGCGTGCCGGGCCACGAGATCGTGGGCCGCGTCTCGGCCGTGGGCGCCCATGTGTCGGGCGTGAAGGCTGGCGATCTGGTCGGCGTGGGCTGCATCGTGGACAGCTGCCGCCATTGCGCGGACTGCGACGAGGGCCTGGAGAACTATTGCGACCACATGGTCGGCACCTACAACGGCCCCACGCCCGATGCGCCCGGCCACACGCTGGGCGGCTACGCGCAGAGCATCGTCGTGCATGAGCGCTATGTGCTGCACATCCGCCACCCCGAGGAACAGCTGGCCGCCGTGGCGCCGCTGCTGTGCGCGGGCATCACCACCTGGTCGCCGCTGCGCCACTGGGGCGTGGGGCCAGGCCACAAGGTGGGCGTGGTGGGCATTGGCGGCCTGGGCCACATGGGCATCAAGCTGGCCCACGCCATGGGCGCGCATGTGGTGGCCTTCACCACCTCCGAGTCCAAGCGCGAGGCGGCGCGCGCCCTGGGTGCCGACGAAGTGGTGGTCTCGCGCAACGCGGCCGAGATGGCGGCGCACGCCAAGAGCCTGGACTTCATCCTCAACACCGTGGCCGCGCCGCATGACCTGGATGCCTTCTTCACCCTGCTCAAGCGCGACGGCACCATGGCCCTGGTGGGCGCGCCGGCCACGCCCCATCCCTCGCCCCAGGTATTCAACCTGATCATGAAGCGCCGCAGCCTGGCTGGTTCCATGATCGGCGGCATTCCCGAAACGCAGGAGATGCTGGATTTCTGCGCCCAGCACGGCATCGTGGCCGATATCGAGATGATCCGCGCCGACGAGATCAACGCCGCCTACGAACGCATGCTGCGGGGCGATGTGAAGTACCGCTTCGTGATCGACAACGCCACGCTGGCGGCCTGAGGCTGCAGCCCGGAAGGCAGGCCGGCGCCCTGGTCTGTCTAGGGCGCCGCCGTCCAGGGATTGATGGTCTGCAGCCCACCGGCCTCGAACGGACTGGTGTCGCGCGTTGCCACCATCAGCCCATGCGCCATGGCGGTGGCCGCGATATAGCCATCGGCCTTGGCGATGGCCTTGCCCTGCGTCTTCGCGCTCGCCATCAGGTCGGCATAGGCCTTTGCCGCGCCCAGGTCAAAGGCCAGGACACGGCCGGCGAAGGCCGGCAAAACCTCATGCTCCAGTCGCTCCTGGTAGATCGTGCGACGCCTTCCCTCAGGCATCGCTGCAATGCCGTAGCGCAGTTCTGCCACGGTGACGGCAGACAGATGAAGCGTTTCAATGGCCTGGGCGTCCATCCAGGCAAGCACTCTGGCGTCGGGCGCAAGCCTCCAGAGTTCCGAGATCACATTGGTATCGATGACGATCATTCGAATTGCATGGGCTCGGCCGGCGTCCTGTCGCGAAGGCGGTTGAATTCCTCGGCTTCGGAGTCGGTCAGTCCTCCTGCCTCGCGGGCAATGGCCGCCAGCATGGAGCCGAGCCTGACACGCTCTGCCGGCCGGACGGCGGCTTCCAGAATGTCGCGGATTTCCGCCTCCGTGC
The DNA here is from genome assembly GCF_014170385.1 of Delftia sp. UME58. Taxonomy (NCBI): domain Bacteria; kingdom Pseudomonadati; phylum Pseudomonadota; class Betaproteobacteria; order Burkholderiales; family Comamonadaceae; genus Delftia; species Delftia sp. UME58. The sequence goes on from NZ_LZZV01000097.1 coordinate 22,189, forward strand.
TGCGGCCATGGTGGGCAGCACGTACCCGCAAGGCCCGGTGCACGGCATCGGGCAGGTTTCTCACAGTCACATTGGCCATTGCGCAGCCTTTCGCAGAGTTCGCCAGCAATGATATCAATTCGATGACTTAGATATCAAACCCACCATTCGCATGACCATGCCTGCGTTGCGCCGCTCTGCAGTCAACTGCCGCGCCGCAGCAGGTAGATGTCCATGATCCACCCATGCCGCTCGCGCGCTGCGGCGCGGGCCTGCACGATGCGCGGGGCGGCCTCGGCCAGCGGGCCGCTGTCCAGCATCTGGCGGTCCATGCCCAGGTAGGCGCCCCACCAGATGTGCAGGCCGTGGGAGGGCAGCTCGGTGAAGCTGCACTGGCCCGTCCAGCATGACCACGAAGGGTTGCCCGATGTGGTTGAGCTCAATCGCATGGGCCAAGCCAATCTCTCACCTATGTGCAGGGGCTTGAAAGTCCTAAATAAGCGCATGCGCGGTTAATCTCGGCTTTCAACAACCGCTGAGAAAAAGAAGGAGGGAGTGGCTATGCCTTATCGGCTTCGGCGTGTCATCGCCGTGAATATCGTCGCAGCCAAGACAGGACAGCCATCCAGTCTGATTGCCGAACTTGATGTGCGAGGCAAAACGATGGCCGTTGGCATCAATGGTGTGGGAAAGACTACTTTTCTTCGCACCATTCCCCTGTTCTATGGTGCACTGCCCAAGGAGATCCTCAAAGGCACCCACCGGGGATCGATGATCGCGTATACGCTGCCGACATCTTCCAGTGCCATCGTCTATGAGTATGAACGCACCAGCGAGGAGGATCTACGCTGCGCGGTGATGTACCGCCGCCCCAATGAAGACGAGGCCGTGTTCTATATCATGCGCAGCGGCTACGAGGAGCGATTCTTCGTTGATGAAAACGAGGAGTTCATGGATGCACCCAGCTTCAAAGCGCGCGCAGAAGCAGCAGGCATATGGGTGAGTCAGGCGCTGCGCCTGAACCAGTACCGCAGCATCATCTTGCGAGAAAAGCCGATGACCAAGAATGGAGCCAAATTGCGCGAGATGGCTCTGGAACATTCGTTGGGCCCACGCACTCTGTACAACCTCGGACCCATAGCCGCAGCCATCAGCACTGAAAAAATCAATTTCGACGACCTCAAACGCATCGTGGTTGATCGGGTTTCGGAGGATTCGGGCCAAGCGGGAGGCAGCGGCATACTGGCCCAAAAGCCGATACGCGAAGAAGTCAAACGCTGGCTGGAGACGCGCGAGCACATGGCCGCCATCCTTGCGCGCAAGATGGAGGCAGAGAAGCTCATGCAGAGAGTCACAAGCCTGCGCAGCCGTCACATGGAACTGTGCAGCCTTCATGTGGCAGTCAAGGCGACCATAGAACGTTGCCAACGGCACCAGCAGGAATTGACCCAGGTGCTGCAGTCGCTGCAGGAGTCCGCGCGGGCCAGTGAACAGGAGTGGAACGCTCAGTTGGCCCGAACGCAGGAAGAACTAGCCAAGTTGCGATCCACGCAAACCGATCTCGATGACGAAATTGATCGGATCGAAAAACAAAAAGCCCATTTCAACCGGATCGGCATCGAAGCACTACAGGAGCTGGCCTTGCGCAAGCCCGTGCTGCTCAAGCAACTGGACATTGTCAATCGGCAATTGGACGATATGGGAGATACCGCCAGGAATGCCCAGGAACGTGCCGAGCACCAGATCCGAACTGTAGAAAAGGCGGGCAACCAAGCACTGATGGAGCTTGTTCAAAGCCAGGCCGAGGCCCGCGAGACTAACAAGGATGCGCTGGAACGACTACGTCTTGAGGAGACCAACGCGCGATCACAGCTTCAGGCTCCTATCGAGCTCCAGGAACTGAATCTTTCTCTCCAGGAGCTTCTGCGTACCAAAGGAGGGTTGGAAAACCAGTTGAAGTCCCCCCAGGCAAAACAGGAGACGCTGGAGGCTTCTGAACAAGCTGAAGACGAGCTGGACCGCAGCGACAAGAATGTGCGCGACAAGGAAGCCTCGGCCAGATCAGCTCAAAAGGCACAGGCCGACGCCCAGCACACCGCTCAGCAAACCAGTCAGGCTCTGGAGCAGTTGAAGGCGACCATTGACCGCGCACATGACAGGCTGCAAGAGCTGCAGGCACAACTGACTCCCGAAGAAGGCTCTTTGCTGGCCTTTCTGCGCAAACACGATGAAGCCGGGTGGGCGGATGCTGCTCGCGTGCTGGCGCCTGAATTGACCCGCCGAACCGATCTTGCGCCTGACATACTGGACGATGCCAGTGCTACGGGTGGACGGGTCACCATAGGTCCGCTTTCGCTGGACATCCACGCCCTGCCGGTGCCAGGCTGGGTCCACGAGCCTGAAATCCAGCAGGAGATAGCCACCCAGCAGGCATCGCTTCAGGAGATGCGCAACAAACTCACCGACGTGCAGGACGCAGCCAACAAGAAGGCCAAGGCGCTCAAGGATGCAGACGGCGAACTATCGGCCACACTGGCACAGTTGGAGCTGGCGCGCAAGACCCGTGAGAAGGCAGGAGCGCGTCGCGAAACGCTGCGCAACCAGATTAAGAAGGAACGCCAGGCCAGCACGCAGACAACGCGTGAGGCACTGCACGAGCAGCAGGCCAAGATCGAGGCGACCGAAGAACGCATCTCCGAACTGACGCAAGCCATGGCAATGCGCAAGAATGAGCTGCAGAAAGAATTCGACGACCGGCGCACGGCCATAGAAGACACATTGCGGCATGTCCTGGACATGGCACGCCAGACCGAAAATGAGCTGCGACAGCAAATGTCCAATGAGAAAGCAAGCATTCAGAACGCGCTGGACCGTGAGCTGCAAGGTCAGGGCATAGATGCCAGCCGTATGCAGCAATTAAAGGAACAATGCCATCAGTTGGAGGACAAGCTCAGGCGCATCAGTGCAGCGCAAGGCGATCTGCATGCGTGGGCCGAGTTCAGCAGCCAACGCCTTCCGACTCTGCCAAGCAAGATACGAGAGCGGGATGCGAAATGCGGGCAGATTCAGGAGCTTGGCATACACCGATCCCAGCTGGAAAATCAGTTACACGCACAACACGAAGAAATCCGAAGACGGTCCGACGCATTGATCCATCAGCGCCAGGATGCTGAGAGCGGCGCGCGGCTTTTGTCCGAGCTGCGGGAAGGCAGCCTTGCAAACTTCATGGACTATGTTGCCGCGCCTCAGGAGGAGTTCCAGCCCGAGGATTTGCGAAGACAGGTCAACGAAACGCTTTCGCGGCTGAGCACTGAAAGCACCGAAATGCAGACACAGTGCCGCAGCCTGCGCAACGAATTACTGCGTTACGACAACCAGGTGGCCGACTGGCTGCGCCTGAAGGAAAAGGACTTGCCGAACCCTCAGATCGTTCTTTCGCACCAGTATGAATGGAACAAGGCGGAAATCGTCTGCCAATGGTTTGAGCCTGCCGAACATGGCCAATTGCTGGCCCAGCTCAACAAGGAGAAGATTTCCATCTTCATGGCGGCTGGCGGCTTCGTCGATGCCTTGAAGGCCTTTGACCGTAACGTAGGCGCTTTCAACCGCAACCTCAAGAAGGCGTTGACCCAGATTCCGACGTTCCACAGCATCGGCGAACTGGATGTCAACATTAGTTCCGGTGTCGGCAAGCTGGCCTATCTGCGGATACTGGAGTCCATACGCGACCGCCACCGCGCTCTGTCCGGCACCGTGGTCAGTCTGATTGCAGACGACCGAGAGTTGCCGAGCGAGGATGACACACGGTTGATGCGCGACTACCGGGGCATTCTCCAGGCAGATGGCGGCTATTCGATCAATTTGCGTGAGCAGGTGGAACTCGAATGCTCGCTTCGCGAGAACAGTAAACGCCACGTGGTACGCAACTCCAGCGAATTCGCTGCAATTTCATCCACAGGCCTGACTGCGCTGATCACCTCCCTTTTTCTCATGGGCTTCGTGCAGATGATCCGAGACGGCGAGGCGGTGCCGGCCATCACATGGCCCAGCGACGAGATTGCGCGCCTGGATGCCCAGAACGTTGCGAGCTTCCTCAAGACACTGGACGAGTGTGGCATCCACGTCGTATGCGCAGCACCCAACGCGGACCCAACGCTGGCTCGCCACTTTGACCGCATCTCAAGCTTTGAGGCCGACGGCTCAGTCGCCACAGCCCAATTGCCAGGGGCGACGACATGAGCACACGGTATCTGAGTTCTGCACTCAAAGCACTGGCTGCGGGTGAATTCATCTGCAGCCTGCGCTACCCGGAAGAATTCGAGGCCCTGGAAGACCCGGCAGGCCGCTTGGGGGCCGAGCAATGGCTGCAGGGCATAGGCTATAGGCTGGCCCAGCTCGGTGAGGATGGTGCCTACTTTATGGCCCATGCCATCCTCACGGCAGAGCTGCGTGCCCAACTGCGCGAAGAGATGCGCGCCGTGCGCAGCCGGTTGCAGCCCGTGGTGAGCATCATGGAAGCCATACGCAAGACGCAAGGCCGTGCTCCACGTGTGCATGCTGGCGATATGCTTTATGTGACAGAGATCGCGGAGGCAGCGCGTGCATCGTCCATGCTGGAAACGCAGATCATGGAGATGCGAGAGGTCAGCGGACTGAAAGCCACAGACAAACTAGTCACGCGCATACAGCGCATGCTCGAGGAGTTGGAGCGCGAAGGCTATGTGCACGAGACCAATCCCACGGCTGGCGGCTATCGCATCACGGGAAGAATCGATTACCTCTACCAACTCATCGACTACATCTCCATCCATGCACCGCAACTGGCCGAAGACGGCCTCAAGGATCAGATAGAACAACCAGATGCCCAGACGGCCTTGGGCTTGGCGAGTCCGTCCGATCGACCATTTGGCTCCGTGCTGAATCCCAGTGGAGACACACCGTGACCGCGCCCGTCAAAGATGCCCTGTCCACGCTCAACCGCCATGCAGGACTGGTGGCCGACGCACTGAAGGCACCGCTGGACGTGCGCGACGGTGTCCCGCTGCGATCGATCATGGACCTGCGACATGCCAGCGCCGTCCGGCCCACGGCCGAGGAAGGCTATCGCTTGCACCCACGGCTCCGCGAGTACCTCTTCGACCATCTGCAGCACTACCCTGCCTATCAGAGTCTCTCGGAGATCGGCTCCCACATCACGACGATGAACGCTCTGTGGCGCCAGGTCGAGGAAATGCGAGGCCTGGGCGACCTCGACAGCACCACGGAACTGCAGGATCGACTGCAGGACACGATCTATGACATCGTGGACAACATGCGGCGCAACCTACAGCAACTGCAAACACTGCTGTCCACTCGCTATGGCAACGTGCGCTCGCTAGAAGCCAAAAAAAGCCAAAACCGCTGGTACCAGCAACAAAGCACACAACTCATACACCATCTGGGCCTGCTGGCACACTCCGCTGCCCGCGTGGAGCAGGCGGCCACTGCCTTTGGCATGTACGAGTTCGCCCAATTCCTCCGCCGCAATCTGCTCGCTCTGGTCCTGGACTGGCAGCAATCGATGACGGAGATGCAGAACCTTCTGACGCGGGAGATCTTCCAGACCCACCGCATCGAAAAGCATCATCGCCAACTCGCCCGCATGGACATGCTGCTGCGTCAGCAACCGGGCTGGACGGGCGTGGATATCGATCTGGATGGAGCATTGCCGGACTTCCTTCTAGCCACCCGGCTGCCTGCCATCCGACCCCACATCGAGCCAGAAGATGCGGATGCGGAGATCCATGCACTAATCGTGGACACTGCCTCGGCCCTCCCCCCTCTGCAAACCTCTCAAGCGCCACAGGAGGAACGCAGATACAAGCGCCGGAAAATCGATTCCTCACCGCCTGCGCTGACTCCAGCCATCCTGGCGTCAGAACGCTTGCGGCTGCACGTATTGGCCTGCACCGAGGGCGTCAGCCTTGTGGACTGGCGTTGCAGCGATGCCGATGCGATGAGCATGCAATCCTGCGTCTGGCTCTGCTTCGCCATGCAGTACCTGCGTATGCAGGGCATCAGAGTGACCGTGGTGCGCAATCCTCCACGCCCAGGGGAGCGCTGGAGCCACACCTTTGGCGACGCCATTGCAAGCGGACCTGCAAGAATCTGGGCAAAGGCCACGCTCCCATGAACCAGCGCGACATCGAATTTCTGCGCCGTCTCATCCACGACCGTGCTCTGACACGCTCGCGCGGAGTGTCATCCGAAGCAATGGCCACAGAACACCATGTGGGCATGCTGAAGGGACGGCTTGTCGTCTATGCCGAGTCCGACTTCGCGCGGGCGGTCAATCTGCTGAAATCCCGGGGGATCGCACTGGAGGTGCCAGCCAGCTACAGCCGCGGCGAAGCGCCCACTGGCCAATCCGAAAAGCACAGAGCCAAAGCGGTCACAGAGCGCTATGTTGCGGTACGCACCCTGCACATGGAGCAGAGCATCCTGCCCAGCAGCGGGTTCCTCGCCACGGACTGGCAGGAAGTCTGCGACTGGGACTTCGATGTCTTGCTGGTTATCGAGAACCTGGAAACGCTCATCAGGCTGCAGGAATACCTTTGGCTGAACCAGTATGTGAAAGGCCGGCGCGCATTGGCTTTGTTCCGTGGAACGGTGGGGATGTTCAGTACAGCCGCTGCGGCCGATCTCATCCACACCGACGCACGACCCACGCTGGCCTTCTACGACTTTGATCCCAAAGGCCTTGCCATGGCGGCGTCACTTCCACGCCGCGAAGCAATGTGCCTTCCCACTCTTGCCTTGCTGGAGCAGTACACGAAGGCCCAATCCCGCCGAAACCTCTTCAGCCAATCCGCACAGAGCGTGCAGGCACAACTGGACGCAGAGTCCGATCCGCAAATCCAGGCAGCTTGGCGTCTGCTGCAGCGACTCAACATGGGACTGGATCAGGAGCACTTCCCATCCACATTGCAACAGCCGTCGAGCGCCGTCAGGCAAGCCTGAATACCCAGGCAGTACCACGGCGCCTCAGCCGCCGCGCCGCAGCAGGTAGATGTCCATGATCCACCCATGCCGCTCGCGCGCTGCGGCGCGGGCCTGCACGATGCGCGGGGCGGCCTCGGCCAGCGGGCCGCTGTCCAGCATCTGGCGGTCCATGCCCAGGTAGGCGCCCCACCAGATGGACAGATCCGCAGACTCGGGGCCGGCCAGCAGCTCGGTGAAGCTGCACTGGCCGTCCAGCATCACCACGGCCGTGTCCACGCCCGGTGGCCAGCCCTGCTCGCGCAGCTGGCGGCCCGTGGTCACCACGAAGGGCTGGCCTATGCCGTTGAGCGCAATCGCATGCGCGGCGCACAGCACCTGCATGGAGCTGATGCCCGCCACCACGCGCACGCTGTGCGGCGCCGGCTGCATGCGCGCCGCGATGCGCAGCGTGCTGTCGTACAGCGCCGGGTCGCCCCAGACCAGCAGGGCCACGCGCAGGGGCTGGCCCGCCGTGCGCAGCGGCAGCCCGCCCTCCATGGCGCGGGCGATGGCCGCCTGCCAGCAGCGCGTGATGGCCGCATGCCATTCATCGACCTGGGCCAGGTAGTCGTCGCCCGTGGACCGGCGCACGGGCATGTCGAAGCCTTCGATGCGCGGGCCGGAGGAGGCGAGCACGGCATCGCACAGGTCGCGGCGCAGGGCGGCGAGTTCGGCCTTGTCCTCGCCCTTGTGCGGCAGCAGGATCAGGTCGGCGGCCTGCATGGCGGCCTGGGCTTCGCGCGTGAGGTGGTCGGGGTTGCCCGTGCCTATGCCGATCAGGCTCAGCGCCACGGGCGGCAGGGCCGCGCTCATGGGGCGGGGTTCCCGAGGGGCACGTCGATCACGGTGTCCCTCAAGGTATCCCTCGCGGTATCCAGCGCGGCATTCGCATGCACATCGGTGGCGGGAAAGCGCGGCTCGGTGCCCAGCGGTCGGTAGCGGCGGTCATAGTCGGCCGCGTAGAGGCGGCTTTCGCCGAAGTCCTCGGCCTGCAGGCTGCGCCCCACCAGGATCAGGGCCGTGCGCTCCATGTGGGTGGCCACGGCCTCGGTCAGGCTGCCGACCGTGGTGCGCACCACGGTTTCATCGGGCCAGCTGGCGCGCCAGACGATGGCCACGGGGCAGCCGGCGCCGTAGTGCGGCAGCAGCTCGGACTGCACCTTGGCGGCCACATGGATGGACAGATGGATGGCCAGCACGGCGCCCGTGGCCGCGAAGGCGGCCAGGTTTTCGCCCTCGGGCATGGCCGTGGCGCGGCCCGAAGTGCGCGTCAGCACCACGGACTGGCACAGGCCGGGCAGGGTCAGCTCCACGCCCAGCGTGGCAGCGGCGGCCGCGAACGAGGGCACGCCGGGCGTGACGGTGCAGGCAATGCCGGCCTCGCGCAGGCGGCGCAGTTGCTCGCCCATGGCCGACCACACGGACAGGTCGCCCGAGTGCAGGCGCGCCACGTCTTCGCCACGCGCCTCGGCGGCCTGGATCTCGGCCACGATGTCGTCCAGGCTCATGGATGCGGTGTTGACGATGCGCGCGCCCGGCGGGCAATGCGCCAGCAGCTCGCGCGGTATCAGCGAGCCTGCGTACAGGCAGACCGGGCAGGCCGCCATGAGGTCGCGCCCGCGCACGGTGATCAGGTCGGCGGCGCCGGGGCCGGCGCCGATGAAATGCACGGTCATGCCGTTGCTCCTTGGTTCTTGGCCTGGCTGGCGTGGGCCAGGCAACAGTTCAGAGGTCCGCCCTGGCCCACGGCCAGGGCCAGGGTGGCGCTGCCATCGTCCGCCACCAGGCGGGTCACGCTCAGGGCGGAGTGCGGGCCTGCGGCGGCCAGCGCCGCCGCCTCGGCCACGCTGCCCGTGCCATAGCGCGCCAGCATGCGCGGCGACTGCGTGACCACGGGCTGCCCAGGCAGTTGCCCTGGCGGCACGCGCACCAGAACGGCCGTGGGCACGACAGCCGCCATCCAGGCGGCCAGCGCCGGGTGGCCGGCCTTGGTGTCCAGCACGGCCACGGCGCAGATGGGCTGGGGCGCGCAGGCGCTTGCGTCTGCGCTTTCCGGCAGCTGCGCCTGAGCCCGCTGCCACAGCGCCTGCAGCGCATGGGGCAGTGCGTCCGTGTGCAGGCCCAGGCCCAGCACGCCGCAGCGGTGGGGGATGGTTTCGTCCGGGTTCACCGCTGCCAACTCCACTGCACCAGCGGCCGCGCAGCCTTCCAGCTGCGCATGCGGCCCAGCGGCTCGGCGCTGGAAATCTCCAGCCGCAGCAGCTGGCCGCCGTGCTCGGCCTGCAGTTGCACCAGCAGGGCCTCGGTCTCCAGCGTCACGGCGTTGACGACCAGGCGGCAGCCCGCGGGCATGAGGCCCTGCAGGCATTCGAACAGGGCTGCGTCAAAGCCCCCGCCCACGAACACGGCCTGGGGCCGGGCCAGCGCCTGCAGCCCGGCCAGCGCCTCGGGCGCCACGCCCTGCACCACGCGCAGGCGCGCCTGCAGTCCGAAGCGCCGGGCGTTGAGGCGGATGTTGTCCGCGCGTGCCGCATGCTGCTCCAGGCTGATGGCCGAACCACCGGCCAGGCACCACTCCACGGCCACCGAGCCCGAGCCGCCGCCCACATCCCACAGGCATTCGCCGTGGCGCGGCGCCAGGGCCGCCAGGGTCAGCGCGCGGGCCGGGGCCTTGGTGATCTGGCCGTCATTGGCATACCAGTGGTTGGGGCGGCCCGGCACCAGCGGCAAGGCCGCGCCGCCCTGGGCAAGCACGGCCACGGCCACGGGCGCGCGGGCAGGGTCGGCGGCCAGGGCAGGGGCGGCCTCGGCGGCGCGCCATGCGCGGCGGCGCTCGCGCGGGCCACCCACGGATTCCATGGCCTCCAGGCGGCTGTCGCCCCAGCCTTCCTGCACCAGCCAGTCCGCCAATGCGGCCACGGCGGCGCCATCGCGCAGCAGCACCAGCGACTGGCGGCCTGGCGACAGGTGCGGCAGCAGTTGCTCCACATGGCCGGCATGCAGGCCCAGGCAGACCGTGTCTTCCAGCTTCCAGCCCAGGCGGGACGCCAGCAGCGAAAATGTCGAGGGTTGGGCGTGGCAGCGCCACTCCTGCGGCGCCAGATGCGCCGCCAGGCTGCCGCCCGCCCCGAACCAGAACGGATCGCCCGACGCCAGCACCACCGTGGGCCGGCCACGGCAGGCCAGCACGGGCGCCACGTCAAAGGGCAGGGGCCAGGGCCGTCCACGCTCGCCGGCACCGGCCAGCGCCAGGTGGCGCGGCCCGCCAAAAACGGCCTCGGCCGCGTCCAGCGCGCGCAGCGCGGCGGGCGAGAGGCCGTCCAGGCCGTCTTCGTTCAGGCCCACCAATGTCAACCAGGGATCAGTCATGCCCCATGTTCTCCTGCTCGGCGGCACCAGCGGCGCCAGCCAGCTGGCCCAGGCCCTGCATCGCGCCGGCATCGCCGCCGTGTTCTCGTATGCGGGCGTCACGCAGTCGCCCTTGGCACAGCCCCTGCCCACGCGCGTGGGCGGGTTTGGCGGTGCCCAGGGCCTGGCGCAGTTCCTGCGCGGGCAGGCCATCAGCCATGTAGTCGATGCCACCCACCCGTTCGCCGCGCAGATGAGCCGCAATGCCTGCCAGGCCTGTGCCGCCACCGGCACGCCGCTGCTGGCGCTGGAGCGCGAGCCCTGGCAGGCCAGTGCCGGCGACGCCTGGATCGACGTGCCCGACATGCAAGCCGCCGCTGCCGCCCTGCCCCAGGCAGCCGCCCGGGTGTTTCTGGCCGTGGGCCGCAAGCAGCTTGCGGCCTTCGCGGGCCGGCCGCAGCACCACTACCTGCTGCGCCTGGTCGATGCGCCCGAGCCGGGCAGCCTGCCCCTGCCCCACACCACGGTGGTGCTGGGGCGCGGGCCTTTCAGCGCGGCCGATGACGAGGCCCTGCTGCGCACGCATGGCATGCAATGGCTGGTGGCCAAGAACGCAGGCGGCGAGGCCACGCGCGGCAAGCTCGATGCCGCACGCGCCCTGGGCCTGCCCGTGGTGATGGTGCAGCGCCCGGCGCTGCCGCAGCGCCAGCGCACCGGGTCGGTGGCTGCGGTGCTCCACTGGATTGCTCATGGCGTGCTGCCGACGGCGCCGACAGCACCGCCCGCGCCGCCATCCATGCCGTAGTGGCGTGGCGTGTAGACCCAGCGGCCCACGCGGCACGTGGCGCTGTTGCCCACCAGGACGACGGTGCGCATGTCGGCCATCTCGGGCGTGGCCTCGGCCAGCGTGCATACGTGCAATTGCTCCTCGGACGTGGACACGGCCCGCGCAAACACAATTAGGCGCTGCGGCTCGCAGCGGGTGCGCAGCAGCTCCAGCAGGCGCACAAAGCCTTCGGGCCGGCTCTTGGAGCGCGGGTTGTAGAAGGCCATGGCGAAGTCGGCCTCGGCCGCCAGTTCCACGCGCCGCGCGATCACGGGCCAGGGCTTGAGGTTGTCCGAGAGATTGATGCAGCAAAAGTCATGGCCCAGCGGCGCACCGGCGCGCGCGGCGGCGGCCAGCATGGCGGTGATGCCGGGCAGCACCTGGATATCGAGCGCCTGCCAGGCGGCGGCCTGCACCGCATCGGCGGATTCCAGGGCCTCGAACACGGCCGACGCCATGGCGAACACGCCCGGGTCGCCCGAGGACACCACGACTACCTGCCGCCCCTGCGCGGCCAGCGCCAGCGCCTGGCGCGCGCGCTCCAGCTCCACGCGGTTGTCGGAGGCATGCCAGGCCACGGCCTGGCCCTGACCCGCCTGCGCCAGCAGGGCCTGCGCGCGGGACACATAGGGCAGGTAGCCGACCACATCGTCGGCCGCGTGCAAGGCGGCTGCGGCTTCGGGCGTGATCTGGTCCAGTGCGCCCGGGCCCAGCCCCACCACCGTCAGGCGGCCGGCGCTCACCATGCGGCCTCCGGCCGGCGGCCCTGGCCGTGCACGAGCACGATGGCGAAATAGGGGCAGGCGTCGTCGGACACATCGCCCAGGCGCGCGACCTGCTCGCTGTCCGTGGTGCCGTTCTGCACCAGCCAGGCGGCGTCAAGCCGGCCCGTGCGCTGCAGTGCGCGGCGGATGCGCGGCAGGTTGCGGCCGACCTTCATGACGACCAGGGCCTCGGCCGTCTGCATGCGGCGCACCAGCTCGTCTTCGGACAGGGTGCCGGTCATCACGCTGAGCACGTCGTCGCCCCAGGTGATGGGCTCGCCCGTGGCGTGCCAGCAGCCCACCATGCCGGGGATGCCGGGCACCACGTCCAGCGGCACCTGGCCACGTTCGCGCAGCCGGGTGTAGAGATGCATGAAGGAGCCGTAGAGGAAGGGGTCGCCCTCGCAGAGCACCACCACCTGCCCGGTCCGCGCCAGCGCTTCCAGGCGCAGGCACCAGTCGTCGTAGAAGCGCGCCAGCAGGTCCACATAGGCGGGGCTGTCCACGGGCAGCTCGGTGGTCACCGGGTACTCCATGGCGTGCTCGGCGGCGCCTTCGGCCAGCAGGCCGGCCACCAGCTGGCGCGCCTTGCCGGGCCGGCCCTTCTTGCGGAAGAACGCCACCTGGCGCGCGCCGCGCACCAGGCGGTCGGCCTTGACGCTCATGAGTTCGGGGTCGCCCGGGCCCAGGCCCACGCAGACAATGCCGGGCCCGCCCTGGCCGGGACGCGGCTGCCTACTCGACATGGCTGGCCAGTGCGTTGATGGCGGCCACGGTGATGGCCGAGCCGCCCAGGCGGCCGTGCACGGCCATGCAGGGCACGGGCAGGTCCTGCATCAGCGCCTGCTTGGATTCCATGGCGCCCACGAAGCCCACGGGGCAGCCGATGATGGCGGCCGGCCGGGGGCAGGCCGGGTCCTGCAGCATGTTGAGCAGGTGGAACAGGGCCGTGGGCGCATTGCCGATGGCCACCACGGCCCCGGCCAGGTGCGGGCGCCACAGCTCCAGCGCGGCGGCGCTGCGCGTGTTGCCCATGTCACGTGCCAGCGCGGGCACGCGCTCGTCCGGCAGCGTACAGATGATGGGGTTGGCAGCGGGCAGGCGCGAGCGCGTGATGCCCTCGCTGACCATGCGCACGTCGCACAGCACGGGCGCGCCGTTTTGCAGGGCCTGCGCGGCAGCCTCGGCCATGCCGGGCGAGAAGGCCACATGCGGGGCCAGCTCCACCAGGCCGGCGGCGTGGATCATGCGCACCACCACCCGTTCCTCGACAGGCGTGAAGCGTTCCAGCGCCGCCTCGCGGCGGATGGTGGCAAAGGACTGCCGGTAGATCTCGGCGCCATCGGTTTCGTAGCGGTGCAGCATTATTCTTTTGAAAACAGCAATCCCGGATTGTCTCGCACCGAGGCCAGGGTCCGCTGCTCCTGCGCCCTATCCCCGGCACGGCCGTGGCGCACTACGGAATAGACAGGGCCTTCGCCCTCGTCTTCACCTTCGGCCCGCAGCACCACCGTGGCCGGCGCCTGCCGCGCGCAGCCCTTGGCGCATCCTGTCACATGCAGGTGCGCACCGTGCGGCACCTGCGGCGCCAGCTCCAGCGCCAGGGCCTGCGTGGGCCCCTGCGCCTGGCTGCAGCCCGGCGCCCCTGTGCAGGCGGATACGCGCAGGCGCCGGTCATGGGCGTGGGTGATCCAGTCAGTGGCGTTGTCCAGCCCTGCAGCCACCCACCAGCGGGGCAGGGCGGCGCCAGCTTCCGCGTCTTCGTCTTCCACCAGCAGCATGCGCCAGGGCGTCACACGCAAAAAGGCCTGCTCAGGCAAGGCGCGCACCAGCCGCGCCAGCGCCACGGCCGGCAAGCGGCCCAGCGGTGCGCCCAGCAGCCAGCCCACGCCGGGCATGGCACCGGGCGCCGGTCCTTCGCCGTGGACCGGGGTTTCTGCCTCCACCCAGTCCAGTCCGGGGGGCGGCTGCAGTTGCGCTGCCACGGCGGCCATGCGTCCGGGCCGCAAGCCCTGGGCGCGGCGAAGGGCGGCCTGACCGGCAAACCAGCGCGCCAGCGCCAGGCCTGCAGCCACGGCCTGGTCCGCGTCGGCCGCAGCCAGCGCGTGGTTGCGTCCGTCAGGCTGCACCAGCCAGCCGGTGGCTGTGCGCTGCAGGCGGATATCGGCGGACACGCCGGCCAGCCGGCCCGGCGCACCTTCCACCGACCAGCCGAACTTGGCGGGCAGGCCGGCCAGGTCCTCGGCCGCATCCAGCGCCTGCTGCAGGGCCTGGCCCAGCGCATGGACGGCTTCCTGCGGCCGGCACAGCGGGTCGACCACCAGGTTGCGGCGGCGCTCACGGCCCGCATCGGCATCGAGCAGGCCCACGGCCGCCAGGGCGCGCAGCACGGCGGCGTGCCGCCCGGGCGCAATGCCGCGCAACTGCACATTGGCGCGGCTGGACAGCTCCAGCACGCCGTTGCCATGCACCCGGGCCAGCCGCGCCAGCCGCCGCGCCTGGGCCACCGTCAGGCGTCCCAGCGGCGGACGCACGCGCAGCACCAGCCCATCGCCGGAGGCCATGGGCTGCCAGGCGCCGGGGCACCAGCCTTGGATGTGGGGAGAGGTATGCATGGGGTCGGGGCCCCGACTGTAGCGCCGGCGCACCCGGCATCCCAGGTGCAAGACCCGCATGCGTTCATGCAATGCGGGCTTTCTTGATCCAGCCCGCATGGGAAGCGGGCTGGTGACGCTTGGCCCTGCCTAGCCTAAATCTGTAGCTTCAAGTTGAAATTTAACAATTTATCCAAGGGATTTATCAAATTAATCATTTATTTTTGATAAAAACTGATAAGCAACACATTCATCTGGAAAGCGCTATGAATCTCAGCTCCTGGACCGTCAAAACCAAGCTCTATGCGGCCTTCACCGCCCTGGCCCTGCTGGCCACGCTGATTTCCGCATCGGCACTGCAGGCGCTCAACGAAGCGAACCGCAACCTGACCCAGTACGTGGAAGGAGTCAACGCCCGGGCGCAATTGGCTGACCAGGTGCGCTCGGCCGTGGACCGGCGGGCCGTCGCGGCGCGCAACCTGGTGCTGGTCACCACGCCCGCCGATGTGCAACTGGAAACCGCAGCGGTCAACGCCGCCCATGCCGATGTCAAGGCCCGGCTGGACCAGCTCAAGGCCCTGGTGGCCGCGCCAGAGGCGGGCGAGGACGCCCGCGCCCTGGTCGCCCGCATCGAACAGGTCGAGCAGCGCTACGGCCCGGTGGCCATGGACATCGTCTCGCTGACGCTGCGCCAGGAAAAGGAGGCCGCCATCGCCAAGATGAACAGCGAATGCCGGCCCCTGCTGGCCCAGCTGATTGCCGCCTCCCGGGAGTACGGCGAGCTGACACGCCGGCACGCCAGGGACATGATTGCGCACGCCACCCAGTCCTATGTGGAGCACCGCAACATGCTGATCGGCGTGAGCACCGTGGCCTTTGTGCTGGCGCTGCTCATGGGCCGGCTGATCGCACGCGGCCTGACACGCGCGCTGGGGGCAGAGCCTGCCCAGCTCGGTGAAGTCGCCCGCCAGATCGCCGACGGCAACCTCGACCCCGGACTGGTTCGCAGCGAAGCGCCCGCAGGCAGCGTGCAGGCCTCGCTCAACGCCATGCACCAGAGCCTGGCCAGCGTGGTCAGCGATGTGCGCGACAACGCCGACAGCGTGGCCATGGCCAGCGAGGAAATCGCCAGGGGCAATGCCGACCTGAGCCGGCGCACGGAGCAACAGGCCAGCGCGCTGCAGCAGACGGCGGCCTCCATGGACGAGCTGTCCTCCACCGTGCAGCAGAACGCGGACAACGCACGCCAGGTCAACCAGCTCGCGCGCGGCGCCAGCCAGGTCGCGGCCAAGGGCGGCACCGTGGTGCAGGAGGTGGTGGGTGCCATGCAGGACATCCATGCCAGCTCGCGCCAGATCGGCGACATCGTGGGCGTGATCGACTCCATCGCCTTCCAGACCAACATCCTCGCCCTCAATGCCGCCGTCGAGGCCGCGCGCGCCGGCGAGCAGGGCAAGGGCTTTGCCGTGGTGGCCGCCGAAGTGCGCACCCTGGCCCAGCGCAGCGCGCAGGCGGCCCGAGAGATCAAGCAGCTCATCACTGACAGCGCCACGCGCGTCAGCCAGGGTGCGGAGCTGGCCGACCAGGCCGGCACCACCATGGCCGAGGTGCTGCAATCCATACAGCGCGTGACCGACCTCATGGGAGAGATCAGCAACGCCAGCGACGAGCAAAGCACCGGCGTGGCCCAGGTCGGGCAGGCCCTGAGCCAGATGGACCAGGTCACGCAGCAAAACGCCGCCCTGGTGGAGGAAAGCGCGGCGGCGGCCTCCAGCCTCAAGTCCCAGGCCCAGCGCCTGGTGCAGGCCGTGGCCATCTTCCGCCTGGGCCATCAGGGCACTGTGCCCCAGCAGCCGGGTTTTCAGGCGCCGCCACCGGCGTCCGTGCCCATGCGCGCGGCCACGGCATCTGCGCTGGCGCCGGCCAAGCCTGCGCCTGCACAACCCTCAGCCGGTGCGCGCCCTGCACGACCTGTACGCCTCGCTGCGGCCAAACCGTCTGCCGAATCGCAGGACTGGACCAGCTTCTGAGGCCGGGAATCCGCACGCATGCGCCGCTACCGCTCCTGCACCGCGCCCCTGGACAAGGCTGCGCAGGTGCGCGAACTGGAAGAGTTCTTCCGTGGGCAAAACCCCATCGACCTCGCTGCGGTCGACTGGCACACGCGCATGGAGCAAGGACTGACCGCCGAGGAAGAAGCCGAATTCACCGAATGGCTGGCAGCCAGCACGGCGCACGAGGCCGCCTTGCGCCACCTGGGCCAGAGCCTGGCGGCAGCGCGGCCGATCCCCCCCGAACAGGTGGCACGCCTGCGCGCGGAGCAGGCACGCCGGCGCTCGCAGTCGGCGCCTCACGCACACCCGGAACCGGCCGCGCAGCGCCAAGGCTGGCGCTGGTCCCACCTGCTGCCGCGCCCTGCCCTGGCGGCCCTGTGCTGCACGGCGGCCCTGGCCGTGGGCGTGGGCTGGCACCGGTGGCAGCAGCAGCCCACCTTCACCAGCAGCCACCTGACCCCAAGCGGCCAGGCCAAGACCATCACCTTGCCCGACGGCACCGCACTGTCCCTGGACGCCGATACCCAGGCGCAGGTGGCCCTGTACCGCGACCGGCGCGAGGTGCGCATCACGCAAGGGCAGATCCTGTTCGCCGTGGCGCCCGACAGCGCCAGGCCCTTCCATGTGCTGGCCGGCCCGGCGCGCGTCACCGTGGTCGGGACGCGGTTTTCCGTGCGCTATCGCGCCACCGGCATGGAGGCGGGCAGCGTGCAGGTGGCCGTGCAGGAAGGCCATGTGCGCGTGGCCGGTGCGCAAGGCGCGGCAACGCCTGCCGACCTGGTCGCGGGCCAGGTCCTGAGCGTGTCGCCTGCAGGCGTGCTCGGTCCGGTGGCGGCTGTGGCGCCCGGCAGCATTGCGCTGTGGCGCCAGGGACTGGTCCGCTTCGAGAACACGCCCCTGGCCGATGCCCTGGCCGAGCTGGAGCGCTACGGGCCGACCGGCCTGGTGGTGCACGACCCGGCCGTGGCGGCCCTGCGCATTGGCGGCAGCTAACAGAGCAGCACCTGCCGCTTGCCATTCCTGGCAAAGCACATCCACCAATGCGAATCACTCTCAGTACAATCGCTGCTGTTTTCCGCCAGCCTTGGCCCGGCACCTGCTCCGGGCCGCTGGCGAACCGCCGCGCGCCGTGCCTCCTTCCTTGCCGACCTCCGCCAGCCTGATTGCCGCCTGGGCCCTGCTCCTGGGGGCTGCGCCATGGCCTGGTGATGCGGGGTTGCAGCGGTGAAGCACGATCCCTTCGCCGCCGCCCAGGGAGGCATGGCACCGCCCTCCGCCCTGGCCACGCTGTACGCGCGCTGGCGCCAGCCGCTGGTGCGGCTGCTGCAGGGGCGGCTGGGCAGCCGCGCGCAGGCCGAGGACACGGCACAGCAGGTGTTTGCGCAGATGGCCGCATCGGGCCGCCTGCCCGAAGAGGGCAAGGAGCAGGCCTATCTGAGCCGCGCGGCCAGCAACCTGGCCGTGGACCAATGGCGCAGGCTGGGTGCGGAGCAGGCCATCGACATGGTGCCGGCCGAGGACTGCGGCGACGAGCTGCAGGCCCTGCCCGCCGATGACCGCCACGATCCCGCGCGCCAGGCCCAGAACCGCCAGTACCTGGCCCGGCTGGACGATGCGCTGGGCGAGCTGCCCGAGCGCCAGCGCGAGGCGTTCACGCTGCACGTCATGGAAGGATTCACGCAGGAGGAAGTGGCGCAGCGCATGGACATCTCGCTGCGCATGGTGTCCAGGCATGTGAGCCGGGCCTATGCCTACTGCGAGCTGCGCCTGCAATACGGCAGCATGGAGCAGATGCAGCGCCTGCTCGCCGACGCTGCACCACCTTCCGAACACGCTCCAGGACGCGGCCCCACGCCATGAACAAGACACCGCCCCCAGGAATGGCGCCAGACACGCTGGTGGACCTGCACGAGGCTGCTGCCGAGTGGTTCACGCGCCGCCAGACGGCGGGCTGGACGGGCGCGGACGAACGCGCGCTGGACGCCTGGCTGCAGGCCGACCCCTTTCGCCGCGAGATCTTCGACAGCATGGGCCGCACGCGCCAGCTGTTCGGCCAGCTGCAGCAGCAACGGCTGCAGGCGCAGGGCAAGCCTGCGGTCGAGCCCGCACGGCCGCGGCCGCATCCCGCCGCAGCAGTTGCTGCTGCCCGCCAGCCCGGTCCGGGCCGCTGGCGAGCCGCCTTCGCCACGGCGGGCGTCGCCCTGTGCTGCGCCCTGCTGGTGGGCGGCTGGCATGCCTGGGACAACACCGCGCGCTACACGCTGGAGATGGCGACCGGCCCCGGCGAGCGGCGCGAGGTGGACTTGCCCGACGGCAGCCATGTGGCCGTGAATTTCAGCAGCACGCTGCAGGTGCGCTACTACCCGCGCCGCCGCGAGGTGGTGCTGGACAGCGGCGAGGCCTTCTTCGACGTGGCGCCGGATGCATCGCGGCCCTTCACCGTGGACTCGGGCCGCAGCCGCGTGAAGGTGGTGGGCACGGCCTTCAACGTGCGGGCTGCGCCGCCGCGCCTGGTGGTCAAGGTGCTGCGCGGCAAGGTGGAGGTGCGCGCCGACCGCGATGGAGCGGATGCGCCGGTACTGCTGCTGGGCGCCGCCAGCGGCGTGGCCATCGACCCCGCCACGGGCGTCCACCACGCCGTGGCTGCGCCGGCGGACACGGTGGGCGACTGGCGCACGGGGCAGCTGCGCTTTCGGCGCACACCGCTGGCCGAGGTGGCGCAGGAGCTGTCCCGCTACCTGGGCCAGCCCGTGGTGCTGGCCTCCGAAGACCTGGGCAACCTGCCCGTGTCGGCCTTTTTCTCCACGGCTTCGCCCGAGCCCTTCATCGAGCTGCTGCCCGACCTCATTGCGGTGCGCGTGCGCAGGCAGGCATCGGGCGGATGGCTGATTGCCAAGCGCTGAACGGCTGACCGGCCGATCGTCCGGCTGGAATCAGCTTTCTTACATATTGTTTCAAACAAAGAAGGCGGCACGGGTTCGTGTTCTTCCCGAAAACCGCGTCTTGAACAGGTAGGGACCGGATTTTCCGGGCACTCCCTCGGCTGCCAGCCAGCAGGGCCGAAGCAGGACTTCGCCCCCCAGCCAACGGCCGCAAACGCGGTGCGCCGCGCGCGCAGACTGGCGGCCTTGGCCTTGCGGCTGAAGCCGGCATGCACTGGTGGGCATGCCCGGCAAGGGCCTGGGCCTGCGCGCACGACGCGATGGGGCGCATTGGCGCCGTGCAGACAGGACGCAGGATTCAAACGTGAAGCGGGCAAAACAACTGAGGGGAGCCCTGATGGGCCAGGTGGCGACGGCGCAGGTGCGCAGCGACCGTGCAGGAGCAGAGGTGGGAACGGCACGCCAGGGCGCCATGGCGCTGCTGGTGGCTGGAGCCGTGGCGGCCACGGCAGTGCCTGCGGCATCGCACGCACAGGAGAAGCATGCGGAGACCCAGGCGCAGACACAGGCGCAGGAGGCGCGTGCCCAACGGCTGCCGTTCGACATTGCGGCCCAGCCGCTGGCCACGGCGCTGGGCGCGTTCGGCCAGCAGTCCGGGCAGCAGGTGCTGTTCGACGAGGCCGACCTGGCCGGGCGCAGCGCCCAGGCCGTCAAGGGCCGGTTCACGCCGCGCCAGGCGCTGGAGCAGTTGCTGGGTGGCTCTGGCATGGCCGTCGCCACCGAGCGCAGCGGCGGCTTCACGCTGAAACCCGCGCCCCGCCCCGCTGCCGGCGCGCAGACACTGGGCGAGGTCCACGTGACCGCGCAGGCCCTGCGCAGCGCGGCCACCGAAGGCACGGGGGCCTATGCGGCGCGCGCCGTGAGCATCGGCAAGAGCGAGCAGGCGCTCAAGGACACGCCGCAGTCCGTCAGCGTGGTGACCGACCAGCTCATGAAGGAGCAGAACATCACCTCGGTCTACGAGGCCCTGGCCAGCACCACGGGCATCACGCTGCTGCAAAGCCCGCAGGGCGGCAAGTACATCTATTCGCGCGGCTTCGACGTGACGGGCATGCAGTACGACGGCATTCCAGTGGAGCGCCTGTACGGACGCGCCAGCAACTACGCAGGCAGCTCGGTCATCTACGACCGCGTGGAAGTGCTGCGCGGCGCCACCGGCCTGGTGCAGGGCGGCGGCGACCCCAGCGGCGCCGTCAACCTGGTGCGCAAGCGGCCGCTGGCCGAGCCGGGCGTCAGCGTCATGGCCAGGGCAGGCTCCTGGGACCGCTATGGCGCGCAGATCGATGCCAGCGGCTCGCTGAACCAGGAAGGTACGCTGCGCGGCCGCGCCGTGCTGGACCGGCAGGACGAGCACTCCTTCATCGACTACGTGAACAGCCGCAACACCACGCTGTACGGCACGCTGGATTACCGGCTGTCGGCCGACACGCAGGTGAGCGTGGGCGCCAGCATCGAGAGCATGAAGGGCAGGCCCTTCATCTCGGGCCTGCCGCGCTATGCCACGGGCGGCGACATCGGGCTGCCGCGCTCCACCTTCCTGGGGGCCGACTGGAACCGCCAGAACAACAGCAACAAGGCCCTGTATGCGGACCTGTCGCACCAGTTCAACGACCGCTGGCGCGCCAAGGTCTCGGCCATCCATGTGCGCGAAGAGCTGGACATGAAGTACGCGGCCTCGCTGCGCTCGGTCAATCCCTCCACCATGCTGGGCGGCAGCATTGCGGCCATGACCCGGGCGCGCATGAATGCCTCCGGCCTGGACGCCCACGTGACGGGCGACATCGATGCCTTCGGCCGCCAGCACGAGCTGGTGCTGGGCGCCACCTACAGCCGCTCGCACGCCAACCCCACCTACAACGCGTTGACGGCGGCCAGCCCCATCGATGTGACGGCGCCCAACGCCCACATCCCCGAACCCAGCGACGCCGCCCTGGCCGCCGTGTTCAACGAAGAGCGCAGGGCCATGGTGCAGCAGGCCGGCGTCTACGGTGCGCTGCGCCTGCAGGTCAGCGATCCGCTCAAGCTGGTGGTGGGCGGGCGCCTGAGCAACTACAAGAGCGACTGGGACACCTATCTGCGCAGCGCCGGTGTTCCCAGCTTCAACACGACCCACCAGGGCAATACCCGGTTCATGCCGTTTGCGGGCGCCATCTACACCCTCAGTCCGCAGTGGAACGCCTATGCCAGCTACGCCAGCATCTTCAAGCCCCAGACGCTGCTGAACGCGGCCGGCGAGAACCTCAAGCCCATCATGGGCGACACCTACGAGGTCGGCCTCAAGGGCGAGCTGATGGACGGCAGGCTGAACACCTCGCTGGCGCTGTACCGCGTGAACCAGAACCACCGCGCGCAGGAAGACCTGACCACCAGCCCCACCTGCCGCGACGGCTACTACTGCTACACCGACACCGGCAAGGTCACCAGCCAGGGGCTGGATGCCGAGATCAGCGGCGAGCTGGCGCGCGGCTGGAAGCTGTTCACGGGCTATACCTACAACAGCAACAAGTACGCCCAGGACCTGAACAACCAGGGCAAGAGCTTCAACACCTACACGCCGCGCCACCTGCTGCGCGTCTGGACCACCTACCAGCTGCCCGGTGAATGGAATGCCTTCACCATCGGCGGCGGCGTGAATGCGCAAAGCTCCAACTACCGCCAGGTGGGCGCCGTGGCCGTCCATGCGCCCGGCCGCGCGGTCTGGAGCAGCCATGTGCGATACCGCATCAACCGACAGTGGGAGGCGTCGCTGAACTTCAACAACATGTTCGACAAGACCTACTACGTCTCCGTGGGCAACCTGCTCAACAGCAGCCACTACGGCGATCCGCGCAATGTGATGCTGACGCTGCGCGGCTCGTTCTGACGGTCGGCCAGGGGGAAGCGGCGGGCGGGTTGTGCAGGCAGGCTGTGCGGGCAATAGACTAGCCACCCTGCGAAACCCGCTGCCCCCTATTCACCCGATTCAAGGAGTTCCCATGCATCTTCAACGCACCGTCCTTTTTGCAGGCATGGCGGCCAGCCTGTTTCTGGCGGCGGGACGGGCGACGGCCGCAGAAGGCCCTGCCGCGGCCCAGGCGCCACAGGCCAAGGCCCAGGCCGCCAAGCCGGCAGGCGACACCGTGCAGGCGCAACTGCAGGCATCCACCTGGGTGCCCGACGGCAAGGCCGATGCGCCGCGCGTGATCTATACCTTCACCGACCCCAACTGCAAGTACTGCCACAAGTTCTGGGAGGCCGCGCGTCCCTGGGTGGACGCAGGCAAGGTGCAACTGCGCCACATCCTGGTGGGCGTCATCCGCGACGACAGCCCCGCCAAGGCCGCCGCCATCCTGCAGGCCCCGGACCGCGCGGCCGCACTGATGGAGCACGAGAAGAAGGCCGCCCAGGGCGGCATCGCGCCCGCCTTCAGCGTCAGCCCCGATGTGCGCAAGGCATTGGATGCCCACCACAAGCTGATGCTG
Source organism: Delftia sp. UME58 (assembly GCF_014170385.1). Lineage (NCBI taxonomy): Bacteria > Pseudomonadati > Pseudomonadota > Betaproteobacteria > Burkholderiales > Comamonadaceae > Delftia > Delftia sp. UME58. Next base: position 45,177 of record NZ_LZZV01000097.1, read on the forward strand.
TCGCTGGGCTTTCGCGGAACGCCGGGCATCGTGGTGATCGACGGCCAGGGCGGCACCAAGAGCTACGGCGGCATGCCGCGTGAGGCCGCCTTGCCCGAGGTGTTCGGCCCGCTGTGAGGCGGCGGCGCCGTCCAGCTGCCGCCCAGCACGCGGAACAGCTGGGCCAGCGCCAGCTGCCGCTGGGTCACGGTATCGACGTAGGCGCTTTCATTGGCGAAGGCGCTGCGCTGGGCATCGAGGTAGCGCAGGGAATCATCCACGCCCGCCTGGTAGCGGGCCTGCGCCAGCCGCAGGCTTTCGCGGCTGCTGTCGCGCAGCGCCAGGCGCGCGGCTTCCTCGCGGCGCAGCGTGTCGGTGGCGGCCAGGGCGTCGGCCACTTCGCGGAAGGCGGTCTGGATGGCCAGCTCGTAGGCGGCCACGGCCCTGTCCTTGCGCAGCACGGCCAGGTCGAGGTGGGCGCGGTTGCGCCCCCCGTCGAAGAGGAGCAGCGTGACCTGGGGAGTGAACGACCAGGCGCGCTGGCCCGGGCGGAACAGGTCGGACAGATCGGCGCTGGACGATCCCAGGAAGCCGGTGAGCGAGATGCGCGGGAAGAAGGCCGCGCGCGCCGCGCCAATGTCCGCGCTGCGCGCGCGCAGCCGGTGCTCGGCCGCCTGGATGTCCGGGCGGTGGACGAGCAGTTCGGACGGCGTTCCGGCCGACAGCTCCTGCAGCAGCACGGGTGCCTGGGCGGGTTGTGCCGAAAGCTGTGCGGACAGGTCGTCCACGCCCGTCAGCAGCAGCAGGGCGTTGCCGGCCTGGAGCAGCTCGCGTTCGCTGCGTTCCACATCGGCACGTGCCTGGGCGGCCAGGCCCAGGGCATCCTGGTGGTCAAGCGCCGTGGCCGTGCCCGCCTGGCGCCGCTGCGCGGTCAGGCGCAGCGAGGCTTCACGGCTTTGCAGCGTGCGCTGCGCCAGTTGCAGGCGGCGCAGGGCCCCGTCGCGGGACAGGTAGGCCTGCACCACTTCGGCACCCAGGCTGATGCGGGCCGCGCGCACGGCCTCTTCGGTGGCCAGGTACTCGCCCAGGGCGGCTTCGGACAGGTTGCGCACGCGGCCGAACAGGTCCAGCTCGAAGGCGGCCAGCCCCAGGCCGGCCTGCCAGTTGCCCTGCACCTGCGGCTGGCCCGTGGCATTCATGTCGCCCGGCAGGCGCTGGCGCGTGCCGCCGCCCTGCAGGCCCACGCCCGGCAGCCGGTCGGCGCGCTGCACCTGGTACAGGGCGCGTGCCGCCTCCACGTCGAGCAGGGTCTGGCGCAGGTCGCGGTTGTGGGCCTGGGCCAGGTCCACCAGCTGGCGCAGCTGGCGGTCGGCGATGAAGCTGTTCCAGTCCAGCGTGGCCGCCGACGAGGACAGCACGGGCGCGGCATCCTGTTGCGGCCACTGCGTGGGAATGGGCGCCTGCGGACGCTGGTGGACCGGGGCGAGGGAGCAGCCCGCCAGCACCAGGCTGGCGGCCAGCGCACACAGGGCGCGTGGGAAGAAGTGCAGGGACATGGCGCTTACTCCGTGGGGATTGCCGGGGCCTGCAGGGCAGGCGGGGTGCCGGCCGGCGCCTTGCGCCGCAGCAGGGACAGCACCCAGACGAAGAAGACGGGGACGAAGACCACCCCCAGCAGCGTGGCCGACAGCATGCCGCCGATCACGCCGAAGCCGATGGCGGCCTGGCTGGAGGCGCCCGCGCCCGAGGCCAGCGCCAGCGGCACCACGCCCAGGATGAAGGCCAGCGAGGTCATGACGATGGGCCGAAAGCGCAGCCGTGCCGCCTGCAGCGCGGCCTGCGCCAGGCTGTGCCCCTGCGCATGCAGGTCCCTGGCGAACTCCACGATCAGGATGGCGTTCTTGGCCGCCAGGCCGATGATGGTGATCAGGCCCACCTTGAAGTACACGTCGTTGGACAGGCCCACGGCCGATGTGGCCAGCACCGATCCCAGCGCGCCTATGGGCACGATCAGCATCACGGCGGCGGGAATGCTCCAGCTCTCGTACAGGGCCACCAGCAGCAGGAACACCACCACGATGGCCAGCGCGAACAGCTTGGGCGCCTGGGCACCGGCGGCTTTCTCCTGGAAGGACAGGGCCGTCCACTCGTAGCCTATGCCGCGCGGCATCTCGGCCATGATGCGTTCCAGCTCGGCCATGGCCTCGCCCGTGGTGTGGCCGGGCCTGGCATCGCCCGAGATGCGGAAGGCCGGATAGCCGTTGTAGCGCGAGATCTGCACCGGCCCGCTTTCCCAGCGCACCGTGGCAAAGGCCGCCAGCGGCACCTGCTGCCCGCTGGCGTTGGGCACGTGCAGGCGCAGGATGTCCTCGGGCCGCGCGCGGGCCTGCGCATCGGCCTGCACCACCACGCGCTGCAGGCGGCCGGCGTTGGGGAACTCATTGATCACGGCCGAGCCGTAGGCCGTGGACAGGGCCGTGTTGATGGCGCTGAAATCCACGCCCTGGGCCTGCGCCTTGCGCCGGTCGATGTCCAGCCGCAGCTGGGGCGCATCCTCCAGGTTTTCCATCATGGCGTAGGCAATGATGGGCGAGGCATTGGCCTTGGCCAGCAGCTGGTCGCGCGCAGCGATCAGCGCCTCGCGGCCCAGGTTGGCGCGATCCTGCAGGCGCAGCGCAAAGCCGCCGGAGTTGCCCAGGCCGTCGATGGGCGGCGGGTCCACGGCCATGACGGTGCCGTCGGACAGGCGGGCAAAGCGCTGGTTGAAGGCCTGCACCTCGTCCCACGACGCCTGCCCGGCGCCGCGCACCGACCAGTCCTTGAGCGTGACGAAGGCCAGGGCCGCGTTCTGCCCCATGCCCGAGAAGCTGTAGCCCATCAGGAACTCGGCCTGGGCCGTGGCGGGGCGGCTCCGAACATAGTCCTCCATGTCCTTGACCATGGCCTTGGTGCGCTCCGTGGTGGCGCCCGGCGGCAGCTGCACGCCGACGATGTAATAGCCCATGTCCTCGTAGGGCACGAAGGATTCGGGCATGCGCGTGTACGCAACGCCCAGCCCGGCCACGATGGCGGCATACACCAGCATGCAGCGCCCGGCGCGGCGCACCAGCCGCTGGTTGAGCAGGTCGAAGCGCTCGGTCAGCGCCGCGAAGCGGCGGTTGAACCAGCCGAAGAAGCCCTTGCGCTCGGCGTGGTGGTCCTTGGCAACGGGATTGAGCAGCGTGGCGCACAGCGCCGGCGTGAAGGTCAGCGCCAGCAGGCCCGAGAACAGGATGGACACGGCCAGCGACAGCGAGAACTGCCGGTAGATCACGCCCACCGATCCGCTCATGAAGGCCAGCGGCAGGAACACCGCCACCAGCACCAGGGTGATGCCGACGATGGCGCCCGAGACCTGCTGCATGGCCTTGACCGTGGCGGCCAGCGGCGGCAGCCCCTCCTCGGCCATGAGTCGCTCCACGTTCTCCACCACCACGATGGCGTCGTCCACCAGGATGCCGATGGCCAGCACCATGCCGAACATGGTCATCATGTTCACCGAAAAGCCCAGCGCATACATCACGCCCAGGGTGCCGGCCAGGCACACGGGCACGACGATGGTGGGAATCAGCGTGTAGCGCAGGCTCTGCAGGAACAGCCACATCACCAGGAACACCAGCGCCACGGCCTCCACCAGGGTCTGGATGACCTTGCCGATGGCCACTTCCACGAAGCGCGAGGTGTCATAGGGCACGGCGTACTGGATGCCGGCAGGGAAGTTCTGCGACAGCTCGGCCAGGCGCGCCTTGACGGCCTTGGCGGTCTGCATGGCGTTGGCGCCGGGCGCCAGCTGCACGGCGGCGGCCACGCCCTGGCGGCCGTCCTCGCGCGAGGAAAAGCTGTAGTCCAGCTGGCCGACCTCCAGCCGCGCCACATCGGCCAGGCGCACGGCCGAGCCATCGGCCCTGGCACGCAGCACGATCTGTCCGAACTCCTCGGGCGAGGCCAGCGTGCCCTTGACGGCGATGGTGGCGCTCAACTCCTGGCCGGGCCCCGCGGGCGAGGCGCCAAAGCTGCCGGCCGGCACCTGCGCGTTCTGGGCGGCGATGGCCGCGTTCACGTCGGCCACCGACAGGCCGTAGCCCAGCAGCTTGCCCGGATCGACCCACACGCGCATGGCCACATCGGCCGCGAAGAACTGCACCTTGCCCACGCCGGGCACGCGGCGGATCTCGTTGTTGATGTTGCGCACGGCGTAGTCGGACAGGGCCACCTCGCTGTTGCCGCCGCTGCCGTCCTTGTAGGTCAGCGAGTAGATCATCAGGAAGTTGGCGCTGGCCTGCTCGACCTGCAGGCCCATCTGCATCACGGACGCGGGCAGGCGCGCCTCGGCCTTCTTGATGCGGTTTTGCACCTCCACCTGGGCCAGCGCGGGCTCGGTGCCCGGGGCGAAGGTGGCCGTGATCTCGGCCAGGCCCGTGGAGCCGCTGGAGGAGTCGAAGTACAGCAGCCCCTTGGTGCCGTTGAGCTCCTCCTCGATGACGCTGGTCACCGACTCCATCACCGTGGTGGCGGAGGCGCCCGGGTAGTTGGCGGTGATCGAGATCTGCGGCGGCGCCACGTTGGGAAACTGGGAGACGGGCAGCGCCGGTATCGCCAGCAGCCCGGCGAGCATGATGAAGATGGCCACCACCCAGGCGAAGTTGGGGCGGTTGATGAAGAACTTGGACATGGTCTATTCCTTGGGCAGGCGCCGGCTCAGTCGCTGGACGTGGCGGAGCTGCCGGAGGCGCTGAAGGTGCCGGACAGCCCCGCCGTAGGGGAGGCCGCGGCATCGGAAAGGGCCGTGACCTGAACCCGCGCCCCGGGCTGCAGGCCCGCCATGCGGCCCACCACCACGCGCTCGCCGCCCTTGAGGCCTGCGCTGATCTGCCACTGCGCGCCATGCATGGCGGCGGTCTGCACGGGGCGCATCTGCAGCGTGTCCTGGCCGTCCACCACCAGCACGTGGGCCTGCCCGTCAGTGCTGCGCTGCACGGCCCGCTGCGGCACCAGGATGGCGGCAGGGTCCACGCCCTGGCCCACGGTCACGCGCACATACATGCCGGGCAGCAGCATGCCGTCGCGGTTGTCGAAGCGCCCGCGCAGCGCCATCTGGCCCGTGCCGCGGTCCACCGTCACATCCGAGAACAGCAGCCGCCCCGTGCGCTGCAGGCCCGTGCCGTCCACCTTCAGGGAAACCGGCGTGCCGTCCTTGCCCGCTGTCTGTGCCAGACGGCCCTCGGCCAGGGCCGCGCGCAGGCGCTGGGCTTCGGCCACGGGCTGCTGGAAGTCGGCATAGACCGGGTCGAGCTGCTGGACCAGCGCCATGGGCGTGGCCTCGCCCTGGCCCACCAGGGCGCCCTCGGTGACCAAAGCACGGCCGATGCGGCCCGCGATAGGCGCCCTGACCGTGGCGTATTCCAGGTTCAGGGCGGCCGCCTGCACCTCGGCCTGGGCGGACTGCCGCGCGGCCTGGGCCGCCTGCAGGCGGGCCTGCATGGCCTCGAAGTCCTGGCGGCTGACCGCCTCCTGCGCCACCAGCGGCGCGTTGCGGCCGACCACGGCACGCGCATCGAGCAGGGCCGCCTCGGCGCTGGCCAGCTGGCCCTGGGCGCGGGACAGGGCGGCGCGCAGGGGCGCCGGGTCGATCTGGAACAGCACCTGGCCGGCCAGGACATCGGCACCTTCCTCGAAATGGCGGCGCAGCACGATGCCGGCCACCCGCGCACGCACCTCGGCCACGCGCACGGGCTCGATGCGGCCCGGCAGCTCGCTGGACAGGGCCAGCGGCGCGGGCTGCACGGTGACGGCCTGCACCACGGGCAGCGCGTCACCCGCCGCGGCCGGAGCCTCGTTGCGGCCGCAGCCCGCCGCCAGGACGGCCAGCACCAGGGCCGCCAGCGGCAGGCCACGTCGCTTGTTCAGACGCATGCTCATGTTCACAACCTGATTGATTCGATACGAAGGCCGCGATGGTACATATCAGAATCAAATGAGTCAACATCGATTCATTTGATACTTTAAAACATCAACAGATAAAATCCCTGCACTTTCCAAGGAGGCATGACAAGCGATGACGAGCACCAAGCAAGAGGACGAAGGCAAGCTGCTGGGCGCACTGGCACTGGCGCTGCTGGACGATCCCAAGGCCAATCTGCAGGAGCTGGCACGCGCCATCGGCATCAGCAAGGCCACGCTCTACCGCTTCTGCCCCACGCGCGACCAGCTCATCGACCGGCTCATAGGGCATGCGGCCGACACCCTGTCGCGCGCCATGCACGCGGCCGAACTGGAGCGCCACGCGCCGCTGGAGGCGCTGCGCCGCCTCACCGCCCACTGCCAGGACCACCAGACGCTGCTGCTGTTCCTGATGTATTTCTGGCGCTCCGACATCTCGGTGGTCGGCCAGATAGAGAGCGAATGGGTGGCGGCCATGGATGCCTTTTTCCTGCGCGGCCAGCAGGCCGGCGTGTTCCGCATCGACATCACGGCAGCGGCCATGACCGAGCTGTGGCTTTCCATGGCCGTGGGCCTGCTGGATGCGGAACGGCGCGGCCGTGTTGCGCGGGCCAGCGTGGCGGCCGTGATGGAGCAGTCCTTCCTGCACGGCGCCCTGCAGCCCGGCGCACCGGCCGCGTAGCACGCCGGGCGCCGACGGGGGAAACCGAGGTGATGAATGATGGTCATGACTGCATATGCGCTAGCATCAGCCATGCGTTTGATCGTTCTGGACACCAATGTGTTTGTCTCCGCCCTGCGCTCTGGCGGGGGCGCATCGCGCGAAGTGCTGCGCCGCGTACTCCAAGGGCAGGCCATGCCTTTGTTTGGCAATGCCCTGTGGCAGGAGTACGAAGACCTGCTTGGCCGCGACGTCTGGACTGACGCCACGACGGCCGACGAACGCCGGCAGGTGCTGGCCGCACTGGCGCATGCCGGACGCTGGGTCAACGTTTACTACGGTTGGCGCCCCAATCTGCCAGACGAGGGAGACAACCACCTGATCGAGCTGGCCGTGGCGGGCAATGCCGAAGTCATCGTGACCCACAATGTGCGCGACCTGAGCCGCGGGGAACTGGCCTGGCCGCAGTTGCGCATTCTGACGCCCGCCCAATACCTGGATCTGGAGGAACAGCCATGAGCACCCTGACCATCCGTTTGCCGGACGACACGGCACAGCGCCTGAAATCGCTGGCCCGCAACCGGGGACTGAGCATCAACAAGCTGGTCGAAGAGTTGAGCACGCAGGCCATCACGGCGTTTGACATGGAAACGCGCTTTCGCACGCTGGCTGCCAGTGGCGATGCTAAGCAGGCACTGGACATACTGGCACGCCTGGACAGCCAGGATCCGCGTTGAGGCCGAGGCTGCATGCTCGAACGCACCCACCTCGCCATCGTCCGTGAAGTCGAAAAACAGGGCTCGCTGACGGCGGCGGCTGGCGTGCTGTGCGTGACGCAGTCGGCGTTGAGCCACAGCATGAAGAAGCTGGAGCAGCAGCTGGGCACGGACATCTGGCTGCGCGAAGGCCGCAGCCTGCGCCTGACGCAGGCCGGCCAGTACCTGCTGGCCGTGGCCCAGCGAGTGCTGCCCCAGCTGGACCTGGCCGAGGAGCGGCTGCGCCAGTTCGCCCAGGGCGAGCGCGGCGCGCTGCGCATAGGCATGGAGTGCCATCCCTGCTACCAGTGGCTGCTCAAGATCGTCGCGCCCTATCTGGCGAGCTGGCCCGATGTGGATGTGGATGTGAAGCAGAAATTCCAGTTCGGCGGCATCGGCGCCCTGTTCGGCTACGAGATCGACCTGCTGGTCACGCCCGATCCACTGTTCAAGACGGGCCTGGAGTTCGTGCCCGTGTTCGACTACGAGCAGGTGCTGGTGGTCTCCAGCGCGCATGCGCTGGCAGGGGCCGATTTCGTGGAGGCCGCCCAGCTCGCGCCCGAGGTGCTGATCACCTATCCCGTGCCCATGGACCGGCTGGACATCTACAACCAGTTCCTCATGCCGGCCGGCATCACGCCGCGCCGCCAGAAGGCCATAGAGACCACGGACATCATGATGCAGATGGTGGCCAGCGGCCGGGGCGTGGCGGCCCTGCCGCGCTGGCTGGTGCAGGAGTACGCGGGCAGGCTGGACGTGGTTCCCGTGCGCCTGGGCGCCAAGGGCATCGCCAAGCAGATCTTCCTGGGCGCACGCGTGGCGGACCTGCAGACCGACTATCTGCAGGCCTTCATCGAGCTGGCGCGCCAGCCGCTGGCCGCTGGCACGCCCCCAGCTCAGGCCGCCTGAGCCTGCGCCAGGAAGTCCTGCGCAAAGCGCTGCAGCACGCCGCCGGCCTCGTACACCGACACCTCCTCGGCCGTGTCCAGCCGGCAGGTCACGGGCACGCGCAGCGTCTGGCCGCTTCTTCGTTCAATCACCAGAGTGAGTTGGGTTCCCGGCGTGCGCTCGCCTTCTACCCCATAGACCTCCGTGCCGTCCAGCCCCAGGGTCCTGCGGTCGGTGCCCGGCACGAACTGCAGCGGCAGCACGCCCATGCCTATGAGGTTGGTCCGGTGGATGCGCTCGAAGCCTTCGGCCACCACGGCCTCGACTCCGGCCAGCCGCACTCCCTTGGCCGCCCAGTCGCGCGAGCTGCCCTGGCCGTAGTCGGCGCCCGCGATGATGATCAGCGGCTGGCGGCGGTTCAGGTAGGTTTCCATGGCCTCCCACATGCGCACCACGCGGCCTTCGGGCTCGATGCGCGCCAGCGAGCCCTTGTGCTGCACGCCGTCGATGACGGCCATCTCGTTGACCAGCTGCGGGTTGGCGAAGGTGGCGCGCATGGCGGTGAGGTGGTCGCCGCGGTGGGTGGCGTAGGAGTTGAAGTCCTCCTCGGGCAGGCCCATGCGCGCCAGGTATTCGCCCGCCGCGCTGTCGGCCAGGATGGCGTTGGAGGGCGACAGGTGGTCGGTGGTGATGTTGTCGGGCAGCAGGGCCAGCGGCCGCATGTTGCGCAGCGTGCGCGGGAAGGCCGCCAGCGCGCCCACGCCTTCGGTGTCCCAGTACGGCGGGCGGCGTATGTAGGTGGACTGGGAGCGCCAGTCGTACTGGGGCGAGGCCTTGTCTCCATCGTCCTTGCGGATGGCGAACATGGGGTCGTAGACGGCGCGGAATTGCGCAGGTTTGACCGCTTGTTCAACGATGGCGTCGATCTCCTCGTCGGCGGGCCACAGGTCCTTCAGGCGGATCTCCCGGCCGTCCACCACGCCCAGCACGTCCTGCTCGATGTCGAAGCGCACCGTGCCCGCCAGCGCATAGGCCACGACCAGCGGCGGCGAGGCCAGGAAGGCCTGTTTGGCCTGGGGATGGATGCGCCCGTCGAAGTTGCGGTTGCCCGAGAGCACGGCCGTGGCGTAGAGGTCGCGCTCGACGATCTCCTGCTGGATGGCGGGGTCCAGCGCGCCGCTCATGCCGTTGCAGGTGGTGCAGGCAAAGGCGACGATGCCAAAGCCCAGCTGCTCCAGCTCGCTGAGCAGTCCGGCCTCCTTCAGATACAGCTCCACGGCCTTGGAGCCCGGCGCCAGCGAGGATTTGACCCAGGGCTTGCGCGCCAGGCCCAGACGATTGGCATTGCGCGCCAGCAAGGCGGCGGCGATGACATTGCGCGGGTTGCTGGTGTTGGTGCAGCTGGTGATGGCCGCGATGATGACGGCCCCATCGGGCATCAGGCCTTGCGCCTCCTGGGCGCGGGCGGCCTGCAGTTTTGCGGCATCGGCAATGCCGCGCTCGGCCAGGGCCGAGGTGGGCAGGCGCCGGTGCGGATTCGAGGGGCCGGCCATGTTGCGCACCACGGTGGACAGGTCGAACTGCAGCACGCGCTCGTACTCCACCCCGGCCAGGGTGTCGCTCCACAGGCCTGCGGTGCGCGCATAGGCCTCGACCAGGCGCACCTGGGCCTCGTCGCGGCCGGTCAGGCGCAGGTAGGCCAGCGTCTGGTCGTCAATGGAGAACATGGCCGCCGTGGCGCCGTATTCGGGGCACATGTTGGAGATGGTGGCGCGGTCGCCGATGCTCAGGCTGTCGGCGCCTTCGCCAAAGAATTCCACATAGGCTCCGACGACTTTTTGCTGGCGCAGGAATTCGGTCAGGGCCAGCACGATGTCGGTGGCCGTGATGCCCGCCTGGCGCCGGCCCGTGAGGCGCACGCCCACGATGTCGGGCAGGCGCATCCAGCAGGCACGGCCCAGCATGACGTTCTCGGCCTCCAGCCCGCCCACGCCCACGGCGATCACGCCCAGGGCATCGACATGGGGCGTGTGCGAGTCGGTGCCGACGCAGGTGTCCGGGAAGGCCAGGCCATCCTGCACGGTGACCACGGGGGACATCTTCTCCAGATTGATCTGGTGCATGATCCCGTTCCCTGCAGGGATCACATCCACGTTGGCAAAGGCCTTCTTCGTCCACTCGATGAAGTGGAAGCGGTCCTCGTTGCGGCGGTCCTCGATGGCGCGGTTCTTCACGAAGGCGTCGGGATCGAAGCCGCCGCACTCCACGGCCAGCGAGTGGTCCACGATGAGCTGCACGGGAACGACGGGGTTGACCTGGGCGGGGTCGCCGCCTTCGGCCGCGATGGCATCGCGCAGGCCGGCCAGGTCCACCAGGGCGGTCTGGCCCAGGATGTCGTGGCAGACCACGCGCACGGGGAACCAGGGGAAGTCGATGTCGCGGCGGCGCTCGATGAGCTGCAGCAGGTAGCCGTCCAGCTGCTCGGGATCGGCGCGGCGCACGAGGTTTTCGGCATGGACGCGGGCGGTGTAGGGCAGACGAGCCCAGGCACCGGGCGAGAGGGCATCGACGGCGGCACGGGCGTCGATGTAGTGCAGCTTGGTGCCGGGCAGGGGTTTCTTGTGGTCGTTGTTCATGGGGCGGATGCAATGCGGGCGGGCCTGCAGCCCGCCCGCCAGGTTCAGGACAGCGGCGGCTCAGGCGCGCGCATCGAGGGGCACGAACTTCTGGTCATCCGGCCCCGTGTAGTTGGCGCTGGGGCGGATGATCTTGTTGTCCTGGCGCTGCTCGATCACATGCGCGGCCCAGCCGCTGGTGCGCGCGATCACGAACAGCGGCGTGAACATGGCCGTGGGCACGCCCATCATGTGGTAGCTGACGGCACTGAACCAGTCCAGGTTGGGGAACATCTTCTTGACCTCCCACATCACCGCTTCCAGCCGGTCGGCAATGTCGTACATGCGGGTGGTTCCGGCCTCGTCGGACAGGCGCTTGGCCACGCCCTTGATGACCACGTTGCGCGGGTCGCTGACGGTGTAGACCGGGTGGCCGAAGCCGATCACCACTTCCTTGGCATCGACGCGGCGGCGGATGTCGGCCTCGGCCTCGTCGGGGGTGTCGTAGCGCTTCTGGATCTCGAAGGCCACCTCGTTGGCGCCGCCATGCTTGGGGCCGCGCAGCGCGCCGATGGCGCCCGCGATGGACGAATACATATCGCTGCCCGTGCCCGCGATCACGCGCGCCGTGAAGGTGGAGGCGTTGAACTCATGCTCGGCATACAGGTTGAGCGAGGTGTGCATGGCGCGCACCCAGCCTCCGGACGGCCGGTGGCCGTGCAGCAGGTGCAGGAAGTGGCCGCCGATGGAGTCGTCATCGGTCTCCACCTCGATGCGCCGGCCCGAATTGCTCCAGTGGTACCAGTACAGCAGCATGGAGCCCAGGCTGGCCATGAGCCGGTCGGCAATGTCGCGGGCACCCGCCAGGTTGTGGTCGTCCTTTTCGGGCAGCACGCAGCCCAGGGCCGAGACGCCGGTGCGCATCACATCCATGGGGTGGGCGCCGGCAGGCAGCTGCTCCAGCGCCTGCCTGACGCTGGCCGGCAGGCCGCGCAGCGCCTGCAATTTGGTCTTGTAGGCCTGCAGTTCGGGGCGCGTGGGCAGCTTGCCATGCACCAGCAGATGGGCGATTTCCTCGAACTCGCAGACCTCGGCAATGTCCAGGATGTCGTAGCCGCGATAGTGCAGGTCGTTGCCCGAACGGCCCACGGTGCACAGCGCCGTGTTGCCGGCGGTCACGCCCGACAGGGCAACGGACTTCTTGGGCTTGAATGCGGACGCAGATGGCGCGTCGATGGTCGTGATACTCATGGAAGGGTCTCCTGGTTCAGATAGGAATGGGCAATGGCGGCAGGAAGGCCGTTGTGATCGACAGCCACCATCTCGAACAGGCCCTTGAGCACGTCCTCGCAGGCAATGCCGGGCGCCCGGGCCGAGGCGGTGACGCAGACCGTCATCGAGCTGCGCCCCACGCGGCTGACCCAGCCGCGCAGGACGATCTCGTGGCCCACGGGCACGGGCGCCAGGAAGTCGATGCCGGTGACGCCGGCCATCACCACCTCGCGCTGCGCCAGGCTGCGCGCTGCCAGAAAGGCGGTCTTGGCCATGAGCTGCAGGCCCTGGCCTGCGAACAGCGTGCCGTGGTGGTTGGCCAGCGCGGGCAATACCAGTTCGCGCAACTCGGCGGTTCCAGTAGGTGTTGTCATGCTTCGCAATCTACGCAAAATAGCGGCTCAGCCATAGGACTGAAAAGGCGAATTCTTGCGAAACGAATCCCACGATATTGCGAATTCTGCGAATAACAGCCACCCGAGGAAACAGCCATGAAGAAGACATTCATGGGCGTCAAGCTGCGCAAACTGCGCGCGGAGCACGGCCTGTCCCAGATCGCCCTGGCCCACGCGCTGGGCCTGTCGCCCAGCTACCTGAACCAGCTGGAGCAGAACCAGCGGCCGCTGACGGTGTCGGTGCTGCTCAAGCTCAACCGCGCGCTGGGCGTGGACATACAGCAGTTCTCGGAGGACGAGGAAGCACGCCTGGTCGCCGGCCTGCGCGAAGCCCTGGCCGATGCGCCCGAATCCATCGCCCTGCCCGAGCTGCAGGAAGTGGCCGCGCAAATGCCGGCCCTGGGACGGGCGGTGATGGCGCTGCACCGCCGCCATCTCGAAGCCATGGAGCGCATCGAGAGCATGTCGCTCCGCCTGGGCGATGACCGCTCGGACGGATCGGCCCGGTTGTCGGCCCCGCGCACCATGCCGTTCGAGGCCGTGCGCGATTTCTTCTTCGCGCACCAGAACTATTTCGACGAGGTGGACCGCGCGGCCCAGGCGCTGGCGCACGAGGCCCGCGCCGACCCCGGCCATCTGGCGGACTGGCTGGCACGCAGGCTGGAGCAGCGCCATGGCGTCCAGGTGCAGCGCTCCGAGGATTCACGGGAAAGCCAGCGCCGCTTCGATCCGGCCACACGCGTGCTCATGCTGTCCTCTGCGCTGGAGCCCGCGCAGCAGGCCTTTCAGCTGGGCACCCAGCTGGCGCTGCTGGAGATCGGCGCCCTGCTGGACCGGCTGATCGCCACCGCCGCCTTCCAGGGCGACCCGGCTTCAAGCAAGCTCGCCCGCGTGGGCCTGGCCAACTACTTTGCGGGCGCGCTGCTGCTGCCCTACGACCTGTTCCTGGAGGCGGCCGAGCAGCTGCGCTACGACATCGACCTGCTGGGCCAGCGCTTTGGCGTGGGCTTTGAAACCGTCTGCCACCGTCTGAGCACGCTGCAGCGGCCCGGCGCACCCGGCGTGCCCTTCTTCTTCGTGCGCGTGGACCGCGCGGGCAATATCTCCAAGCGCCAGTCGGCCACGCATTTCCACTTCAGCCGCACGGGCGGCACCTGCCCTCTGTGGACGGTGTACGAGGCCTTCGGCCAGCCCGACCAGGTGCTGCGCCAGCTGGCCAGCATGCCCGACGGGCGGCGCTACCTGTGGATTGCGCGCTCGGTCACGCGCGGGCAGCGCGGCTACGGCTCGCCGCGCAAGACCTTCTCCATCGGCCTGGGCTGCGACATACGCCATGCCGCGCGCCTGGTCTATGCGAAGGGGCTGGACCTGGGCGACCCGGAATCGGCAACGCCCATCGGCATGGGCTGCAAGGTCTGCGAACGCGACCAGTGCACGCAGCGCGCCTTTCCCTATGTGGGAAAGGCGCTGCATGTGGATGAGAACGCCAGCCGCTTTGCGCCCTATGGCGTGGGCGGCTGACGATTCCGTGGCCCGCGCGTGCGCGGGATGCGCGGTCAGGCTGCGCTGCGGTAACGGTCGCGCAGGTCGCGCACTTCGTCATGGTTGCGCTGCGCGCCCTGGGCCTGGCGCTCCACCATCACGCGGATGGCCGGGGGCAGCGGCTGCTTGAGCGCCTTGCGGTACTGGGCCACGGCGGAATCCTCGCCGCGCTCGCATTCCTCCAGCACCGCCTTGTCGTCCTGCGAGGTCAGCGCCGTCTTCACCGACACCCAGCCCCGGTGCAGCGCGCCGGCCACCGTGCCGCCCGATGCGGGCTCGCGACCCAGCCTGCGGATCTCGGCCTCCAGCTCCAGCGCGGCGGCGCCGCACTCTGCGCTGTGGCGCAGGAACAGGGTCTTGAGGTCCGGCGAGTCGGCGTTCTCGGAGGAGGTGCGAAAGCCGTACTCGCCATCGCGGCAGGATTCAAGCAGGTCGTTGAGCACGTCCACCACATCGTCGTTGTCGATATCGCCCGTATAGGCGGGGGCGACGATGGTGCCCGTCTCGTCACGGACATCACGGCTGCCTGCGCGCGCCCAGGCGGCGCGTGCTGCGGGCCGGGCCTGGTCCCAGTCCAGATGGCTGGCGCCACGGCGGGTGGTCCATTCGCGCTCCCACTCGGACTCGAAGGCATCGAAGTCGGCATCGCGGCGTGCGGCGGCAGCGTTCCAGCCCAGCTCGTAGGCGGGGCGGTATTCCTCGTAGCTGCGGCCAGCCACGTAATAGGGCTCGCTCTGGTAGGCATCGCGCCAGTAGGCATCTTCGACCGTGGGGTTCACGGCCTCGGCCGCACCCTTGCCGGCCAGCCCGCCGACCACGGCGCCGGCCACGCCACCCACGGCAGCGCCGATGGGGCCACCCATTGCGCCGAATGCAGCGCCGGTGACGGCGCCGCCTGCTGCGCCTATGCCGGTGCCCACCGGGTGCGCGCCAGGTGCGTCGGACAGCGGGTCACGGTTTGCGGGGTTCGATTGCGTCATGGAATGTGCTCCTTGGCAGTTGAAAGTGATTCCTATGCTGATGGCCGCCGCGGCCGTCCGGCGTGCGCGCTTGCGGCCATGTGCCGTAGGAACGCAGCGCCCGGGCCTTGCGGACATCGCGCCAGTCCCCTGTGGCCATTTTTCGCACCCCGGCACAGGGCACATACAGGGCAATCGGCGTGCCTGCCGGCCATGTTCCGGCAGGGGCATCTTGTCGTTCCTGCGCTTTCGGCGTGGTCCCACGACGGCCTTGCGCAAGCGGGGAGAGCATGGCCAAGGCGCACCCTGCGGGCGCCCATGAATGAAAGGACAACGCCATGAAAGACAAGACCACCCCTGCTGCCCGGCCCTCTGCACAAAAGCAGTCCAAGCCATCGGGCGACGGCCGCACCAAGCTGCCCGGCCAGGTAGGCAAGGCGCCGCATGCACCCGGCGAATCGGGCGAGCCCGAGCAGGGCCTGCGCCTGCCGCATGAGCGTGACCAGAGCATCGACGCCACCAGCGATGCACCCGACCCCGTGATGCGCCAGGCCCATGACGACATCGCCTCCGGCCAGGTGGACACCGACATGCGCCAGACACCGGGCCTGGACGCCGAGCAGCGCAAGAAGCTGGTGCGCAGGCAGCCTTGAACCGGCCCCCATTCCGAACACATCCATCCATGCAAACCACAAGTTCAACATCACGCCGCAGCACCCCGGGCGACGCCCTGGGCTCCATGCCCGAGACAAGCAGCGCCTCGTACGCGGACCATTCGCGGCTGCTTTCGGCCTTCGATCATTTCGCCAGCAAGGTGACGCGCTGGGCCGGTACGCCCATGGCCTTTTGCGTGGCCCTGATCTGTGTGGCCGTGTGGGCCGTGGCGGGCCCGATGTTCCACTTCTCGGAGAACTGGCAACTGGTCATCAATACGGGCACGACCATCGTGACCTTTCTGATGGTGTTCCTCATCCAGCAAAGCCAGAACAAGGACAGCGTGGCCCTGCACCTGAAGCTCAACGAGCTGCTGGCAGCCAACAAGATTGCAAGCAACCGCATGATCGGCATCGAGGGGCTGGACGAGGAGCAGCTGCAGCAAGTGGCGGCCTTCTACGTCAACCTGGCCGCCCGCGCGCGCGAAAGCGGAGCCTGCAAGGAATGCCACTCCATCGACGAGGACGACCCGGCACGGCCCGGCAACTGAGGCGCCTGCCCTCCTTCAGAGAGAAAAACCATGCCCGACATTCCCGACTGGCTTCAGTGGCCTGCCTTCCTGGCCTCCATCCTTGGCGCATGGTGGGTGGGCTCGCGTTCTGCGCAACGGCGCAACGTGGGCTTCTGGATTCTGATGCTCAGCAATGTGCTGTGGGCACTGTGGGGATGGTCCACGGGTGCCTGGGCGCTGGTGACGCTGCAGGCCTGCCTGGCGGTGACCAATGTCCGCGGCTCCCTCAAGGCCGAGCGCTGAACGCGCCATGCAGGCCGCCTCCATCCTGATGGGCCGGTGCTGGCGCATGGCCGATCCGCGCACAAGCCCTCGGCTGACGGTCGGTGAACCCGGCACTCGGTACCGTGGTCTCTCCATGGAAACACCCCGACTCCCCGCCCGCAGTTCCGCCCTGTTCCTCGACTTCGACGGCACGCTTGTGCCGCTGGCCGAGACCCCGGACGCCATCGCGCCAGACCCTGCCCTGATCCCGATGCTGGCCAGGCTGCAGGGCCTGCTGGGAGGGGCGCTTGCCATCGTCACGGGTCGGCAGGTCGAGGCGCTGGACCACTTTCTGGCGCCGCTGCATCTGCCCGCCGCCTGCGAGCATGGCCTGCAGCGGCGGGATGCCTGCGGCCGCCTGCACCCGCAGGCATCGGCCATGCCAGGGACCGTTCTGCAGCTGTGCAATGCCCTGGCGGCTGCCCATCCCCGCCTGCTGGTGGAGCACAAGCGCTCCTCGGTGGCACTGCACTACCGGCGCGCGCCAGAGCTGGCGGCGCTGTGCCTGGACACGTTGAGCCGCGCACTGCGGCACCTGCCCGGGCTGGAGTTGCTGCACGGCAAATGCGTGCTGGAGGTCAGGCCCGCGGGCGTGGACAAGGGCCGCGCCATTGCGGCCTTTCTGCGCGAAGAGCCGTTCGCCGGCCGCACCCCCGTGTTTGCCGGTGACGATGTCACGGACGAGAGCGGCTTTGCCGTGGTACAGGCGCACGGCGGCATGGCGATCAAGGTGGGCGAAGGCGCAAGCAGGGCCCGCCACCGGCTGGGCAGCCCGCAGGCCGTGCATGCCTGGCTGCAGTCCGCATGCATGCACCTGGCTGCACAGACCTGCGCGGAGGCCCTGCCATGAGCCGGCTGGTGGTGATCTCCAACCGCGTGGCCGACCCGGCCAAGGCAGCCGCAGGCGGCCTGGCCGTGGCCATGGGCGATGCGTTGCGGCAGACCGGCGGCCTGTGGTTCGGCTGGAGCGGCATGGTCACCGATGGCAGCGCCGCGCCCCCTGCCGGGCATGTGCACCGGATCCAGGCAGGCAAGGTCACGCTGGCCACGGTGGACCTGGACCGCGCGGACCACGACAGCTACTACGCGGGCTACAGCAATGGCGTGCTGTGGCCCGTCTTCCATGGCCGGCTGGACCTGGCGAACTTCGACACGGGCCTTGCGGCCGGCTACCGCCGCGTGAACCAGTTGCTCGCACGCAGGCTGCTCCCCCTGCTGGCAGAGGACGACATCCTCTGGGTGCATGACTACCACCTGATCCCCCTGGCGGCCGAGCTGCGCGCCCTGGGCTGCCGCCAGCGCATCGGTTTTTTCCTGCACATCCCGCTGCCGCCACCGACCCTGCTGGCGGCCATCCCCGAGCATGAGTGGCTGATGCGCTGCCTGTTTGCCTATGACCTGGTGGGCCTGCAGACACGCCAGGACGTGCAGCACTTCGAGCGCTATGTCTGCGAGGAGGCGGGCGGCCAGGCCCTGGGCGACGGCACGTTCCGAGCCCATGGCCAGCGCCTGGTCTGCCGCGACTTCCCCATAGGAATCGATGTGGAGGGCTTCGCGGCGCTTGCACAGGCCGGTGCCTCGCGCGACATGTACGAACGCATGAAGCACGAATACGCCCAGCGCCGCCTGCTGCTGGGCATAGACCGGCTCGACTACTCCAAGGGCCTGCCCCAGCGCCTGCGCGCCTTCCGCGAACTGCTGGCGCGCCATCCCGCCAACCGGCGCAGCGCCACGCTGATCCAGATCGGATCGCCCACGCGCGAGGGCCTGGACGCCTATGCGGACATACGGCGCGAGATCGAGTCGCTGTGCGGCGCCATCAATGGCGACTACGGCGAGCTGGACTGGATGCCCGTGCGCTACATCCACCAGACGCTGCCGCGCGACAGCATTCCCGGCCTGTGCCGTGCGGCAGCCGTGGGCCTGGTCACGCCGCTGCGCGACGGCATGAACCTGGTGGCCAAGGAATACGTGGCGGCCCAGGACCCGGCCGACCCGGGCGTGCTGGTGCTGTCGCGCTTTGCGGGCGCGGCCGAGCAATTGCACGAGGCGCTGCTGGTCAATCCCTATGACGTGCATGGCACGGCCGCCGTGGTGCAGCAGGCCCTGCACATGCCGCTGCACGAACGGCGCCAGCGCCACCGGCGGCTGCTGCAGCGCATACGCGAGCAGGACGTGCACTGGTGGCGCAAGGCCTTTCTGTCCGCATTGAAGGAGGCCAGGCCGCAGGAACGCCGAGACAGGGATTGGAGCAAGGAAAGAGACGACGGCTTCGGCATCCCCGTGCCGTCGATGAAGCAGCAACGCCCGCCGCTGGGCCTGGTGCTGCCCGCCTGCCCGGCGGAGGCCCTGGCCCTGGACGCCAGCCGATCGGTGGTCTCCGACAGGTAATGGCCTCCTGCTCCTGCGGCGGCGGCCTCGGCAAGCCGGCACGATGGCAACGCCCGGCCCCCCCCCTTCACTACCGGGCTGCACATGGCACACAAGGAAAGGTGAGCGGTGATGGTCCAGCAAAACAACGAGCACGCCCAGGCGTGGACGGACAGCGAGACGCTGGCCCGGGCCCTGCACGGCCATGAGGAACTGTCCCCCTCGGACCAGCTGGCCCTGCTGGTGGCCCAGGGCGCCGACCGCCTGCCCTTGCCGGGCCGTGGCCACACGCTGCAGCGCTGGAGGGCGCTGGCCGAAGTTGCCGCCCACAGCCTGGGCCTGGCCAAGCTCTACGAAGGCCATACCGATGCCCTGGCCATCCTGTACGAACTGCAGGCCGACCTGGCCACCGAGGGACTGCGCTGGGCCGTCTGGTGCGCCGAGCCACCGGGCGAGCGCGTGCAGGCCACGGCGGCCTCTCCCGACGCCACGCAACGGACGACGCTGCAGGCAGGCTCGGCGGTTCGCCTGTCCGGCCACAAGCCCTGGTGTTCCGGTGCCCGCGCGGTGGACCGCGCCCTGGTCAGCGGCTGGCTGGCAGACGGCCAGCGCTGCCTGATCGCCGTCACCATGGACCAGCCCGGCATACGCAGGGACGACAGCCACTGGCAGGCCGTGGGCATGGCCGCCAGCGCCAGCGCCGATGTGCACTTCGACGGCGCCACCGGCGTGCTGGTCGGGGCACCGGGCCAGTACCTGAGCCGGCCCGGCTTCCACCACGGCGGCGCGGGAGTGGCCGCCTGCTGGCATGGTGCCGCCGCCCGCATTGCCAGCCATCTGCTGCAGGCCGTCACCCAGGGCGGGGACCCGCATCGCCTGGCCCACCTGGGCGCGCTGGACGTGGCCCTGGGCAGCGCGGCCAGCCTGCTGCGCGAAGCTGCGGCAGACATCGATGCCAGGCCCTCGGACCCCTGCCTGCTGGCCGTGAGCCGCGCCCGGCTGGCCGTGGAAGCCGCCGCCGAAGACGTGCTGCGGCGCGTGCCGCGCGCCATCGGCCCGGGGCCGCTGTGCAAGAACAAAAGCCTGGCCCGGCTGATGGCCGACCTGCCCGTTTTCATCCGCCAAAGCCATGCCGAGCGCGACCAGGCGGCGCTGGGCCGCCTGCTGGCCGAGATGGAACAGGCAACGGTGTCGACACCCGCATCGGCACCAGGTGCAGGAGCCCCCGCATGGACGCTGTGAAGCCCCGCCTGATCGAAGGCCAGGGCACGCCCGAGTCGCGCTGGCAGGCCTGGTTCGCACAGCGCCAGCCCGTGCCGCTGGCACTGGACGAGCTGCTGCAGGGCCGGCGTCGCATCGTCATCGTGGCACCGCACCCCGATGACGAAATCCTGGGCTGCGCCAGCCTGCTGCGCCGCTGCGCGCAACAGGGCCTGCCCTGCCTCGTCATTTCCGTGACCGATGGCGGCGCCAGTCATCCCGGCTCCACGCTGTGGCCGCCGCAGCGGCTGGCCCGTGCGCGCGTGCAGGAGAGCAACCAGGCGCTGGCCCTGCTCGCGCCTGCAGCGCAGGTGACCCGCCTGGGCCTGCCCGACGGCCATATCGCCGACCACGCAGCGCAGCTGCTGCAGCGGCTGCAGGCCTTGCTGCGGCCTTCGGACGCGCTGCTGTGCACCTGGCGCGAAGACGGTCACCCGGACCACGAGGCCACCGGCCAGGCCTGCGCCACGGCGGCCGCGCGCACGGGCTGCCGGCTTGTCGAATTGCCCATCTGGGCCTGGCACTGGGCCGAGCCCGGCGACACGCGCGTGCCCTGGCACCGCGCCGCCGCCATTGCACTGGCGCCGCAGGAGCTGGCGCTCAAGCGCCAGGCCCTGTCTTGCTTTCGCAGCCAGTTGCTGCCCGACCCGTCCACGGGCCGCGACGCCATCCTCCCTTCCTGGGCCACGCAACGCCTGCTGCGCCCGTTCGAAGTGGTGTTCCTATGAGCAGCGCCAGACAGCATTTCGACCAGATGTACCAGGCCGACCCCGACCCCTGGCAGGTCGCATCGCGCTGGTACGAGCGGCGCAAGCGCGACCTGCTGCTGGCCGCCCTGCCCCGCGAGCGCTATGCCCACGGCTTCGAGCCCGGCTGCGGCAATGGCGAAACCACGCAGCGGCTGCTGCAGCGCTGCGAGCGGCTGTGCGCCGTCGATTTCTCGGCCAGGGCCGTGGACCTGTGCCGCGAGCGGATGGCTCCTGAGGACAGTGCGCGCCTGGACCTTCAGGCCCTTCCCCTGCCCTGGCAATGGCCCCAGGTGCCGGCCGCGCCGCAGGCCGGCTTCGACCTCATCGTGGTCTCGGAACTGGCCTATTACTTCGACGATGCGGCACTGGCGCATTTCAACCGCCAGTGCCTGGCCTCGCTGCAAGGCGGCGGCCACTGGCTCATGTGCCACTGGCGGCATGACGCGCACGACCGCCTGCAGACCACGCAGGCCCTGCATGACAGCGTGGCGGCCCATGCGCAGCTGCGCCTGCTGCTCAGCCACTGCGAGCCGGATTTCCAGCTGGACATCTGGCAGAAGAACCCTTGAAAGGACTGAAAAATGATCGGCGTGTGCATCCCTGCCCATGACGAGGAAGACCTCATAGGCCGCTGCCTGGACAGCGTGTTTTGCGCGGCCGCCCACGCCGACCTGCAGGGCGAGACCGTGGCCGTCGTCGTCGTGCTGGACAGTTGCCAGGACGCCACCGAATCGGCCGTGCGCCGCTGGCCCGCCATCCCGTTGCCGATTGCCGCGCGCAACGTGGGCAAGGCGCGGGCCCTGGGGTCGGAGTACCTGTTGCTGCTGGGCGCCCGCTGGCTGGCCTTCACGGATGCCGACACCACGGTCTCGCCGAGCTGGCTGGCCGACCAGTTGGCGCTGCAGGCCGACGTGGTCTGCGGCACGGTGGCAGTGCCCGACTGGTCTGCCCACGGCGCCCACGCGGGTGCGGCCCGGCGGCACTTCGAGTCCACCTACATGGACCGCGACGGCCACCGCCATGTACATGGCGCCAACCTGGGCATCTCGGCCTGGCACTACCGCCATGTCGGAGGCTTCGAGGCGCGCCGCTGCGGCGAGGACCAGGACCTGGTGGACCGCCTGGCGGCCAGCGGCGCCCGCATCGCCTGGTCCGCGCGGCCGCGCGTGATGACCAGCGGGCGTGCCTACTCGCGCGTGGCCGACGGCTTTGCCGGGGCGCTGCGCAAGGGGTGGGCCGAGGCCCCACAGCCACAGACTCCGGCAGAAGACGCCATGCTGCCTGCAGCCCTCACGGACGCCATGGCGCAGGGGGCTCCGGCTTCGGCCCTGCGCGTCCCGGCAATCGGTTGATCCGATGACCGGGGCGCTCCACCCTCGACGTCAGCCCTTGTCTTCGCGATAGCAATCCCTCAGGAAAACCGGCAGATCATTGGCCGGCGGCACGAAGGGCACCTGGTACATCATGTCGCTCACGAAGCCACGGTGGTAGCTGCCGTGGTTGACCACATGCAGCACGATCTGCTCGCGCGTCATGGCGCCCTGCCCTCCGCCCACGAACTCGAAATGCACGACCTTCGCCAGGTCTTCGTCCGGGCACGCATCGACGAACTCCACATACCAGCGGTCCATTGCCTGCACGGACTCCCACAGCGCCTGCAGCGTGGGCGTGTGGTCGGTGTTGCGCATGGTGTAGCCATGCTTGCGGCCCTGCAGGTGGTGCCTGAAGATGTCGTCCACCACATGGACGTGGTTCAGCGTGCGCACCATGTTGCCGAAGCTCGTGGGCCGCTGCTTCAGGGCCTCTCCTTCGGGCAGCTCCATCACGCTCTTGAAGGTCAGCCCGTTGGCCCAGGCCTTGTAGCGCACCAGCATTTTCAGGTTGGCCCTGGCCGATGAGGCAGGAGCACAGGGGTTTGCGTCGGTGGTTGTCATTCGTGGGTTCTTTCAGTGTTGATCGAAGGGGGAGCGGCCCGATCGGCACCAGTGTCGGCGCGATGGACCACATGGACCTTGTTGCCATCGGGATCGCGCAGATAGGCGCCGTAGTAGCCGGCCCCGTAATGCGGGCGCGGGCCGGGCGCCCCCTCGTCACTGCCGCCCTGCGCCAGCCCTGCGGCATGGGCCAGGTCCACCGCAGCCGGCGATGGCGCCAGAAAGGCCACCATGCCGCCA
Source organism: Delftia sp. UME58 (assembly GCF_014170385.1). Taxonomy (NCBI): domain Bacteria; kingdom Pseudomonadati; phylum Pseudomonadota; class Betaproteobacteria; order Burkholderiales; family Comamonadaceae; genus Delftia; species Delftia sp. UME58. The sequence goes on from NZ_LZZV01000097.1 coordinate 68,264, forward strand.
TTGCCCGCCGTGCCATTGAAGGGGCTGTAGACATAAAAGCGCGGCAGGGCTGCCTGCGGCGTGATCCAGCAAAGCGCGGCAGGGCCGCCATCGGGCACCACCCAGCGGCGCCGCAGCCCCAGCGGGCACAGCACCGCGTCATAAAAGCGGCCGGCCCGCTCCAGATCGCGGCTGCCGACGGTCACATGGCTGAACATGGGTTCTCCAGGAAAAGGCCCGGCCTGGGCAACCCCGTGAACGTTACGCTATTGAAAAATGAAATAGTGTCACGGCACACTAAATTTTTCGCACCAAGAACATGCTTGCGCGCTCACCCTGGACGCCCCGCCTGGCCGCTCTGCAAGCCAGTGCCGCAGAGCGGCTGGCCCATGCCCTGGGCGATGACATCATCGAAGGCCGCCTGGCCGGTGGCGATCGCCTGCCCGCCCATCGCGACCTGGCGGACACATTGCAGATCGGCCTGGGCTCGGTGACCAAGGCCTACGCGCTGCTGGAGCGCCGGGGCCTGACGCGCAGCGTCAAGGGCAGGGGCACCTTCGTGGCATCACAGCAGGCACAGGCCGGCGAGGACATCGACCTGTCTTCCAACGCACCGCCGGCCGCCATCAGTGCGCGCGTCCTGGCTCGTACGCTGACCGGGATTGCGCGCAGCATCGATGCCGATCATTTCAACTTCTATGCCCCGCCCCAGGGCCACCTGGAGCATCGGCGCGTGCTCGTGCGCTGGCTGCAGACGCTGGGGCTGGGCACGGAGCCCGGCCGCATGGTGCTGACCAGCAGCGCGCGCCAGGCCCTGTCCCTGGCCTTCGATCTGGTCTGCCAGCCGCAGGGTCGGCTGCTGACCGAGCGCCTCACCTATCCCGGCGCCATGGCCCTGGCCCGGCGCAAGGGGTATTCCATGCAGGGCCTGGCGATCGACGCGCAGGGCATGCTGCCGCAGGCACTGGCCGATGCGCTGCACGGCATTCCGGCAGGCCATGGCAAGGTGGTCTACCTCACCCCCACGCTGCACAACCCGACCACGGCCACCATGGGCGCGGAGCGCAGGCAGGCGATCGTGGACATCTGCCGCAGCGCAGGCGCCTGGATCATCGAGGACGGCGTGTATGCCGCCTGCTTGCCCGATCACGCGCGCCTTGCGCACCTGGCGACCCTGGCGCCCGAAATCACGCTGCATGTGAACGGGCTGTCCAAGTCCCTGGGACCGGGGCTGCAGGTGGGCATGCTCTCGCTGCCCGCTTCGCTGTGCGGCGCGGCTGTGCAGCTTGTGCAGGAGCTGTCCATGGCGCCTTCGACCCTCTCCTGCGCCGTGATCGATGAATGGCTGTCGCACGGCGTGGTCGCTTCCCTGCAGGCCGACCTGCGCCATGAGGCACAGCGGCGCTGCCGGCTGGCCGCATCACACCTCGCCTCGCACCTGGGCGGCAGCGGCCTGGTGCTGCACCCCGAGGCCTACAACGCCTGGCTGCCCATGGAGCGCGAAGCCGCCGACCGCCTGGTATCGGCCGCAGCGGCGCTGGGTCTGAGGCTGACCGATCCGGGCTCGCTCATGGTGGACCCGCAGGAGCAGGCCAGCGGGCTGCGCATCTGCCTGGGTGCGCCGCGCTTCAACGCGCTGGACGGTGCCCTGGCGCAGTTGGCCCGGCTGCTTACTGCGGCGCCCTGAGTTTGTGCTGCAGCGCCCTGGCCACGGCGCCCAGCACGGGGACCTTGGCGAAGATCTCCTCCACCGGGTCCCAGAAATCCCGGTGCGTCGCCACCAGCCCGTCGCCATCGAACTGCAGGTAGCTGGTGCCGCCGATGTGCATGGGCTGGCCGGATGCCCGCACAAAGCCCAGCTCCCACAGCAAAAAGCCGCCGTCCCCCTGCACCGCGCCGTGGCTGACGGCAAAGCGGGGCCGGTCGAGCTGCTCGAACATGTGGGAAAACACGCGCTCGATCGCAGCGTGGCCGCGCACCTCGTTGAACGGGTCCTTGAACAGGGCCTGCTCGGCATACAGCGACAGCAGCGACGGCAGGTTGTCGCGGCGCAGGGCCTCGTAGGCCTGGGCCAAGCGGGCCAGTCGCGGATCGGATATGCCGCTGCTCATGGGTTTCATGCTCCGGTGAAGCGGCGGACCGCAGAGAAATACCAGGCGTCTGGCAGGCAGCGCAGCAGGCGCACCCAGCGCGTGAAGCGGCGCGGGAAATTCATCTCGAAACGCCCCTGCGCCCAGCCCTGCAGCATATGCCGGGCCGCCTCGTCGGCGCCGATCAGGGCCGGCATGCTGAAGCTGTTTTGCGCCGTCAGCGGCGTATCGACAAAGCCGGGATTGATGATGGACACGCCCAGGCCCAGGCCATGCAGGTCCAGATAGAGGTTTTCCGCCAGGTTGTTGAGCGCCGCCTTGGTGGGGCCGTAGGCCAGGGACATGGGCAGTCCCCGGTAGCCGGCCACCGAGCCGACCAGGGCCAGATGGCCCCGGCCAGCCTGGAGCAGCATGGGCAGCGCGGCATCGAGCAGGTGCAGCACGCCGCCATAGTTCACGGCCAGGTGGTGCTGCATCTCGGCCAGGTCGAACTCGGTGGCGCGCAGGGGCCGGTAGTGGCCTGCGCAGTAGAGGATCAGGTCGGGCGCCCCGCCCGCGTGGGCCAGCACGGCCTGGGCGGCCGCATCCACGGCAGCGGCGTCGGTCACGTCCAGCGGCAGGGCCAGGCAGCCCTCGCGGCCGCGCACGAAGTCCTGCAGCGCGCCGCCATGCCGTGCGGAGACGATCACCCGGGCGCCCTGCCCGTGCAGCGCCTCGGCCGTGGCACGCCCTATGCCCGAGGACGCGCCCACCACCCATGCCGAGCGACCCTTCCAGTCAGCCAGCAGCGGGTTCAGCCCGCGCGAGAACAGCGGCATGGCCATCACTCCTTGACAAAGGACAGCGTCACATCGCCCAGGTGCACGCCGAGCTTGCTCATGGCCGTGCGGTTGAGCAGGGTGCGCCCGTCCATGAGGTACATCCAGTCATCCATGTGGACGTTCCAGACCCGCCCATTCACGGGCAGGGCCAGCACATAGCTCCAGCGGAAGGCATTGCCCGCGCCCTGGCCCTGGGCCTCGCCCACCACGTCGTCGGCCCGGCCGCTGTAGCGGCCGTCGCCCAGGTGGCGGATATGCCAGACCCGCTCCTGCGTGCTGCCGTCGCTGTAGACGAAGTGCTCCTCCAGGGAGCCCTCGTCGCCATTCCAGCGGCCCGTCATGCGCACGGTGAACCGCTTGACCACCTTGCCCGATCGGTCCGTGAACATGCCGTGCGCCGTCAGCGGCCCGTTGAAATACTGGCGCAGGTCCAGCTGCGGCTGCTCCTTGGCGTAGTCCTGGACCGAAGGCCCGGCGCAGCCCGCCAGGGACAGTGCCAATGCCGCCCCCAGGCAGGCGCGCCGCAGCGGCGAAAACGAAGCGCAGTGGGTGATGTGGCTCATGTGTGCCTCCAGGAAGAATGCAATCGCTCGGCGCGCCAAAGCAGCAGCGCCGCCGCCAGCTTGAGCAGGCAGGGCAGCCCGCCATAGGCCCAGGCCAGCGCCTGCAGCCCGGCCGGGTCGGTGCCGCCGCTGCGGTAGCCCGCGGCGGACAGCAGGGGCAGGGCCAGGCCTGCGGCCAAGGCCAGGTTGAGCTTGGTGGCGCAGGTCCACCAGCCCAGGTAGCGGCCCTCGCCCCGGCCGCCCTGGCCGGACTCGTGGATCACGCCCGTGAGCAGTGCGCCCGGCAAGGCCAGGTCCGCGCCCAGGGCCAGCCCGCTGGCCAGGCAGATCAAGGCAAAGGCCATGCCGTCGCCCGCGCCCAGCCAGGGCGTGAAGCCGAAGGCCAGCACGCTGGCCAGCATGCCCGCGCGCCAGCTGGGCGCCAGGCCCCAGCGCGAGACGGCCTTCACCCACAGCGGCAGGCCCAGGGCCGCCGCGCCAAAAAAGCACAGCAGCAGCAGGGGCTGCAGTGCAGGCGCCTGCAGCCTGTCGGCCACGAAGAAGGGCAGCAAGGTGGCGGGAACGGCCGCGGCCACGCCATTGAGCATGAAGATGGCCAGCAGCCGGCGAAACGCGGCATCCGCCCACGGCGAGGCGGCAGGGGCCAGGGCCGCCGAGGCCGGGCCAGCCGGTTGCGGCACGAGGGGGACGGGGAGCACAGGGGCCACGGGCGCCCGGAGCCGGTACAGCCCCATCAGCCCCAGCGCCAGGCCCAGAGCCAGCACGGCGCCGGTGGCGTCAAGGCCCATCACGGCCGGCAGAACGCTGGCCAGCAGCACGCCCGCCAGCGTGGCGCCCTCGCGCCAGGCCGTCACACGGGCACGCCAGGCGGGCTGGCCGCCCCAGCGGGTGCCCCAGGCCTGGTGGAGGATGGTGACGAAGCTGTAGGCCAGCGTGCACACCAGCAGGCTGCCGGCCAGCCAGCCCAGCATGGCAGCCTCGGAGCCGCGCGGCGGATGCCATAGCGCCCCGAAACCCAGCGCCATCAGCAGGCTGCCCAGCGCAGCCGCCCGCCAGGCCGGCCGCACACCCTGGCGCAGCAGCCTGTCGGCCTGGCGGCCAATGGCCGGATCGACCACGGCGTCGAGTGCCCGCGTGGCCAGCAGCACGGCGCCCAGCCCGGCCAGCGGCGCGCCCGCCACGCTGGCGTAGTGGTAGGGCAGGTTCACATACAGGGGCAGGGACACGAAGGCCAGCGGCGCGGCAAGCCCGCCATAGGCCAGCCCTGTGCGCCAGGGCAGCACGGGGGCAGGAGCGGGGGCTGTGACGGAGGTCATGGCGTGCTCCGCTGGCGCTCAGCCCTGGCCCAGCAGCGAGGTGCGCATGGCTGGCGCCGAGGTCTGCGGCGCCAGCCAGATGCCGAAGAACAGGCGCGCATAGTCGGCGTCGCGCAACTGCGCCGTCTGCCGGCCATTGTGGAAAAAGCGCACATCGCCCCTGCCGTCGTTCAGGCCCAGCAGCCGGTCGTTGGCCACCACATCGGGAAAGGCCTGCTTCATCAGGTCCAGCCATTGGCGGGCCTGCTCTTCGGTGAAGGCGCCGACCCTGCGCATTTCGGCGATGGAGCGTTCGGCAATGGCCGCGCCTTCGAGCTTGCGGTCGTAGACCAGCTCCAGCGCAAACGGGTGGCGGGCGTAGTCCTCGGGCAGCAATCCGGGCGCGGCCCACAGCCGAGCCTCATAGACGCGCAGGCCGAAAAAGCGCAGCACGGCCGTGCCCATCAGGCGCGCAGACGGCAGGGCGCTGCGCAGTTCGACCGGAGGTTCGGCAGTCGGGGGCATGGCGTGCAAGGCGTTGGACATGGTGATCAATGAAGGGGCAAGGACGCAGGCGGCGCCCCAGGCCAGGGCCTGGCGGCGGGGTGAGCGGCGTCCGCGGGGTTGCGGGGCCGTCATCATGGCAGGGGCTTGCGCAGCGTGAACTGGACGACATCGGTGTTGCCGGTGTCGAAGGCCGCCTCGCAGTAGGCCAGGTAGAAGGTCCAGATGCGTACGAAGCGTTCGTCAAAGCCCTGGGCACGCACGGCCTCCAGGCGCTCCTCGAAGGACTGGCGCCAGCGCCTGAGCGTCTCCGCATAGTCGCGGCCAAAGGCCATGCGGCCTTCCACCACCAGGCCGGCGCGCCGCGCCTCCTGCTCGAAGGCGGGGATGCTGGGCAGCAGCCCGCCCGGGAAGATGTACTGCTGGATGAAGTCGGTGGAGCGCAGATAGCGGGCGAACAGATCCTCGCGCAGCGTGATGGTCTGTATGCAGGCCAGCCCCCCCGGCTTGAGGCAGTCGCGCAGCGTCTGGAAGTAGCCGCGCCAGTATTCGCGGCCCACGGCCTCGAACATCTCGATGGAGACGATGGCATCGAAGGGCTCGCCCGCATGGCGCGCGGGCAGGTCTCGGTAGTCCTGGTAGCGCAGCTCCACCGCGTCGGCCAGGCCCGCCTGCTGCATGCGCTGCTGCCCCCAGACCAGTTGCTCGCGCGACAGGGTCACGCCCGTGACCCGGGCGCCGAACTCCTGCGCCGCCGCCTCGGCCAGCCCGCCCCAGCCGCAGCCGATTTCCAGCAGGCGCTGGCCGGGCTGCAGCCGCACTTCGTCCAGCGTGCGCCTGAGCTTGGCCTGCTGGGCCTCCTGGAGGTCCGCATTGCGCAGCGCTTCGCCGATGCGGCCCTGGAACCAGGCCGCGCTGTAGCTCATGCCGGGGTCCAGCCACAGGCGGTAGAAGTCATTGCCCAGGTCGTAGTGGGCATGGATGTTCCTGGCACTGCCGGCCCGCGTATTGCGTTGCAGCAGATGGCGCAGGCGGTAGCCCAGCCGGCCCCACCAGCTGCCATAGACCAGGCTTTGCACATGGTCGCGGTTGACCATGCACAGCCGCAGCAGGGCGGCCAGGTCGGGGCTGTCCCACTCGCCGGCGATATAGCCTTCGGCCAGCCCGATGTCGCCCGATTTGAGCGTGCGCTCCAGCGCCTGCCAGTCGTGCAGCACGCAATGCGCATCGGCAGCCCCCGACGGTGGGCGGGGCAGGTGCAGCAGGCGGCCATCGGGCTGCTCCAGGTCCAGCTGCCCGTGGGGCAGGCGTTCGAGCAGGTTCAGCACACGGCGCGCCCGTGCAGGCGTGCGGCGCGGCGCTGCCGCGGAGGGGCTCAGCAGGGGAGCGGCGGTAGTGTTCATCGTGTGACGAAGCGCTTGGGCTCGGAGGGTTTGCCATGGAAAGGCACGCGCTTGGCCCAAAGGCGCAGCGCATGCCAGTGGATGCGGGCGACCACGCCCAGCGTCATCAGGGGAGTGCCGAAGAAGGCGCGGCGCACGGCGGCGACGTCGAGCGGGTGCAGCACGCCGCCCACGCTGGTCTGCAGCAGCGGGCCGTCCTCGTCGTGCAGGTCCACGCGCGCCAGGGTGCGGTCTTCGCCGCGCTCGAAGCGGAAGCGGTACTCGCCGCGCACCTCGCAGAACGGCGAGACATGGAACTGCTTGCGCGCCACCTGCTCGCGGCCCCAGTCCAGGTCCGGCCCCGCCAGCAGGTAGGCATGGCGCTCGCCAAAGGTGTTGTTGACCTCGGCCAGCACGGCGGCCAGCGAGCCGTCGGCGCGCTGCGCATACCAGAAGCTCACGGGCTTGAACACGTAGCCCAGCACGCGCGGGAAGGTGTGCAGCCAGACCTCGCCATCGGCGTCGGCTATGCCTTCGCTGTGCAGCAACTGCTCGAACCAGGCCAGTGCGTCGCAGCCGCCATCGCCGTGGTCGCTGTCATGAAAGCTCAGCCAGCCCAGCCGGTTGCGCCGCAGCGCGGCGTCCGGCTGCGTGCGCAGGCTGCGCAGCGGCAGCATCAGAAAGTAGCCGGGATAGCGGAAGGCATGCTCGACAGGCCGCAGGCGGCGGTGCCAGACATGGCCGAAGCCGATGAGGGGGCGGGCCGTCATGCGACCCCCTCGAAGGCCGCGCTGGCGGGCAGGACGGGCAAGGCCGGCAGGGCACGCAGCAGGCCATCGGCCGCGTCCAGGCCCGAGCGCAGGCCGTCTTCGTGAAAGCCGTAGCCGCACCATGCGCCGCAGAACCAGGTCCGGCGCTGGCCCTGCACGCCGGCCACGCGGCCCTGGGCCTCGATGGCCGCCAGGTCGAACACCGGGTGGCTGTACTCGATGCGCGCATGGACCTGGCCTTCATCGATGGGGCGCACCGGGTTCAGCGAAACCATCACGGGCTGCTGCCACGGCAGGGGCTGCAGGCGGTTGAGCAGGTAGTGCAGGCAGACGCCGGCCTGGTCCCGCCCCGGGTCGGCCGCACGTTCGTAGTTCCAGGCGGCCCAGGCCGCCTGCCTGCGCGGCAGCACGCTGGCATCGGTGTGCAGAACGGCCTGGTTGGGCTGGTAGCGGATGGCGCCCAGCACGCTGCGTTCCTGTGGCGTGGCATCGCTGCCGAGCAGGCGCAGGGCCTGGTCGCTGTGGCAGGCCAGCACCACGGCGTCGAACGGCTCCGTGCCGTTCGCCGTCTGCAGCAGCGCGCCGTGCGCGGCGCGGCGCAGGCCCAGCACGGGCGCATTCAGGCGCGCCTCGTGGCGGCCGTCCTTCAGCAGCGCGGCCACCATGCGCCGCACGTACTGGCGCGAGCCGCCGCGCACCGTGTGCCACTGCGGCCGGTCCGTGACCTGGATCAGTCCATGGTTGTGGCAAAAGCGGATCAGCGTGGCCACGGGAAAGCGCAGCATCTGGTCGGTGGGGCAGGACCAGATGCAGCCCATCATGGGCAGCAGGTAGTCCTGACGGAAGGCGGCGCCAAAGCCGTGGTCGTCCAGAAAATCGCCGATGGCGCTGCGCAGCCGCGCTTCATCGCCTTCCTGGGCGATGCGCGTGGCCAGGCGGTTGAAGCGCAGGATCTCGGCCAGCATCTTCAGAAAGCGCGGGCGCAGCAGATTGCCCCGCTGCGCGAACACGCCGCCCAGCGAACTGCCGCTCCATTCCAGGCCCGCGCGGCCATCGGCCTGGGGCACCTGCACGGAAAACGACATCTCGGCGGCAGCCGTGGGCACCTGCAGTTGCTCGAACAAACGCGTCAGCAGCGGATAGGTGCGGTGGTTGAAGACCAGAAAGCCGGTGTCCACGCCCTGGCTCACGCCGCCCAGCGTCAGGTCCACCGTGTTGGCGTGCCCCCCGAAATGGCCGCCCGCCTCCAGCAAGGTCACGGCAGGCCCGCCTGGCGCAGCGGCCAGGCGGCTCGCTGCGGCCAGCCCCGCAATCCCCGAACCGATGACAGCAATGCGATGCATGGAGGTGCCCTTCTTGGTTGAACAGCCCGACTAGACCACAAAGACCAAATCTTGAACTGATGAGTTCAAACTATAAACCAAACATACCTGCTTTGCACTATTTGGTATCAGATATGACCTGCGAGGTCTAAAATATCGCTATGACTAGCCGCTCCTCCATCAAAGAACAGATACAGCGCGTGCGCGAGCAGGCCATCGTGGCGGCCGTCAACCGGCTGCTGGCCACCAAGGGCTACGACGCCATGACGGTGGACGAGGTCGCGGCCGAGGCGGGCATGGCCAAGGCCAGCCTGTACAAGCTGTTCACCTCCAAGGAAGAACTGGCGGGCGCCGCCATGGTGGGCGTGCTGGACCGCGCCCTGGCCTTTGTGGACGGCCTGCGCGACACGGCGGCCCAGGCCGCCGAGGCCGGCACGCCGGTGCGCCCGCTGGACCAGCTCAAGGCCGTGACGTGCTGGGCCATGCAGACCCAGCTGGAAGGCGAAATGCCCTCGCTGCCGGCGCAGAACTCCAACCTCAGCGCCTCCCTGCAATCCAACGATGCCTACATGGACCGGCTGATCGCCCTGAGCAACCGCCTGAGCATCTGGATCACCGAGGCCCAGACCAGCGGCCAGCTCCAGCCCACGCTGCCGGCCGAGCTGGTGCTCTACACGCTGTTCGCGCGGGCCTGCGATCCGGTGGTGGCCCTGCTCAAGGAATCGGGCCAGTACACGCACGCGCAAATCATCGACTGGGTCACGGGCACGACCTTCGACGGGCTGGCGGGAGCTGGTTGACACTCCCGGCGGAGCAATCGCTGCGACATGGCCGACCTCGCCCTCGAAACGCCTCCATGTCCCTCTGGGCTCCCCCTTGAGAGCCAGTCATATGGGACGACGGTGGACAGACGGCTGTCGAATGCACTGCTGGAACGCCGACAATTGGAATTGGCCTGACAGCCCTGCCTTCACCGCCCGGGAGAAGCCACGCCGGCATTCTGGGGCACCTGCCTCCCTGCTTTTTGCGCTGCTACACGGCAGCGCACCACGGTGCGCCTGGCTCTTCTCATGCGCAAGCTTCCCAGTCGGGTGCTCTTGTATAGTTGCGGGCTGGCGGCGACAGCAAGACCCGCGCCGTGCGAGATTGACCTGCCGGGCCTTGTGTTTTCCTGCGCCGAAACTTCGCAATGCAGCCTCCGGCCAACGCCCTGCCCAGTACTACCTTTGACACGTGCCAGACCCTCTCGGCAGACCGCTTCGAGGCCTGGCGCGCCAGCATTTCCGTGCTGTTCGATGTGGCTCCGGTGGAACACCACACAGCCTCTGGCGACAGTTTCCATGCCTCGGTACATGCCACCCATCTGGGCCAGTTGCTGCTGGGCGACCTGCGCTTTGGCGCGCAACGCTTCTCACGCAACAAGGCACGCGCTGCCCGCGACGGTCTGGACCACTATCTGGTTCAGTGGTACCGCAGCGGCAGCTTCGTCGGCCAGCATGATGGCAGCAGCGAGCTACAGGTAAACGCCGGCGATGTGGTCGTCTTCGACATGGCACGCACCCAGCAGACCCTGGTTGAACACTCACATGTGCTCTCGCTGATCGTGCCACGCAGGCTGGGCGATGCAGCCTTCGGCACCCATGGTGCAGACCTGCATGGAACCGTGCTGGCTTCAGGCAGCATCTTCGCAGGACTCCTGGCAGATCATCTGGACGCGCTGCACAGGCGCCTGCCTACCATCGCTCTGTTGCAGGCCGACGATGTGGTGCATGCCACCACCCAGATGCTGGCCGCCTGCCTGCGTCCGAGCCAGCGCACCTTGGCCGAGGCCCGCAACGAAGTGCATGCCGCCACGCTGGAGCGCATCCAGCGCCATATCGCCCAGAACCTGGCCGCACCGCTCACCCCCGAGATACTGTGCGGACGCTTCGGCATTTCGCGCCACCGGCTCTACCACCTCTTCGAGCCACTGGGCGGAGTGATGCGCTACGTGCAGCAGCGCCGCCTGCAGCGGGCCTTCCACACGCTGTCCAACCCGACCTGCAGACGTCTGCGCATTGCGGATGTGGCCACACGCCTGGGCTTTGCCAGCGAAGCGCACTTCAGCCGCGCGTTCCGTGCCGCCTTCGGCCACACGCCCAGCGATGTACGCGCCATGGCTGAAGCGGCTGATGCCGTGCGCATCAATCCCCCACCCGGCACCACGACCGCATCGGCGGAATATGCCGACTGGCTGCTCGGGCTCATGGCCTGAGCGAGGGATGGCCGGCCACGAGAGCGTGCAGGTCCAGCGGGCCCATGGGCGCGGCACATGGTCTCGGCATTTGTCAGGCCATCGGGCTGCGACAGCAGAAATGCCATCCGCGCCCTGGCCGGCAGCCGCTGCAGCATGGCCATGAATCGCAGCACGGATCCTGCAGCCAATGCAAATGAGAATTCATATCAACTGGATAAAATGCCGGGAGTTCTTTGACGCACAAGAGGAAAGGCCCGGCACGTGCATCCATCCACCGACAGTGGCGCCAGCCAGGCTCTGGGCAGCATGTACGCGCAGCACAACCATTGGCTGGTCGCATGGCTGCAGCGCAGGCTGGGCAACCGCTGCGATGCGGCCGACCTGGCCCAGGACACGTTCACGCGCATCTGGGCCAGCGCCAGGACACAGGCCATCGAGGACATCCAGGAGCCCCGCGCCTACCTGACGACGGTGGCCCGGCGGCTGCTGGTCAACCATCTGGAGCGCCGCTCGCTGGAGCAGGCCTACCTGGCATCCCTGCACCTTCTGCCCCCGGCCACCGTGCTGTCCGTGGAGGCGCGGGCCATGCTGCTGGAGACGCTGCAGGAACTCGACGCGCTGCTGGACGCCCTGCCCGCCAAGGTGCGCACGGCCTTTCTCATGTCACAGCTCGAAGGCATGTCCTACGAGGACATTGCCGCCCACATGCAACTGAGCGTGCGCACCGTGACGCGCTACATGGCCCAGGGCTTCCGGCAATGCCTGCTGGCGATGCTGGAGCGCTGAGCATGCAGGCCGCGGACGCACGCATCCTGGACGAGGCCGCCCGCTGGCTGGCCCGCAGGCACGCCTCGGACTTCAGCGCCGCCGAGCAGGCCGAGCTGGCACGCTGGCGCAGCCAGAGCAGCCGGCATGAACACATCTGGCAATGCGCCGAGCAGCTCAAGGGCCACTTGAACACCGTCCCCGCCGCCGTCGGCATGGCCACGCTCAACCGCGCGCGTCCCTCGGCCGCACGGCGCCAGTTGCTGCGCTCGGCGGTGCTGGCCCTGGCCACGCCTGCGCTGGGCTGGCTGGCCTGGCGTCACCTGCCCTGGCAGGACTGGACGGCCGACTACCGCACGGCCAGGGGCGAGCGCCGCGCGGTCACGCTGGCCGACGGCAGCCGCGTGCAGCTGAACACGGCCTCGGCCATCAGCGTGCGCATGGAGGGCACGGCGCGGCGCATCCGCCAGCATGCGGGGGAAATCCTGGTCGAGACCGCGCATGCCCCGCCCTACGCCTCCCAGCCTTTCATGGTGCAGACAGACGACGGCCAGATGCAGGCCCTGGGCACGCGCTTCATCGTGCGCAAGCTGGAGCAAGGCACGGCGCTGGCCGTGCTGGAGGGCGCAGTGCGCGTCACGCCGGCAGCATCGGCCACGGCCGTGGTGGTGCATGCGGGCGAGCAACTGCATTTCGATGGCCATGGCGCCAGCGCCACCCGCCCGGTGGCGGCGCGGGACTCGGCCTGGACGCTGGGCGTGCTCTATGCCGAGAACCTGCGGCTGCAGGACTTCCTGGCCGAGCTGTCGCGCTACCGCGAAGGCATTCTGCGGTGCGACGACGATGTCGCCGACCTGCGCGTCTCCGGCACGTACCAGTTGCAAGACACCGACCGCATCCTGGCCCTGCTGGCCCAGACCCTGCCGGTGCGCGTGCACGAGCGCAGCCGGTACTGGGTGACGGTGACGCGGCGCTGATTTGGATTTTTTCTGCCAGGGCTGTCCGGTTTTTCACTCTCGCCTGTCAAGGGGTGTGAAAAGCACTTTCATCGACCGCCCAGAGGACAGAACACCATGCATTCCCCTTCTTCCACCGCCGGACCACGCGACAGCCTGCGCGCCACCGCCTTGGCGGCCCTGGCCGTCAGCACCTCGCTGCTGCTGCACGCGCTGCCAGTCCAGGCGGCCGAGCCGACCGCCAGCGCCGCTGCCCGGAGCTACCAGATCCAGCCGGGTCCGCTGGGCCCGGCGCTGATGGCCTTTGCCGCACAGGCAGGCGTGAACCTGGGCATGGACCTGCAGCAGCTCGGCGGCATGGAGACACGCGGCCTGTCCGGCACGTTCTCCGTGGAGGACGGCTTTGCGCAGCTGCTGAACACTTCTGGCTGGACAGCGCGCCGCGTGGGTGCGGGCAACTACGCGCTGGAGAAGCTGCCTGCGGCGGCCCGCCAGGCGCCGTCCGCTGCAGCGGCCGTGCCCGCAGCACCGGCCGCAGCCCAAGCCGCAGCAGAGGCCACGGAACTTGCCGCCATCACGGTGACCGCGCGCACGCAGAACAACCTGGTCGCGCCCTCGCGGCAAGTGACGATTCTGGAAGGCCAGGAGGTGGAGCAGTTGCGCCAGGGCTCGGACAGCCTGGCCACCATGCTCAGCAAGGTGGTGCCTGGCATGGCGGACTCCAGCCACACCATCACCGACTACGGCCAGACGCTGCGGGGCCGCAACATGCTGGTCCTGGTGGACGGCGTTCCGCTGAACACCAACCGCGACTCGTCCAGGAACCTGGCCAACATCAACCCGGCCGACATCGAGCAGATCGAGGTGCTGCGCGGCAGCAGCGCCATCTACGGCAGCGGTGCGGCGGGCGGCATTGTCTCCATCCGCACCAAGCGGCCCTCGGGCGAGACGCGGGCCGAGACCATCGTCACCGGCTCGGCTCCCCTGTCCCGCCTGCGCGGCGCGGGGCTGGGTGGGGAGGTGCAGCACTACCTGTCCGGCGGCGGCGAAGTGGTCGACTACTCGGTGAGCCTGGGCGCAAAGCACATGGGCGGCGCCTTCGACGCCAAGGGCAACCGCATTGCGCCCGAGCCCAGCCAGGGCGACCTGTTCGACTCCAGCATCTACAACGCGTCGGCCAAGATCGGCTTCAAGCTCGACGCCGACCAGCGCCTGCAATTGACCGCCAGCCACTACAACGCGGCCCAGGATACGGACTACGCCTCCGACCCGTCGGTGGCGCGGCTGCCGGCCGGAACGGCGGCGGCCCGCCCCATCAAGGGCCTGGTGCTGGCCGACCAGAACCAGATCAGGAACACCCTGCTGGGACTGGACTACGAGAACCGCAACTTCGCGGGAAGCACGCTGGCCGCCCAGCTCTACTACCGTGACTTCTTCACCCGGTTTGCGCCCTTCGACGCCCGCGCCGTGCCGGTGCGGGGCGCCAATGTCGATCAGTCCATGCAGAACTCCGAGGTCTTTGGCGGGCGCCTGACGCTGAAGACGCCGCTGGGCACCAGCAAGAAAAGCCTGCTGATCTGGGGTGCGGACTTCCACCAGGAGCGCACCGACATGCCCATCGACATCTTCGACCCCAGGGCCTATGACGCCAGCGGCGGCCTGGTCTTCAACAAGACCGGCCGCCTGATCTACATGCCCCCGGTCACCACGCGCAGCATCGGCGCCTTCGCCCAGCTGCAGCACCAGTTCAGCGACCAATGGTCGGCCGAAGGCGGGCTGCGCTACGACCGCGCCCAGGCCAGCTTCAACGACTTCACGCCGCTGTCGCAATCGCGGGTGCCCAACCCCCAGTCCGTGAATGGCGGCACCGTCCAGTACAACGCCTGGACCTACAACCTGGGCACGGTCTTCACGCCGGTGAAGGGCCAGGAGTTCTATGCCTCGTACAGCCAGGGCTTCGAGCTGCCGGACATCGGCGTGGTGGTGCGCAATGCCACGCCAGCCTTCAACCTGGGCAACTCCAACCTGCAGGCGGTCAAGACCAACACCTATGAAATGGGCTGGCGCGGCAAGTTCTCCAACGTGATGGCCAATCTCAGCGTCTTCCAGTCGCGCTCCGACCTGGGCGCCGTGCAAAGCTTCAACAACGGCCTGTCCCTGCTGCGCACCCGCGAGAAGATCCACGGCATCGAAGGCGGCCTGGACTACTTCAGCGATGACGACCACTGGAGCGCGGGCGGCAGCTTCACCTGGATGAAGGGCCGCGAGCTGCCGCAGGCCGCCAGCGGCTACCAGGACATGACGGGCTTTCGCATCCCGCCGCTCAAGCTGACGGCCTATGTGGAGTACCGGCCCGATGCCCGCTGGAGCCACCGCCTGCAGGCAACCTCGTATGCCGCCAAGGACTACCGCCTGGACGGCAAGACCGGCTTTGGCCGCTATGACACGCGGGGCTACACCACGGTGGACCTGATCAGCCAGTGGAAGATCGACCCCAAGAACCGCGTGTCCCTGGGCGTGGAAAACCTGTTCAACCGCCAGTACTTCCCGCTCTACAGCCAGCTGCTGCGCAGCAACAACAACACCAGCCGCCTGCCAGCGGCCGGCACGGTGCTGAAGATCAGCTACGCGCACACCTGGTGACCCGCGGGCAGGCACCGATCGCCGGGGCCTGCCAATACCCACCCGTGCAGCCCGGACGACCCCTGGATAAAATGAGAACCAATCGCATTAAGTCATTGATATCAGGGGATTCATCTTTGCGGTTGTGGGGGTCAGCATGTCATCCGGCGAATTCGCGCTGCACAACGAGGTCCAGTCGCTCTATCGTGACCATCACCGATGGCTGCGCGATTGGCTGCGCGGAAAACTGGGCTGTTCCCACCATGCCGCCGACCTGGCCCACGACACCTTCGTGCGCCTGCTCGGCCGCAAGGAGCGGGCGGAACCGGTGGACCCCCGCGCCTACCTGACCACCATCGCCCACGGCCTGGTGGTGGACTTTCACCGACGCCGGGCGCTGGAGCGGGCCTACCTGGAGTCGCTGGCGGCCCTGCCCGAGCCGCAGGCGCCCTCGCCCGAGGCGCGGGCCATCGTGCTGGAGGCCCTGGTGGCCATCGACGCCATGCTCGACGGCATGAAGCCCGCCGTGCGCCAGGCCTTCATCCTCTCGCAGCTCGAAGGCCTGACCTATGCGCAGATCGCCGCCCGGCTGCAGGTGACGGTACGCACCGTCAACAACTACATGCTCAAGGCGCTGGAGCACTGCTACCTCATCGTGGCAGACGGCGCATGACGGCCTTGCCCTCGAACAGCGACAGCGCCCTGGACGCGGCTGCACATTCGCCCACCCACACCACCACCCCAGCCCAGGCACAGGCCCGCATCCGCCAGGAAGCGATCGCCTGGTACGCGCGCCTGTGCTCCGGCGATGCCACCGACGCCGACCGTGCCGCCTGGCAGCGCTGGCATGAGGCCCACCCCGAGCACCAGCGCGCATGGCGGCATTTCGACGCCCTGCAGTCCATGCTGCAGCGCGTGCCGGGCCACCTGGCCGCCTCCACGCTGCAGGCCAGCCGGCGCAGCCGCCGCCGGGTGCTGCGCGGCATCGGCGCACTGGTGGGCAGCGGGGCCGTGGCAGGCCTGTCATGGCAGCTGGCCGGCGGGCAGGGCGGGGTGCGCTCCTGGCTGGCCGACTACCGCACCGGCACGGGCGAGCGGCGCACCATCACGCTGGCCGACGGTTCCGAGCTGACGCTGAACACCCGGACCTCGGTGGACGTGTCCATGGAACCCGTGCGCCGGCTGCTGGTGCTGCGCGAGGGCGAGATCCTGGTGCAGACCGCCCATTCCCTCGCCGGGCCCGGCGCGGGCGCCAAGGATGGCCGCCCGTTCATGGTGCACACGCCGCAGGGCCGCATCCTGGCGCTGGGCACGCGCTTCACCGTGCGCAGCAAGGGCGGCGAGGGCGGTGACACCGTGGTGAGCGTGCTGCAGGACGCCGTGGAAATCCAGCCCCTGCAGGACGCCAGCCGCAGCCTGCGGCTGCAGGCCGGCCAGCAGGCCAGCTTCAGCCGCAACGGCATGCTGCCCGCCCAGGCCGCCGACCCGGCCCTGGTCAGCTGGGTGGGCGGCAGCCTCATCGTGGACGGCTGGCGGCTGGACGACGTGGTGCGCGAACTCGCACGCTACCGGCCCGGCCGCCTGGCCTGCGACCCGGCCGTGGCCGACCTGCGCGTGTCCGGCGTGTTTCCCCTGGCCGACACGGACAAGGCGCTGGCCGTCATCACCCGCGCCTTCCCGGTGCGCGCGGCCGGCCTGTCGCGCTACTGGCTGACCCTGGTGCCCGTCTAGGGCCAGCCCAGGGTCAGCCATTTCCCCATGCCGCACAAAAAACTTCGCGGCCAATTTTCATCTTTTGCGATCTCGTTCGGCTCCCTTCATGAAAGCCCTTGTCTCACCGCTGTTCATGGCCAGGAAACCCGAATGCAAACGCCCTTCACACCGACACCCGCCCGCGCGGCGCTGACCTGCCTGCTGGCTGCGGCGGTGGCATGTGCGGCCCCCGGCCATGCGGCCGAGCCCCTGGCGCAGACCCGCCAGGCCGCCAGGGCCCATGAGATCGGGGCCGGCCCGCTGGCCTCGGTGCTGGGCCAGTTTGCGGCGGCCGCAGGCGTGGCCCTGTCCTATGACCCGGCCAGCACGCGCCAGCGGCAGTCGGGCGGCCTGCGCGGCAGCTATACCGTGGGCGCGGGCTTTGCGGCCATCCTGGCGGGCTCCGGGCTGGAGGCGGTGGAAGGCGGCGCGGGTGAATTCATCGTGCGCAAGGCGGCCATGCCCGCCACGGCCGGCGCTGCAGCGGCCGATGCCACCGAGCTGCCCGCCGTGCGCGTCGTGGCCCGGGCAGCCCCTGCCCCGGTCGATGCCGACGAGCGCTACCAGCCCACGCCCGATGCCTCCAGCCTGCGCACCACGGTGCCCATGCTGGAGATCCCGCAGGTGGTCAACGTGGTGCCGGCCCAGGTGATCCGCGACCAGCGCCCGCGCAACCTGGACGAGGCGCTGGCCAATGTCAGCGGCGTCACCCAGGGCAACACCCTGGCCAGCACGCAGGACACCATCATGAAGCGCGGCTTCGGCACCAACCGCGACGGCTCCGTCATGCACAACGGCATGCCCCTGGTGCAGGGGCGCGGCATGAACGCCGCCGCCGAGAGCGTGGAAGTGATCAAGGGCCCGTCCTCGCTGCTGTACGGCCTCATGGACCCGGGCGGCGTGATCAACGTGGTCAGCAAGAAGCCGCAGCTGCGCCAGCGCACGGCGCTGTCGCTGCAGGGCTCGGGCCATGCGGGCGGGCGCAACGGCACGGGTGTCACGCTGGACACCACCGGCCCCATCGGTGAGAACGGTCTGGCCTACCGCCTGGTCGTCGACCATGTGGACGAGGACTACTGGCGCAACTTCGGCCAGCACCGCGAGACGCTGGTGGCGCCGTCGCTGGCCTGGTATGGCGACGACACGCAGGCCGTGCTCTGGTACGAATACCGCAAGTACCTGACGCCCTTCGATCGCGGCACGGCGCTGGACCCGGTCACCCAGCGCCCGCTGGACCTTCCGGCCACGCGCCGCCTGGACGAGCCCTTCAACCAGATGACGGGCGAGACCCACCTGGCCCAGCTCTCCGTGGACCACCGCCTGGGCAGCGGCTGGGCCGCCCACCTGAACCTGAGCTACAACCGCGAGATCTACGACGCCAACCAGCTGCGCGTGAACGGCGTGAACACCGTGCGCGGCACCCTGCAGCGCAGCAACGACGCCACGCACGGCGCACTCAGCACCGACAGCTATGGCTCGGCCTATGTGGACGGCAGCGTGCAGCTGGCCGGCCTGCGCCATGACCTGCAGTTCGGCGCCGATGCCGAGTACCGGCTGATCTACCGCTCCGACCTGCTGCGCCAGGCCGTCACCTCCACCTTCAGCTACACCAACCCCGTCTATGGGCTGGAGCAGCCCTCGGCCACCGTCTCGGCCAGCGACAGCGACCAGAGGGACCAGCTGCACAACCAGTCGCTGTTCCTGCAGGACGCCATCCACCTGGGCGAGCGCTGGGTGCTGACCACCGGCCTGCGCTACCAGAGCTGGCGCCAGACCGCCGGCCGGGGCCGCCCGTTCAAGGCCAACACCCAGGCCGACGGCACGGCCTGGCTGCCGCGCGCCGGCCTGGTCTACCAACTGGCCAACGGCCTGTCGCTCTACGGCAATTACTCGCAGTCGCTCAGGCCCACCTCCACCATCGCGCCGCTGGCCAGCGGCACCGTGATCGACTCGGGCGTGGCGCCCGAGGAGGCCCGGTCCTGGGAAGCCGGCGCCAAGCTGGACCTGCCAGGGCAGCTCACCGGCACGCTGGCGCTGTTCGACATCCGCAAGAAGAACGTGCTGGTCTCGCAGTTCAACGACGCCACCAAGCTGACCGACTGGCGCACCTCGGGCGCGGCGCGATCGCGCGGGCTGGAGGTGGATGTGGCCGGCGAGCTGGGCCGCCACTGGAGCGCCATCGCGGCCTTTGCCTATGTGGATGCCAAGACCACGCAGGACCCGCTCTACCAGGGCAACCAGCTGTGGAACGTGGCGCGGCAGACGGCCTCGCTGTCGGCCGTGTACGACTTCGGCCAGGTCCTGGGCGGTGTGCTGGACGAGGGCCGGCTGCGCGTGGGCGGCGGCCTGCAGTACGTGGGCAGGCGGCCCGGCGACTCGGCCAACTCCTTCTGGCTGCCGGGCTATACCGTGGCCCATGCCTTTGCCACGTATGACACGCGGATCAACGGCTACAGGACGCGCTTTCAGCTCAACGTGAAGAACCTGTTCGACCGCACCTACTACCCGTCGAGCGCCAACACCTACTTCATCTCGATGGGCGACGCGCGCCAGGTGCTGCTGCGCGCCACGGTCGAGTTCTGAGCGGGCGCCAGCCCCGCCCCCGGTCTTTCCTTTTTCTGTGTCTGTCCCGGCCCGCAGCCGCATGCGATGCCGCGCACCACGCATTACCTCCATGAACTTATCTCCGCCGCTTATCGCCTCGCCGAACGCCCCGCCGAACGCTTTTTTCCTCTATTGACTGGCCATTGCGCATGCCTTCCTCCTTACACACCCTCCCCCCCATTGCCGGCATGCCCCGTTCCTGCCTGTGCCTTGCCCTGGCTGCCATCCCCGTGATGGCCTTCTCCCAGGCCGCCGACGCACCGTCCACGCAACTGGAAACCGTGCAGATCCAGGCCGAGAAGCAGCAGAACAACGAAGACAACTTCGTCGCCCGCAAAACCACGGGCGTGCTGCGTTCCGATGCGCCGCTGTTCGAGACCGCGCAGTCCATCAGCGTGGTCACCCAGCGGCAGATCGAGGAAAAACAGGTCAGGTCCGTGGCCGAGGCGCTGGAGAGCGTGGCCGGCGTGGCGTCCGGCTCGTACGGCCGGCGCGGCTGGGATGACTTCATCATCCGCGGCCAGATCTCCAGCGCGCAAACCTATGTGGACGGCCTGCGGGCGCAGACCTCCACCAATGTGCTGCGCTCCGAGGACATCTTCGGCATCGGCTCCATCGAAGTGGTCAAGGGCCCCACCTCGGTGGGCTTCGGCCTGGCCCTGCCGGGCGGCCTGGTCAACCTGACCACCAAGCGCCCGCAGGCCGAGTCGTTCTCGCGTGCCGGCATCAGCGTGGGCAGCCATGGATTGAAGGAGGCGAACTTCGACCTGAACTACTCGCCCGACGCAAGCCGCAAGGGCGCCTTCCGCATCGTGGGCCGCGCGTCCGACCAGAACGATCCCACGGACTACGTCTACTTCAAGAACCAATACCTGGCGGGCTCGTACAACTTCGACCTGGACGGCAGGAACGAACTGTCCGTCATCGCCAGCTACCAGCACCGCAACTACATCCGCAACCAGGGCATTCCGCAGAACTACGAAAAGTACGGGCGCAATGTCTTCATAGGCGAGCCCGACCGCAGCTACGAGGTGGACTCCTACCGCCTGGGAGCCAACTACGCGCACTACTTCGACAACGAATGGGTGTTCCGCCAGAACCTTGCTCTCACCAAGGGCAGCAGCCTGAGCAACTCGGTCTTTGCGGCGGCCAATGCCAGGTTCCCCCTGGTCGCGCGCCAGATCAACTACCAGGACAAGCAGGACGTCAACATCGCCCTGGACAACTACCTGCAGCGCAACTTCAAGTTTGATCGCGTGGACTACGAGCTGACCGCCGGCATCGACATGATGCGAGAGCGCAGCGACTACTACCAGCGTGTGGACAACATCAACCCCTTCAACGCCGACAACCCGGTCTATGGCGTCACCTCCATCAAGGAGGGCAAGCCCTCGCACAACCTGACCTACAGCCAGTACGTGGGCCTGTACCTGCGCAACACCATCAAGATCGACGAGAAATGGATCGTCGGCCTGAATGGCCGCCATGACTGGACGCGCGTGGAAATCCAGGACAGGCTGGCCGGCGGCTCCGTCAGCAACAGCAACACCGCCTTCACGGGCAGTGCCTCGCTGATGTACCAGGCCAGCGAATTCCTGGCCCCCTACGTCAGCTACTCCACCTCCTTCATGCCCGTGACGGATGCCGGCATCAACGGCACGCTGCTCAATCCCGAAGAGGGCAAGCAGACCGAGCTGGGCGTGAAATTCCAGGCCCTGGACCGGCGCGTGCAAGGCTATCTGGCGGTGTATGACCTGCGGCGCAAGAACGTCACCGAGAACGACGCCACCCTGGGCTACGCCGTCCAGACCGGCGAGCAGACCACCAAGGGCTTCGAGGCGGAAGTCGCCGCCTCGCTGACGCGGCAATGGAATGTCTCGGCCGCCTACAGCCACATCCCCTCGGCCCGGACCTCCCAAAGCCTGACGGCCAGCGAAATCGGCAAGCGCATCAACCATGTGCCCAAGAACGCGGGCTCCGTCTTCACGCAGTACTACTTCAAACCCGACCGCCTGGGCTGGAACATGGGCGCGGGCCTGCGCATGCAGGGCGCGCGCACGGCGCAGCGCGGCACGGCCTTCGTCAACCTTGCCAAGTACACCCTGCTCGACCTGAACCTGGGGTATGAAGCGAAGTCATGGGGCCTGAGCCTGGCCATCAAGAACCTGCTGGACAAGGACTACGTCCAGGGCACCACGCCGAACGCGCAGCTGATCAGCTTCGGCAGCCCGCGCACGCTGATGGTGAGTGCCAGGTTCAAGTACTGAGGCTGGCTGGCTCCTTCAAGCATGCGAGCCTTTCAGCCAAGGTGCGCAACCCGGCCTGGCGGAACTGGTAGCTGGGCGTCCTCAGGTGCGAACGCTGGCTCAGCACCGGTTGGCCGCCCTCCGGCGTGAGTTGCCGGCGACAACGTGGCCGCTCCAAGGGTGCCACGGCCTGAGCCGGTGGCCCTGCGGCGATCCCGGCCAGAGGTAGGCCCTCGACACGGAAAAGCCGCCCGAAGGCGGCCGGTTCCAGGGAGCATTGCACCAGCGCTGGCTGCGATCAATCAGCGTTGCTGTGGCTGGCGCAAAGGCTGCCCTTGTTGGCGGACGTTCGCCTTGCACTGCATCTGGCTGTAGTTCCTGTCCGTGATGGGTTGCCCCATCTGCATGGGAACATGGACCGGATGCTGCGGGCCTCTCGTGGGAAGAAGCTGTTTCATGGTTCCATCCTCACGTCAAACGGAACGCCGCCCAGCCCGTCAGCGGGGCTGATTGGGCTGCTGCTGGCCTGGCTGGTTCTGGCCAGGTTGCTTGTGCTGGGGGTTGTCCTGCTGCTGCTGTCCCGGGTTTTTCTGGTTCGGGTTCTGCTGCTGCGGGTTGTTTTGCTGCTGCTGTTGCTGGTCGTTTTGCTGAGCCATGGGTATCTCCTTCACATGGTGGCCAAAGAGGCGCGTCAAACGAAGCGCCCGACTGCAGCGCAGATATGCACTGCGCTGGTAACCAGTGTGGGACCAGACATGCGGCTCAGCCGTAGGACCGGCCAGAGCGTGCGCAGCCCCATGTTTCCATACCGCAGGTAGGCCGGCCGCCGGGTGTCCGACGGACATTTCGCACAGGGGCAAAGAAGGAACAGGGCAGGTCACGACCTGCGCCCTGCTGCCCCCTACCCTCTGCCTCACTCCACCGTCACGCTCTTGGCCAGGTTGCGCGGCTTGTCCACGTCGGTGCCGCGCGCGCAGGCCGTGTGGTAGGCCAGCAGCTGCAGCGGGACCACGTGCAGGATGGGGCTGAGCGCGCCGTAGTTCTCGGGCATGCGGATGACGTGCATGCCTTCGCTGCTTTCGATGTTGGTCTTGGCATCGGCCAGCACGTAGAGCACGCCGCCGCGCGCGCGCACTTCCTGCATGTTGCTCTTGAGCTTTTCCAGCAGCTCGTCATTGGGCGCCACCGTGACCACGGGCATGGCGCTGTCCACCAGGGCCAGCGGGCCGTGCTTGAGCTCGCCCGCCGGATAGGCCTCGGCGTGGATGTAGCTGATTTCCTTGAGCTTGAGCGCGCCTTCCAGCGCAATCGGGTAGTGGATGCCACGGCCCAGGAAGAGCGCATTCTCGCGCTTGGCAAAGTCCTCGGACCAGCTGATGACCTGGGGCTCCAGCGCCAGCACGGACTGCAGGGCCACGGGCAGGTGGCGCATGGCGGCCAGGTACTGCTGCTCCCTTTCCTCGCTCAGCCGCCCTTGGGACTGGGCCAGGGCCAGGGTCAGCAGGAACAGGCCCGCCAGCTGGGTGGTGAAGGCCTTGGTGGAGGCCACGCCGATCTCCACTCCGGCGCGTGTGATGTAGGCCAGCTCGCACTCGCGCACCATGGCGCTGGTGGCCACGTTGCAGACGGTCAGCGTGTGCTTCATGCCCAGGCCCTGGGCGTGGCGCAGCGCGGCCAGGGTGTCGGCGGTCTCGCCCGACTGGCTGATGGTGACGACCAGGGTCTTGGGATGGGGAACGCTGGTGCGGTAGCGGTATTCGCTGGCCACTTCCACGCTGCAGGGCAGGCCGGCCAGCGATTCGATCCAGTACTTGGCCGTGCAGCCGCTGTAGTAGCTGGTGCCGCAGGCCAGGATGAGCACGCGGTCGATTTCCTTGAACACGCGCCAGGCCGAAGAGCCGGCCTTGCCGTCCGAGGCCACGCCGTCGAACAGCTCGGGCACGATGGCCTGCACACCTTCCAGCGTGTCGGCAATTGCGCGCGGCTGCTCGAAGATTTCCTTTTGCATGTAGTGGCGGTAGGGGCCCAGCTCGGCCGCGCCGCTGTGGGCGTGCACGGTGCGCACGGGGCGCTGCTCGGGCGCCAGGCGCTCGCCGCCCTTGCCCACCAGCCAGTAGCGGCCGGGCTGCAGATCCACGATGTCGCCCTCTTCCAGGTAGACGATCTGGTCGGTCACGCCGGCCAGGGCCATGGCATCGCTGGCCAGGAAATGCTCGGCGCCCTCCTGGCCCACGCCCAGGATCAGCGGCGAGCCCGCGCGCGAGCCGACCACGCGCTGCGGCTCGTCCTTGTGCATGACGGCGATGGCGAAGGCACCATGCAGCCGCTGCGTGGCGGCCTGGACGGCATCGAACAGATCACCGCCGTAGAGGCTGTCCACCAGGTGGGCGATGACCTCGGTATCGGTCTGGCTGGCGAAGACATAGCCCTTGGACTGCAGCTCGGCGCGCAGGGCTTCGTAGTTTTCGATGATGCCGTTGTGCACCAGGGCCACGCGGGCCGGCTGGTCGGCGTCGGCCACGGGAGAGACACCAGGGCCGTGGCTGAAATGCGGATGGGCGTTGCGCACGGCCGGCTCGCCATGCGTGGCCCAGCGGGTATGGGCAATGCCGGTGTGGCCGATGACCTTGTCCTGCTGCACCTGGGCCATGAGTTCGGCCACGCGCGCCGTGGAACGGGCGCGTTGCAGGCCCTGGCTGTGCACGCCCTGGGCGTCCAGCGCCTGCACGGCCACGCCGCAGGAGTCATAGCCGCGATATTCCAGGCGCTGCAGGCCCTGGACGAGAACGGGGACGATATCGCGGAAGGAAACCGCTGCGACGATGCCACACATGGACAAGCTCCTTGTTTCGAGATGACGACGGATGCTACGCAGGTTGAAAAGAAATTTCTCGCCAGATTTCCTTATCTATTGAACTAATATTTCACCATCAAGCAGTCAAGAAATATTATTTCAATCAGAACAATTAAATGAACCAAAATTCCATGCAACTGGACGCTACAGACCTGCAGCTGCTGCAGCTGCTGCAAGAAGACTGCAGCCGCAGCAACCAGGCCCTGGCCGCGCTGCTGCAGCTGTCGCCGCCCACCTGCCTGCGCCGCGTGCGGCGGTTGCAGGAGACCGGGCTGATCGAGCGGCAGGTGGCCATCCTGCAGCCGCAACGCCTGGCCGCCGCCCTGGGCCACGGGCTGCAGGCCATTGTGGAAGTCTCGCTGGACCGCCAGGACAGTGATTCGCTGGACAGCTTCGAGCGCCGCGCCGTGGCGCTGGACGCCGTGCAGCAGTGCTGGCGCGTGTCGGCCGGGCCTGATTTCATCCTCGTGGTGGCCGCGCCCGACATGCCCGCCTACCTGGAATTGAGCCGCGCGCTATTCACGGGCGACGCCAACGTGCGCAATGTCAAGAGTTTTTTCAGCGTCAAGCGCGCCAAGTTTTCCACCGCCATGCCGCTGCCATCCGCAAATCCCGGAACAGCCGCCGAATGAGGCCAGGAGCCTTGATTTTGTGAGTATTTGTGCTCATCAGAAAGCTACGCTGCATCGGGGCCGCGTAGGACAAGAGGCCTGCAATGTGTCCCGAACGCCAACTTTGGGCAACGTTAAACTTTAAGGCGTTGCGCACGCACGGGGACAATGATACAAATTGATGCAACAACACTTTCTGACGCGCTAGGCAATCGGCGCGCACTCGGCTCGCACCGCCATGTCCTTGCGCCAGCGCATCCATCGCCGAACCTACCCCTTGCGCGTCTCCAGCATGGCATTGGGCGGCCTCGTCGTGGGCACGGCCATGACCGAGATGGGCGCCAGCACGGCGGTCTGGGGCTTTGTGCTGGTGAGCGCCCTGGTCTGGCCGCACATCGCCTTTTTGCACGCCCGCCACAGCCGTGACAGCCACCGCGCCGAACACGCCAATCTGCAGATAGACGCGCTGATCATCGGCAGCTGGATTCCGGTGATGCATTTCTGCGCATTGCCCAGCATTGCGCTGCTGGCCATCAGCATTGCCGACCGCAACCACACGGCCACGCGCGACGGCTGGCTGCAATCGCTGGTGGCCACCTTGCTGGCCGCCGCGCTGGTGGCCCTGCTGCTGCGGCCCGTGCCCGACTGGGAGGCCAGCCTGGCCGTGCAGCTGAGCATGCTGCCCCTGCTCCTGCTGCACAGCGTGTTCTCCAGCTGGTCCACGCGCCAGCTGGTGCGCAAGCTGGCGCGCCAGAACGTGAAGCTGCAGGTGCTCAGCCGCATCGACCCGCTGACCACGCTGTACAGCCGGGACTACTGGTGGCAAAAGGCCCGCGCCGCGCTGCGCGACTACCGGCAGACGCAGGCCTCGGCCTGCCTGCTGATCGTGGACATAGACCACTTCAAGCGCATCAACGACAGCTTCGGCCACACCGTGGGCGACGAAGTGCTGCAGGCCATAGGCCTGACCATCCGGCACTGCCTGCGCTCGCACGACGCGGCGGGCCGCTATGGCGGTGACGAGTTCGCCGTGCTGTGCATGCACACCCAGCTGGACGACGCCTATGCGGTGGCGCTGCGCATACGCAACCAGTTGAGCCAGTTGCGCGTGCGCGAGCATCCCCAGCTGCGCGTGAGCGCCAGCATTGGCGTGGCGGCGGCGGACCCGAGCTTTCTGTCGGTCAAGGACTGGATCAATGCGGCCGACAGCGCGCTCTACAGCGCCAAGGATGCCGGGCGCGACCAGGTGATCCCCGCCGCGCCGCTGATGGCCGGCAGCGCGCCTGCCCGAGCGGGAACAGGCTCGGACACAGACCCCGATACAGGCTCCGACACGGGCCCGGACACCAGGGACTCCCGCCCCACGCACCAGCCCGAGCCGGACGACACGCTGATCTGAGGGCAGGCTCCAGCGGCAGGCGGTCTCAGAGCCCGCGATCGGCGCGCCGCACTTCGCCGCCGGGCCAGTTCAGGCAGACGCTGCAGCCGCCCGCGGGCGTGGCGCGGATGGTGGCCTCGCCGCCGTGGCGGCGCATCACGCCGCGCACCAGGGCCAGGCCCGTGCCCAGGCCGGGGAACTCGGATTCGCGGTGCATGCGCTGGAAGATGCCGAACAGCGCTCCCGCACGCGAGGGGTCGAACCCCACGCCGTTGTCCGTCACGCTGAGCGTGATGCCGCCGTCGGCATGGCGCTCCACATCGATGGCAATGCGCGGCTGGTCCACGGGCCGGGTGAACTTGACGGCGTTGTCCAGCAGCGCCTCCAGCACCTGGCGCAGCAGGGCCGCGTCGGCACGCACGGCGGGACTTTGCTGCGGCAGGCTCCATTGCAGCCGCGACGCCGCGCCGCAGGCAGCCCAGCGCGGCTGCGCGAGCACCGCCGTGCGCGCCTGCTCCAGCAGCTCCTGCAAGGCGACGGGCTGCCACTGCATGGGCGTGCGCGCGGCGCGCGACAGGGCCAGCAGGCCGTCGAGCATGCCGCCCATGCGGCGCGCCGACTGGTCCATGGTCTGCAGGAAGCCGCGCGCCTCCTGCAGCTCCTGCGGCGAAGGCGCGGCCTGCGACAGCAGCTCATCGACCAGGGGGCCGAAGGACAGCACATGGCGCAGCGGCGCGCGCAGGTCGTGCGACACCGCATGCAGCCATTCCTGCTGGGCGGCGCGCAGGGCCTGCAGCTCCTGCTCGCGCTGGGCCAGGCGCTCCAGCGCATCCTGCAAGGTGCGGGGAGGCCCCTGCAGATCCGCAGCGGGGTCGGGGGGCGGATGGGGTGCGAAAGGTTCCGTCATGGCATGGACAGGGTCAGGAGATTCGGCAAATCGGCGTACCCCGTACGGGACCCGCCGGCGATGCGGGCCCTCGAGCCCACGTGTCTCGGAAGTCTCAGGACTTGGGCAGCTTGACCGGGCGCTTCCAGCTGGTGATGCTCACCTGCCTGCCCCGCGATACCGTGAGCACGCCGGGCTCGGTGCTCTTGGTGACCGTGGAGCCGCCGCCCACCGTGCCGCCCGCGCCAATGGTGACGGGAGCCACCAGCACGCAGTTGCTGCCGATGTGCACGTCGGCCTCGATCACCGTGCGGTGCTTGTTCACGCCGTCGTAGTTGGCCGTGATGGAGCCGGCGCCGTAGTTGACGCGCTCGCCCACCGTGGCATCGCCCAGGTAGGCCAGGTGGTTGGCCTTGGCGCCATCGGCCAGCACGGAGTTCTTGACCTCGACGAAGTTGCCGATGTGGACCTCGCGGCCCAGCTGCGCGCCGGGGCGCAGGCGTGCAAAGGGGCCCACCAGGGCGCCCTCGCCCACGCTGACGCCGGCCTTCTCGCCATCGACATGGGTGTACGGATGGATGACGGCGCCCGCCGCAATCGTGGCGTTGGCAATGCTGCAATAGGCGCCGATGCGCGCGCCTTCTCCAATCTCCACATGGCCGCCGAAGATGCAGCCCACGTCGATCTCCACATCCTGCCCGCAGACCAGGCGTGCCGCGCGGCCGGTGCGCGGGTCGTCGCGCAGGTCAAAGCGCGCGGGGTCGGCCAGGCGCACGCCCTGCTCCATCAGCGCGCGGGCCTGGGCGCCCTGGTGGGCGCGCTCCAGCTCGGCCAGTTGCAGCGGGCTGTTGACGCCCGCCACCTGCACCGGGTCGGCAATGCAGTGCGCGACCACGGGCACGCCGTCGGCCACGGCCATGGCGACCACGTCGGTCAGGTAGTACTCGCCCTGGGCGTTGTCATTGGTCAGGCGGGCCAGCCAGCCGGCCAGGTGGCGGGCCGGCACGGCCATGATGCCGCTGTAGATTTCCTGGATGGCGCGCTGGGCGTCATTGGCATCCTTTTGCTCGACGATGCGCTGCACCGTGCCGTCTTCGCCGCGCACGATGCGGCCGTAGCCCGTGGGATCGGGCAGGCGCACGGTCAGCAGCGCCAGCCGCCGGCCATCGGCCGCATCGACCAGGGCGCGCAGGGTGTCGGCCTGCGTCAGCGGCACATCGCCCGAGAGCACGATGACCATGCCATCGCCCGCCAGCGCGGGCACGGCCTGCTGCACCGCGTGGCCCGTGCCCAGCTGCGGCTCCTGGCGCACGAACTTCAGCGCCATGGAGCCGCCCTGGCAGGCCGCCGCCATGGCGGGCTCCACCTGGTCCGCGCCGTGGCCCGTGACCACCACGGCCGAGCGCGCATCCAGCTGCGCCGCCGTGGACAGCACATGGCCCAGCAACGGGCGCCCCGCCAGGCGCTGCAGGACTTTGGGAAGGCGGCTTTTCATGCGCGTGCCCTTGCCCGCGGCCATGATGACGAGATCCAGAGGTGCTGTCATAGGTGATTCATCCAAAACGCCAGAACCTGTGCCGGCAACGCCGCCGATTATCTGCCCGCCAAGGGCTGCGGCCGGTCACACGATTGACGTATGCTGGCGGCGCCATGCCCCATGCCACCACTGCACCCGTTCCCCTGCTGCGCACACGCGCCATCGGAGCCGGCCATCTGCGTGCCTTCCTGGCCGTGGCCCGGCACCTGAATTTCCGCGCGGCAGCCGACGAGCTGTCGCTGACGCAGTCGGCCGTGAGCCGCCAGATCCAGTCGCTGGAGGATGAAGTCGGCGTGCCGCTGTTCCTGCGCCACACGCGCGCCGTGGAGCTGACGGGGGCCGGCGCCCAGCTGCTGCGCTCGGTGGCGCCCGCGCTGGAGCAGATCGACGCCTCGGTGCGCCAGATCCGCCAGACCGTGGGCCGCAAGAGCGTGGCCATCACCACCTGGGCCAGCTTTGCCGCCATGTGGCTGATCCCGCGCCTGGAGTCCTTCCAGCGCGCCTGGCCCGATATCGACATCCGCATCGACACCAGCGACACCGTGATGGACCTGGACACCACCGACGTGGACCTGGCCCTGCGCTACGGCCGCGCGGGCGATGGCTGGCCCCAGGCGCAGCGCCTGTTCGGCGAGCAACTGGCTGTGGTGGCCAGCCCGCGCCTGCTGGCCGGCGGCCCGCCGCTCAGGACGCCAGCCGATGCCGCGCGCTACACGCTGATCGAGACCGGCGACGCCCACCGCATGCCCCAGCTGGAATGGCTGGGCTGGCAGCGCTGGTTCGGCGTGCAGGGCTGCGACCAGCTGCAGCCGCCGCGCTGGCTGTACTTCAACTACGCCCACCAGATCGTGCAGGCCGCCCTGGCCGGACAGGGCCTGGCGATTGCGCGGCTGCCGCTGGTGGCCGATGCGCTGGCGGCTGGCGACCTGGTCGAGGTGCTGCCCGCGCACCGGCTGGAATCGCCGCTGGCCTACTGGCTGATCGTGGGCCCGCGCAGCGCCGCGCGTCCCGAGGTGGCCGCCTTCTGCCGGTGGCTGCAGGAGCAGGCCGAGGTCACGCGCGAAACCGTCGAGTCGCCCCCGGCATGACTGTGCAGCCGGGCGCATGGCCCGGTGCGGGCCTCAGCCCAGCGTCACGCGTGCAAACTTGCGCTTGCCCACCTGCACCACATAGGTGCCGGCTTCGAGCTTGAGGCCCCGGTCGCTGATGGCCGTGCCGTCCACGCGCACGCCGCCGCCGTCGATCAGGCGGTTGGCCTCGCTGGTCGAGGGCGCCAGGTTGGCCTGCTTGAGCAGGGCACCGATGCCCAGCGGCGCGCCCGACAGGCTGACCTCGTCGATCTGGTCGGGAATGCCGCCCTTGCTGCGGTTGTTGAAATCCTGCTCGGCCGCATCGGCCAGCGCCGCGCTGTGAAAGCGCGCCGTGATCTCCTTGGCCAGCAGCACCTTGGCGTCCTTGGGATTGCGCCCGCCTTCCACCTCGGCCTTGAGCGCGGCGATCTCGGCCAGGCTCTTGAACGACAGCAGGGTGTACCAGTTCCACATCAGCGTGTCCGAGATGCTCAGCACCTTGGCGAACATGGTGTTGGCGTCCTCGGTGATGCCGATGTAGTTGTTCTTGGACTTGGACATCTTGTGCTCGCCGTCCAGGCCCACCAGCAGCGGCATGGTGAGCACGCACTGCGTGTCCTGCCCATATTCCTGCTGCAGGTGGCGGCCCATGAGCAGGTTGAACTTCTGGTCCGTGCCGCCCATCTCCAGGTCGGCGCGCAGCGCCACCGAGTCATAGCCCTGCAGCAGCGGGTAGAGGAACTCGTGCAGGCTGATGGAGCTGCCCTCGGTGAAGCGCTGGTGGAAGTCGTTGCGCTCCATCATGCGGGCCACGGTGTACTTGGCCGACAGCTCGATCATGCCGCGCGCGCCCAGCTTGTCGCACCACTCGCTGTTGTAGCGCACCTCGGTGCGGGCGGGGTCCAGCACCTTGGCGGCCTGGGTGTAGTAGGTCTCGGCGTTGACCTTGATCTGCTCGGCCGTCAGCGGCGGGCGCGTGCTGTTGCGGCCCGAAGGGTCGCCGATCAGGGTGGTGAAGTCGCCGATCAGGAAGATCACCTGGTGGCCCAGGTCCTGCAGCTGGCGCATCTTGTTGAGCACCACGGTGTGGCCCAGGTGGATGTCGGGCGCCGTCGGGTCCAGGCCCAGCTTGATGCGCAGCGGCACGCCGGTGGCCTCGGAACGGGCCAGCTTTTGCACCCAGTCCGCCTGGGGCAGCAGCTCATCCACGCCGCGCAGGGTGGTTTCAAGCGCTTGGCTTACACCGTCGGTGACCGGGTATGTTGTAACAGCAGATTGATTCATAAGGGTTTTTCGCCAGGCCGCGTAGGACTGCGTCGGTATACTCCGGGGATTTTCCCGCTGCGGCGAATTCTAGACGCCCACCTATCCGCACCGCAGAGCGCGGACTTGTTGCCCGTCTGGAGAGCGTATCCCGCCGCTGCGATGCTGTCCGGCCCCCGCAGGGCCGGATGCGCGCAACCCAAGGATCTGATGTTGTGAAATATGGCTTGAACCATGCCAGCGGTGCTCTTGTTGCGCGGCTGACCTCCGTGATCCAGCAACACCCCAAGCGTGTCACCGCGGCACTGGCAGCCATCTTGCTCACGGGCGGCGGCGGCGCCTTCGCCGTGGCCAACCTGGGACCCGATCCGGCCGACCTGCCGGTGCGCATGCTCTCCACGCCCGTGGAATCGCTGGCAGAGGGCCAGACCCTGACCGAGCTGACCGACAGCGTGCAGGGCATGTCCCTGTACCGTTCCGAATACACGCGCGGCAGCGACACGGCCGAAACCCTGCTCCAGCGCCTGGGCGTGGCCGATCCGGCCGCCGCCGCCTTCATGCGCGGCAACGACCAGGTTCGCCAGCATGTGCTGGGCCGCGCCGGCCGCCTGGTGACGGCCGAGACCACGCCCGACCACCAGCTGTCGCAGCTGACCGTGCGCTGGGCGCCCGACGAGGACGGCAGCTTCCGCCGCCTCGTGGTCGAGCGCAGGAACAATGAACTGAGCACCCGCATCGAGACGGGCAAGCTGACGGCCTCGCCGCGCCTGGCCGGCGGCATCATCCGCAGCTCGCTGTTCGCCGCCACCGACGCGGCCTCCATCCCCGATGCCGTGGCCATGCAGATGGCCGACATCTTCCAGGGCGACGTGGACTTCCGCCGCAGCCTGCGCAAGGGCGACCGCTTCTCCGTGGTCTACGAATCGCTGGAAGCCGATGGCGAGCCGCTGCGCGCAGGCCGCGTGCTCAGCGCCGAATTCCACAACAACGGCAAGGTCGTGCAGGCGCTGTGGTTCCAGGACGAAGGCAAGGCCAAGGGCGACTACTACACCATGGACGGCAAGAGCCGCCGCCAGGCCTACCTGACCTCGCCCGTGGAGTTCTCGCGCATCAGCAGCGGCTTTGCCATGCGCATGCACCCCATCCACAAGACCTGGCGCGCCCACCTGGGCACGGACTTCGCCGCTGCCACGGGCACCAAGGTGCGTACCGTGGGAGACGGCACCGTCTCCTTCGCGGGCGTGCAGAACGGCTATGGCAACGTGATCTTCGTGGACCACGCCAACAACCACACCACGGTCTACGCCCACCTGAGCCACATCGGCGTCACGCGCGGCCAGCGCGTGGAGCAGGGCGACATCATCGGCAATGTGGGCTCCACGGGCTGGGCCACCGGCCCGCACCTGCACTTCGAGTTCCGCGTCAACGGCGAGCACCGCGATCCCATGACCATCGTCCAGGCCACCGATGCCGCCCGCCCCGTCTCCAAGGCCGGCCGCGCCGCCTTCGACAAGATGGCCTCGCAGATGCGCATCGAGCTGCAGGCATCGAACGAAGCACTGGCCCTGGCCAGCGAACGCTGAGCCACCGCGCTCCCATCCCGCAAAGGCTGCCCTGGCAGCCTTTGTTGTTTCAGGCGCATCCTTTTGTGATCGCGGGCCCCAGGCCGCAGGGCTACCATTGCCGGCATGAACCAGCCCATCCCCTCCCCCATCGCCCACCGCTACTGCATAGGCCTGATGTCCGGCACCTCGCTTGACGGGGTGGACGGCGTGCTTGTGGACTTTGCCGAAGGCACGCAGGTGCGGTGGCATGCCAGCCGGGGGTTCGACGCCGCGCTGCGCGCCGAGCTGCTGGCCCTCAACACCCCCGATGGTCGCGACGAGCTGCACCGCGCGGCGCTGGCGGCCAATGCGCTGGCGCGCAGCTATGCCGAGGTGGTGCGGGAACTGCTGCAGGCCACGGGCCTGGCGCCCGCGCAGATCGCCGCCATTGGCGCCCACGGCCAGACCGTGCGCCACCGGCCGCAGATGTTCGACGGCACGGGCTACACGCTGCAGCTCAACAGCCCGGCCCTGCTGGCCGAGCTCAGCGGCGTTGCCGTGGTGGCCGACCTGCGCAGCCGCGATGTGGCCGCTGGCGGCCAGGGCGCGCCGCTGGTGCCCGCCTTCCACCAGGGCGTGTTCGGCCGGCCCGGCGAGACGGTGCTGGTGCTCAACATCGGCGGCATCGCCAACCTCAGCGTGCTGGCGGGCGATGGCACGGTGCTGGGCTTCGACTGCGGCCCCGGCAATGCGCTGATGGACGGATGGTGCCAGACCCACACCGGCCAGCCCTATGACGACGGCGGCCAGTGGGCGGCCACGGGCCAGGTGCTGCCCGCCCTGCTCGACCGCCTGCTGGCCGAGCCTTTCCTGCAGCAGCAGCCGCCCAAGAGCACGGGGCGCGACCTGTTCCACGTGGACTGGCTGGCCGGCCATCTTTCCGCCACTGCAACCAGCGCCGCCGATGCCCGCCCTGCCGACGTGCAGGCCACGCTCACCGAATTCACGGCCCGCGCCTGCGCCGGTGCCGTGCAGCGCTTCGGGCGTGGCGGTGGCGAGCTGCTGGTCTGCGGCGGCGGCGCCTTCAACACGCAACTGATGCAGCGCATCGCCGCCTTGCTGCCAGGCGTGGCCGTGGACACCACGGCCGCGCGCGGCCTGCCGCCTCAGCAGGTGGAGGCCGCCGCCTTCGCCTGGCTGGCGCGCCAGGCCCTGCTGGGTTTGCCGGGCAACCTTCCCGCCGTAACGGGCGCACGCGGCCCGCGCATCCTGGGCGCCATCCACCCCGCATAAAAAAACCATGCAAGGCATCCGCCAAGCATGGGCCCACCAAACATCTTGCCTGAGCCCAAAGCCTATGAAACTGGCGCGGCCCAAAAGCAGGGACGCCGAGCAAGAGCCGCCTCGCGGCGAGGGCGTCGTCCCCCTCCCGCGAAGCGAGAGAGGGCGCCGTGCATACGGGGGAAGGCGCGTAAGCGCCTCAGGGGGTGCTATCCGCCTATATAGACGAACTTGAAGAGGAAGACGCCGCCGATCAGCCACACCATCCAGTGCACTTCCTTGGCGCGGCCCGTGAACAGCTTGAGCACGGCATAGGTGATGAAGCCGAAGGCCAGGCCATTGGCCACCGAGTAGGTGAAAGGCATGAGCAGGGCCGTGACGGCAGCAGGGATGGCCTCGGTGGTCTCGCCCCATTCGATCTCGGTCAGCTCCTTGAGCATCAGGCAGGCCACGAAGAACAGCGCGGGCGCCGTGGCGTAGCCGGGCACCACGCCGGCCAGCGGCGACAGGAACAGGCAGCACAGGAAGAGCACGGCCACGGTCAGCGCCGTCAGGCCCGTGCGGCCGCCCGCCTGCACACCGGCCGCGCTTTCCACGTAGGCCGTGGTGCTGGAGGTGCCCAGCAGCGAGCCTGCGAAGATGGCGCCGCTGTCGGCCAGCAGCGAACGGTTGAAGCGGCCCATGCGGCTGGGCACCAGCAGGCCCGCGCGCTTGGCCACGCCCATCAGCGTGCCCGTGGCATCGAACAGCTCGACCAGGAAGAACACCAGCACCACGTTGAGGATGCCGCCGGTCAGCGCGGACTTGATGTCCAGCTGCAGGAAGGTGGGCGCAATGGAGGGCGGCGCCGAGAACACGCCGTGGAACTCGTTGCCTGCGAAGAAGAACGAGGCCACGGTGACCGCGACGATGCCGATCAGGATGGCGCCCGGCACCTTCAGGCGGTCCAGCACCACGATGATCAGAAAGCCCAGCGAGGCCAGGATGACTTCGGGCTTGTGCAGGTCGCCCAGGGTCACGAAGGTGGCCGGCGATGCGGCCACGATGCCTGCGCTCTTGAGCGCGATCAGCGCCAGGAACAGGCCGATGCCCACGGTGATCGCTATGCGTATGGACTGCGGTATGCCCTTGATGATCAGCTCCCGCAGGCCGAACAGCGTCACCAGCAGGAACAGGCAGCCGGAGACGAAGACCGCGCCCAGCGCGGCCTGCCATGTGAAGCCCATGTGCAGCACCACCACGTAGGCGAAATAGGCGTTCAGGCCCATGCCCGGCGCCAGCGCGATGGGATAGTTGGCGTACAGCGCCATGATGGTCGTGCCCAGCGCCGCGATCAGGCAGGTGGCCACGAAGACGGCCCCCTTGGGCATCCCCGCATCCCCCAGGATCGAGGGATTGACGAAGATGATGTAGGCCATCGTCAGAAAGGTCGTCAGGCCCGCGACCAGCTCGGTTCTTACATTGGTGCCGTGCTCACTGAGCTTGAACACCCGTTCCATCCAGTTCATCGCATTGTCTCCGTGTTGTTTTCGCATGCGGGGCGCAACGGTTGTGAAAGCGCCCAGGGTTGAGCACCGGCTGTCCAGGCCGGCACAAGGCATGGCACCCTGCCGGGCGGCCATGGACCTGGTGGCGCGCATCGCTGCGCGCGGATTCAAGGAATGGGGGGCGGCGCCGGTCCGCTCAGCTCCCGGCGGCCTGCACGGCCTCGATGGCGCGCAGGATGGATTCCGGCGTGGCCGGCGATTGCAGCGGCGGGTTGCTGCGGTGCCCGCCCGCGGCCGAGACGGCATCGCGGATGGCGAAGAACACCGAGAACGGCAGCAGCAGCGGCGGCTCGCCCACGGCCTTGCTGCGGTGGATGGAGTCCTCGAAGTTGTCGCCCTCGAACAACCGCACGTTGAACACGGGCGGGCAGTCGTTGGCCGTCGGGATCTTGTAGGTGCTCGGGGCGTGCGTGGTGAGCTTGCCGCTTTGCGGGTGCCAGACCAGCTCTTCCGTGGTCAGCCAGCCCATGCCCTGGATGAAGGCGCCCTCGACCTGGCCCACGTCCACGGCCGGGTTCAGCGAGCGGCCCACGTCGTGCAGCACGTCGGCGCGCAGCAGCTTGAACTCGCCGGTCAGCGTGTCCACCACCACCTCGCTCACGGCCGCGCCGTAGGCGTAGTAGAAGAAGGGACGGCCCTGCATGGTGTCCTTGTTCCACGATAGGCCGGGCGTGGCATAGAAGCCGTCGGACCACAGCTGCACGCGCTCGATGTAGGCCTCGCCCACCACGGCCTTGAAATCCAGTACCTTGCCGTTGACGTGGACCTGGTCGT
This sequence comes from Delftia sp. UME58, assembly GCF_014170385.1. Lineage (NCBI taxonomy): Bacteria > Pseudomonadati > Pseudomonadota > Betaproteobacteria > Burkholderiales > Comamonadaceae > Delftia > Delftia sp. UME58. Next base: position 104,916 of record NZ_LZZV01000097.1, read on the forward strand.
TGGCGAAGCGCACGTCCTCCGCGCGGCCGCCATGGCGCTCGGCGGCGCAGGCGGCCAGGCGTTCGCGGATCTGGCGCGCCGCGTCCTGAGCGGCCTTGCCGTTGAGGTCGGCCCCCGTCGATGCCGCCGTGGCCGAGGTGTTGGCCACCTTGGTGGTGTCGGTGGCCGTGACGCGCACGCGCCCGAAGCCCACGCCCAGCTCGTGCGCCACGACCTGGGCCACCTTGGTGTTCAGGCCCTGGCCCATCTCGGTGCCGCCATGGTTCACGAGGATGGAGCCGTCGTTGTAGACATGGACCAGGGCGCCGGCCTGGTTGAAGTGCTTGACGTTGAAGGAGATGCCGAACTTCAGCGGCGTCAGCGACAGGCCGCGCTTGAGCACGGGGCTGGCCGCGTTGAATTCGGCGATGGCATCGCGGCGCGCGCGGTAGTCGCTGCAGGTCTCCAGCTCGGCCACCAGCTCGTGGATCACGTTGTCGGTCACGACCTGGCTGTAGGGCGTGACGTTGCGCTCGGTCTTGCCGTAGAAGTTGGCGCGGCGCACATCGAGCGCATCGCGCCCCAGCTCGCGCGCCACCGTCTCCATGATGTTCTCGATGGCGATCGCGCCCTGCGGGCCGCCGAAGCCGCGGAACGCCGTATTGCTCTGCGTATTGGTCTTGCCGGAGTAGCCGTGCATGGACACATCGGGCAGCCAGTACGTGTTGTCGAAGTGGCACAGCGCACGCGTCATCACGGGGCCGGACAGGTCGGCCGAGTGGCCGGCGCGCGAGACCATGGAGATCTCGGCGCCGAGGATGCGACCCTCGTCGTCGTAGCCCACCTCGTACTCGTACCAGAAGCAGTGGCGGCGGCCCGTGATCATGAAGTCGTCATCGCGGTCCAGGCGCAGCTTGACGGGGCGGCGCAGCCGCGTCGCGGCCACCGAGGCCACGCAGGCGAACAGGGCCGACTGCGACTCCTTGCCGCCGAAGCCGCCGCCCATGCGGCGGCACTCCACATGCACGGCGTGCGAGGCCACGCCCAGCGCATGGGCCACCAGGTGCTGCATCTCGCTGGGGTGCTGGGTGGAGCAGTACAGGTGGACGGCGCCGTCCTCCTTGGGAATGGCGTAGCTGATCTGGCCTTCCAGGTAGAACTGCTCCTGGCCGCCCACGTAGAACGATGACTTCAGGCGGTGCGGCGCCTCGTCCATGGCGCGGCGCGCGCCGCCTTCGTTCGTGCTGCGCGCCAGGTGCATGGGCGGCAGCACGTACTGGCCCAGCTCATGCGCCTGCTGGGGCGTGAGCACGGGCGGCTCGGCCGCGATGTCGGCCGCCGCCTTGGCCTGGGCCGCAGCCAGGCGCGCAGCCTCGCGGCTTTCGGCGATCACCGCGAACAGCGGCTGGCCCAGGTAGCGGATTTCGCCGCTGCACAGGATGGGGTCGTCGTGGATGATGGAGCCGCAGTCGTTGACGCCGGGAATGTCCTCGCCCGTGAGCACGGCCACCACGCCGGGCATGGCGCGGATGGCATCCAGCCTGAGCGCATTGAGCCGGCCATTGGCCACGGGCGACAGGCCCAGCGCACAGTGCAGCGTGCCGTCCAGCTCGGGCAGGTCGTCGATGTAGGCGGCTTCGCCGGCCACATGCAGATGGGCCGACTCATGCGGGCGGCTGATGCCCACGCGCTGGCCCTGGGTGTGGGCGCCGGCCTCGGCACGCTCGTCCACGCGGAAGGCGGTGTTCTTCAGGTAATGCGCAAAGGCCTCGGACGAATGCAGCAGGGAGGGATCGATGGGGCGGTTCATTTCAGGCTCCTTGGTGCACTGCGTGGGGCATCACGCTCCAGACGCTGGTGGCCTGCAGCGGCAGCGGCTGCTGCGGACGTGTCTCCAGCCACAGGCGCTGCAGCAGGTTCTGCGCCACCTTGAGCCGGTAGTCGGCGCTGGCGCGCATGTCGGACATGGGCTTGAAGTCCTGGGCCAGCGCGGCCTGGGCGGCCTTCACTGCGGCCTGGTCCCAGGGCTGGCCCACGATGGCCGCCTCCGCCAGGGCCGCACGCCTGACCACGGCAGCCATGCCGCCAAAGGCCAGGCGGGCGGACTTCACCACCTCGCCGTCCAGCTCGATGGCCAGCCCCGCGCACAGCGCCGAGATGTCGCAGTCGAAGCGCTTGCTGATCTTGTAGGCCCGGGTCTGGCGCCGTGCAGCGTCCAGCGGCACGGCCAGGGCCTGCACGAACTCGCCCGGTTCCAGCTGGTTCTTCATGTAGTCCAGGTAGAAGTCATGCAGCGGCATGCGGCGCACGCGCGCGCCCTTGCGCAGCTCGATCTGCGCGTCCAGCGCCATCAGCACGGGCGGGGAGTCGCCAATGGGCGAGCCATTTGCCACGTTGCCGCCCATGGTGCCTGCATGGCGGATGGGCACGGAGGCAAAGCGCAGCCACACATCGGTCAGCCCCTCGAAGCGCTGCGACAGCGCCGACCAGGCCGACTCCAGCGAGGCACCGGCGCCTATGTACAGCTCGCCGCCGTCCAGGCTGCCCGCGCCGTGGCGCTCCTCGACGCGCTTCATCTCGGCCACGTCGCCCACATAGACGATGTCGCCCAGGTCGCGGAACTGCTTGGTCACCCACAGCCCCACATCGGTGGAGCCTGCCAGCAGCCGCGCGCGGGGCTTGGCCTCGCATACGGCGGCGAGTTCGTCCAGCGTGCGCGGAGCGTGGAAGCTGTCCACACGGCCGCCCTGGGCAGCGTTGGGCGCGGCGTAGTCCAAGCCGGCATCCTGCGCGCGCAGGCCCTGCAGTGCCTGCACCACGGGTTCGGTGGCCATGCGCGTGGCGGGCAGGTCGAACATGCGCTGGCCTGCATCCAGGATGGGACGGTAGCCCGTGCAGCGGCACAGATTGCCCGACAGCTCGTCGGCCAGCTGCTGGCGCGAGGGTCGCGTGCCGGCCTGCTGGTGGTGCTCATAGGCCGACCACAGCGACATCACGAAGCCCGGCGTGCAAAAGCCGCACTGCGAGCCGTGACAGTCCACCAGCGCCTGCTGCACGGGGTGCAGCTCGGCACCGCCTGCGGGCTTGCCGGTGGCACAGCCCTGCTTGCCGGCGCACTGGCCCTTGACGTCCTCCACCGTGAACAGCGCCTTGCCGTGCAACGTGGGCAGGAACTGGATGCAGGCATTGACCGTCTGCAGCTGCAGGCCGCCCACCGCGTCGGGCGCGCCGTCTTCGGCCAGCTCGGCGATGACCACGGTGCAGGCGCCGCAGTCACCTTCGTTGCAGCCCTCCTTGGTGCCGGTGCAGCGCGCGTCGCCGCGCAGCCAGTCCAGCACCGAGCGCGTGGGATGCGGCCCCTGTACCTCGACGATCTGGCCGCGGTGATAGAAGCGGATGGGTTGGGAACTGGGGCTCTGGCTCATGCTCGTGGGGCAACTGCTGGTGCGTGGACTGTTCGGATCACGACTTACGCAAATTCCGAGGAAGAAAGCCGCTGGCCCTGTGGCGATGGCGTGTTTGCGTTCCTGCTTGCGTAAGTCCTGCGGATGTACCCGAGATTAAGTCCAGCCCCGCCCGAACGCATAAGACGGCCTCGATATTTCCTATGCGGGCTGCCATATATCCTTGCCAAAAACAAGGGTAAACCCGCAACAAAAGTGTGGATTGCAGCGGTTCAGGGTTCAAAAGCTATGCACAGCCCTCACTCGTGCTCGGCCGGCACCAAAGGCTTGGGCCGCACATCCTCATCGTCGCCCAGCTGCGAGAAGATCATGGTCGAGGCCAGCGTCACCGCGCCCATGCAGACGAAGGTGGCGCGGAAGGCATTGAGGGTGTGCTGCGGCGTGTCGCCGCCGAACCATTCGCTGAAACCGGCCAGCACCGCACCTGCGGCGGCCACGCCCATGCCCATGGCCAGCATCTGCACCATGGACAGCAGGCTGTTGCCGCTGCTGGCGTTGCCGGCATCGAGGTCCTTGAGCGTGACGGTGTTCATGGCCGTGAACTGCATGGAGTTGGTGGCGCCGAAGATCAGCAGCTGGACGATGACCACCCACAGCGGCAGCGCCGTGGAGACCGTGCCGAAGCTGGCGATCATCAGCGACAGCACCAGGGTGTTGCCCATGAGCACGCGTCGGTAGCCGATGCGCTGGATGAGCGTGGTGGTCTGGCGCTTCATGGCCATGCTGGCCAGCACCGTGGGCAGCATCATCATGCCGGCCTGCAGCGGAGAGAAACCCAGGCAGACCTGCAGCACCAGCGGGATCAGGAAGGGCATGCAGGAGCTGCCCAGGCGCGAGAACAGGTTGCCCAGCAGGCCCACGCGCAGGCTGCGCACGGCGAACAGCTCGGGGGCGAACAGCGGGTCGGGCCGGCGCAGCGCGTGCAGCCAGTAGGCGGCCAGGCTGGCCAGGCCGAAGATCAGCAGCACGAAGACCATGGCGCCGTGGATGCCCTTGCCCGACATGCTGTCCAGCGCCAGCGACACGGCCACCATGCCAAAGGCCAGCAGCGCATAGCCCACGCCGTCGAAGCGCTTGACGGCAAAGCGGTCTCCCACCGGCATGAAGCGCAGCGTGGCGGCCAGGCCGATCAGGCCCACGGGCACGTTGACCAGGAAGATCCAGTGCCAGCTCACGTACTCCACCATCCAGCCACCCAGCGTGGGGCCGATCAGCGGCCCGACCAGGCCGGGAATGGCCACGAAGCTCATGGCCTTGAGGAACTGCTCGCGCGGAAAGGCGCGCAGCACGGCCAGCCGCCCCACGGGCATGAGCAGCGCCCCGCCCATGCCCTGCAGCACGCGCGCGGCCACCATCAGCTGCAGGTTGGGCGCAATCGCGCACATCACCGAGCCCAGCACGAACAGCGCAATCGCCCACAGGTAGACACGCCGCGTGCCGAAGCGGTCGGCCATCCAGCCCGAGGCCGGGATGAGCATGGCCATGGTCAGCGAGTAGGCGACGATGACCGACTGCATGCGCAGCGGGCTCTCGCCCAGGGCCTCGGCCATGGTGGGCAGCGCGGTGTTGACGATGGTGCCGTCCAGCGTCTGCATGAAAAAGCCGATGGCCACAAGCCACAGCAGCACCGAACGCGAGGAGGATGTGGTGGAGGCGGAAGCGCCTTTGTCTTCAGGAATCATGGCAAGGCAGGAAGGGCGCAGGCGTTAAAAAACCGCCTGCGCATTGCTGCGCGGCGGTTGGTGGCGTGTTGTGCGGCGGGCTGCTGCGGGCCCCACTGCAGCGCGGCCGACAAGGCTTATACCGAGAAGCTCGATCCGCAGCCGCAGGTGGTGGAGGCGTTGGGGTTCTTGATCACGAACTGCGCGCCCTGCAGGTCTTCCTTGTAGTCGATCTCGGCACCCACCAGGTACTGGTAGCTCATGGCGTCGATCAGCAGCGACACGCCATTCTTGGTCATGGTCGTGTCGTCGTCGTTGGTGATCTCGTCGAAGGTGAAGCCGTACTGGAAGCCCGAGCATCCGCCACCCTGCACGAACACGCGCAGCTTCAGGTCGGGGTTGCCTTCCTCGGCGATCAGATCGGCCACCTTGGCAGCTGCGCTGTCGGTGAAGACGATCGGGGTGGGCATTTCGGCGGTGGTGGTTTCGGTGATTTCTGCGACGGCGCTCATGGGGATACTCCGAAGTTCTCAATTGGCCCGAATGGTACAGCAAAGGGCTCGGGAATTCCCGGGGCCGCCGGCTTGACGACAGTGCAAGTGGGGGCATTGGCCACCGACGGCGAAGGTGAATGCGAAGGGTTTGCATCGCCCAGAAAAAAACCGCCGGCAAAGGCGGTTTTTTTTCTGGGGAAAGCCCCGGGGGACTTTCCTGCAGTGCCAGCGGATTAACGCTTGGAGAACTGCTTGGCGCGGCGTGCGGAGCGCAGGCCGACCTTCTTACGTTCGACTTCACGAGCGTCACGCGTCACGAAGCCGGCTTGGCTCAGGACGGGCTTGAGCGCTGCGTCATAGTCGATCAGGGCGCGGGTGATGCCGTGGCGGGTAGCGCCGGCCTGGCCGGATTCACCACCACCGTGGACGTTCACTTGAATGTCGAAAGCTTCCAGGTTGCTCGTCAGAGCCAGGGGCTGCTTTGCGATCATGATCGAGGTTTCGCGGCCGAAGTATTCCTGAATGTCCTTGCCATTCACGGTAATCTTGCCGGAGCCCTTCTTCAGGAACACGCGCGCGACGCTGGATTTGCGACGGCCGGTGCCATTGTTCCAATCACCAATCATCTAGGTCTCCTTAGATTTCCAGAGCCTTGGGCTGCTGGGCGGTGTGGGGATGCTCAGCACCGCCGTACACCTTGAGCTTCTTGATCATTGCGTAGCCCAGGGGACCCTTGGGCAGCATGCCCTTGACGGCCTTTTCCAGAGCGCGGCCGGGGAACTTGGCCTGCATGTCGCGGAAGTTGGTGGCAGTGATGCCGCCGGGGAAACCAGAGTGGCGGTAGTACACCTTGTCCAGGTTCTTGGTGCCGGTGACCTTGAGCTTGGAGGCGTTGATGATGACGATGAAGTCGCCGGTGTCAACGTGAGGTGTGTAAATGGCTTTGTGCTTGCCGCGCAGACGGAGTGCCACTTCGCTGGCGACACGTCCGAGCACCTTATCGGTGGCGTCAATCACAAACCACTCGTGTTGCACCTCAGCGGGCTTTGCGCTGAATGTAGACATGAGTTTTCTCTTTCAAGAAAGGTTTGGCGGGTCCTTTTCCGCGGTCGGCGCTTCTTCAAAAAGGAAGCCTCTTAGGCGGGGATGTAAACTTCGCCGCGGGACCCTAAAATCGCTGCGAAGCCCTCCATTATACAAAAACGGCAGGCCTTCGCCATCCCCCTTGCGCCGCCCTGGCTTCAGCGCCGGCCCCCATCCTTCAGCCGCCACGGACAACCACCCGGCAGCGCGGCTGGTTACCATACGCCTATGTTCAGTTACCGCCACGCCTTCCATGCAGGCAACCATGCCGATGTGCTCAAGCACACCGTGCTGATCGCCACCCTGCAATACCTCCTCCAGAAGGATGCCGCCCTCACGGTGCTGGACACGCACGCCGGCGCCGGCCTGTACCGACTGGACGGCGACTACGCCAACAAGAGCGGCGAGTCCGCCGACGGCATCCTGCGCCTGGCCCAGGCCAAGGAGGCCGAGCTGGCCCCGGTGCTGCAGGCCTACCTGGCCACGGTGCGCTCCTTCAACCAGGGCGCGCAGCTGCGCAACTACCCGGGCTCGCCCTTCATCATCCAGTCCCTGCTGCGCGTGCAGGAGCGCGACAAGCTCAAGGTCTTCGAGCTGCACCCCACCGACATGCGCTCGCTGGCGGGCAACATTGCCCAGCTCGAAGCGGGCCGCCAGGTGGCCGTGCTGCATGAGGACGGCTTCGAGGGCATCAAGAAATTCCTGCCGCCACCGTCGCGCCGCGCCCTGGTGCTGTGCGACCCCAGCTACGAGCTCAAGAGCGACTACGCCAAGGTGCTGGACATGGCGGCCGACAGTCTCAAGCGCTTTGCCACAGGCACCTATGCGGTCTGGTATCCGATCATCCCGCGCCCCGAGGCGCACGATCTGCCGCGCCGCCTGAAGACCATGACCACCAAGGCCGGCAAGAGCTGGCTGCACGTGGAGCTCACGGTCAAGAGCAACAAGACCTCGGAGCGCGGCGGCCTGCCGGCCAGCGGCATGTTCCTGATCAATCCGCCGTTCAATCTCAAGGAACAGCTCAAGCCGGCCATGCCGCAGCTGGTCAAGCTGCTCGGTCAGGACGAGAACGCGGCCTTCACGCTCGAATCCGGCGGCTGAACGCGGCTCAGCGCGAGCTCGATGCGGCAGAGGCCACTGCCGTGGCCGAGGCTGCGGCAGGCGCAGCGGCCTTCGCCACCGGCTTGGCGGCAGGGGCGGCACGGCTGGCCACGGCCGTGCGTGCATTGGGCCTGGGCGCGGGTGCCTTGGCCTGCACGCGCGGCCGGACCGGGGCCTTTGCCTGAACCTGGGTCCGCGCCTGTGTTTGTGCCTGTGCCTTGGCCTGCTGCGTCTTCTTGAGGGACTCGGCCTTCCTGGCCGTGACCAGGGTTTCGGGGCACTCTTCCTCGCCTTCGTCGAGCTGCCACAGCTCCACGGGCTTGATGCCCAGGCCGACCATGCCCAGCTCCTGCGCAGCAGCCTGGCTCAGGTCGATCACGCGGCCGGGAGCGAACGGGCCTCGGTCATTGATGCGCACCACCACCGTCCTGCCTGTCGCGGCGCTGCGCACGCAGACACGGCTGCCGAAGGCGAAGCTGCGGTGCGCAGCCGTCAGTTCTTCCTTGTCGAAACGCTCGCCGCTGGCCGTCAGCCTGCCATGCAGGCCCGGGCCGTACCAGGATGCCAGGCCTTGCTGGTCGCTGTCGCGCGACGGCACAAGGGCGAAGTCGGGATTGGAGGGCGCCTCGGCACTGTCTTCGGGCGAGGCCGGCTCGGAGGGCTTGGCATCCGAGGATTTGCTGGCCGGCTGCGCGGCCCGCGAAGTGCGGCCACCGCGCTTGCCGGCCGAGGGCACGGCCGCTGGCGTCTGGCCCTCGGCCACGGTTGCGGCCCCTGCCGCACCCGCCATCAAGGCACCGGACTCGGCATCGGTTTCGGCCACGGGAGCCGGTGCGCAGCCAGCCAGGGTGGCGGTGATGGCACACATGGCCAGCCAGCGCCAATGCGGGCGTCGAAAATTACGATCCATGGGCAAAAACCTCCAGGGAACGCCTGACCGTTCCCAAGTTCTAGAGGGCCGCCCGGGGCCGGCGCAGTGGCTGCGCGCTCAAAGGCCCAATCGATCGCAGATTTCCAGCGTGGCGACGCTCTGGTTCATCGTATAGAAGTGCAGCCCGGGAGCGCCCTGGCTGCGCAACTGCTCGCATAGACGGGACACGACATCGAGGCCGAAGGCGCGAATGGACGCCGTGTCATCTCCGTAAGCCTGCAGACGCAGGCGGATCCAGCGCGGGATCTCGGCGCCGCAGGCGTCCGAGAAGCGCATCAGCTGCGTAGAGCTGGTGATGGGCATGATGCCGGGAACAACCGGTGCATCAAGCCCCATGCCGCGCGCCGCATCAACGAAACGGCAGTAGGCGTCGGCATTGTAGAAATATTGGGTGATCGCGGAATCCGCGCCAGCGCGCACTTTAGCCGCAAACGCTTCCAGATCGGAATGTGGGGATTTCGCCTGCGGATGGACCTCGGGATAGGCTGCCACCTCGATGTGGAACCAGTCGCCGAACTCGCGGCGGATGAATTCCACGAGGTCGCTGGCGTACTGGAATTCACCGCCCAGGCCGTAGCCGCTGGGCAGGTCGCCGCGCAGCGCGACGATGCGGCGCACGCCCATGGCCTTGAGCTCCTGCAGCTCGGCACGCACCTTGTCGTGCGTGGCGCCCACGCAGGAGAAATGCGATGCTGCGCTGACGCCTTCGCTCTGGATGTCACGCACCATGTTGAAGGTGCCGGCCTGTGTGGAGCCGCCCGCGCCATAGGTGACGGAGCAGAACTGGGGCTTGCGCGCATAGAGGTTCTTGCGCACCTGCACATGCTTGGCCGCGCCTTCGGGCGTCTTGGTCGGGAAGAATTCGAAGCTGATCGGAAAGCTCATGTAAGACTCACTGCTCAGTGTTTCATTCGTTGCGTTTGCGCAGCTTGGCGCGCCCCGGTCCGGGCACGCCGAACTCGGTGCTGGTGTCGATCACACGCTCGTTGCGCTGCTCGCGCAGCACGGTGCGGGACACGCGCTTGGGCGCGGCCGGCTTAGGCGCGGCCTTCACGGCCGAACGGGGCTCGTCGTCGTCCTGCGTTTCAGGCTGTGCAGGCTCCTTCACCACGGCCGCCTGCTGGGCATGCACGAAGAATTCGCGGTTGCCGTCACCGCCTTCGATGGCCGACTCCATCCAGCCCTTGACCTCCAGGCCCAGCTCGCCCAGGCAGGTGCGGATGCGCTGCTCCACCTCGGTGAACAGGGCCGCATCGCGCACGATGCCGCCCTTGCCGACCTGGCCCGGCTGCAGTTCGAACTGCGGCTTGACCAGCATCAGCAGCTGGCCATGCGGCTTGAGCAGGCGCGTGACGGCCGGCAGCACCAGGGTCAGCGAGATGAAGGACAGATCGCCCGTGACGAAGTCGAACTGCGGCGTGATGTCCACGTCGGCAAACTCCGCGCGGCGGCGGCGCTGCGTGGCCACCGTGCCTTCTTCCCGGGCCTTGCCCTTGGCCGCGCGCTCGGCCTTGAAGGCCTCGATCTCTTTTTCCTTGGCGTCGTCGCTGTCGTCGTAGTCTTCATCGACCAGACCGCCGTTGCGCATCCAGGCATAGGGCGCCACGGGCTGGGTGTCGTTGTCGTCGGGATCTTCTTCCCAGCGTTCGGACAGCACTTCCTCGCAGGACTCCTGCAGGCCCTCGGCCGTCACCGCGCGGGCATTGACGCCCTCGACGCAGATCACGCGCACATCCGAGCGCAGCCGGTCATGCAACTGGCCATGGCCCACATCCACGCCGATGACCTGGGCGGCGCCCGCCTGCAGCAGGCAGTCGGTGAAGCCGCCCGTGCTCTGGCCCACGTCCAGGCAGCGCAGGCCCTGCACCGACAGCTTGGTGGCCGCCAGCGCGCCTTCCAGCTTCAGCCCGCCGCGCGAGATGAACCGGGCCTCGGCCCCGTCCAGCAACTGCAGCTCGGCCCCCGCAGGAATCTCGTCGCCGTTCTTGGCAACCTTCTTCCAAGGCGTCAGCGGCGTCATGCGCCATTGCACGCCACCCGCAATCAGCCGCTGCGCCTGCGAGCGCGTGGCCGCATGGCCGGCTTCCACCAAAAATACATCTGCGCGCATAGCGTCGTTCCCAGGAAATCTCTAAACCAATGACGCCAAGCGGCGTCGCACCCCACAACTGGCAGGGCCCAACTCAGGGACACCGAGCAAGGGCCGCCCCGCCGCGAGGGTGTCGTCCCCCTCCCTTGCGAAGCAAGTAGAGAGGGGGAAGCGGCGCAAGCCGCTCAGGGGGTGCTTAGTAGCGATAAGTTTCGGGCTTGTAGGGACCCTGCTTGCTCACGCCGATATAGGCAGCCTGGCCGTCCGTCAGTTCGGTCAGCATGGCGCCGACCTTCTTCAGGTGCAGGCGGGCGACCTTCTCGTCCAGGATCTTGGGCAGCACGTAGACCTTGCCGACCTCGTAGGCATCGGGCTTGGTGAACAGCTCGATCTGGGCGATGGTCTGGTTGGCGAACGAGGCGCTCATCACGAAGCTGGGGTGGCCGGTGGCGCAGCCCAGGTTCACCAGGCGGCCCTTGGCCAGCAGGATGATCTTCTTGCCGTCAGGGAAGGTGATGTGGTCCACCTGGGGCTTGATTTCTTCCCACTGGTACTGCTCGATGGAGGCGACGTCGATCTCGTTGTCGAAGTGGCCGATGTTGCAGACGATGGCTTCGTTCTTCATGGCCACCATGTGCTCGTGGCGGATGATGTCGCGGTTGCCGGTGGTGGTCACGAAGATGTCGGCCTTGTCGGCTGCCCACTCCATGGTCACGACCTTGTAGCCTTCCATGGCCGCCTGCAGGGCGTTGATGGGATCGATCTCGGTGACCCACACCTGGGCCGACAGCGCGCGCAGCGCCTGGGCGCAGCCCTTGCCCACGTCGCCGTAGCCGGCCACCACGGCAACCTTGCCGGCGATCATCACGTCGGTGGCGCGCTTGATGCCGTCCACCAGAGATTCGCGGCAGCCGTAGAGGTTGTCGAACTTGCTCTTGGTGACCGAGTCGTTGACGTTGATGGCACGGAACTTCAGCGTGCCCTTGGCCGACATCTCGTTGAGGCGGTGCACGCCGGTCGTGGTCTCTTCGGTCACGCCGATGATGTGGGCGCTCTTGCGCGTGTACCAGGTGGGGTCCTGGGCCAGCTTGGCGCGGATGGCGGCGAAGGCGATCTTCTCTTCTTCGGAGGCGGGGTTGTCCAGCACGGACAGGTCCTTTTCGGCGCGCATGCCCAGGTGCAGCAGCATGGTGGCGTCGCCGCCGTCGTCCAGGATCATGTTCGGGCCTTCGCCTTCGGTGCCGGCGGCGCCGAATTCAAAGATGCGGTGGGTGTAGTCCCAGTAGTCGGCCAGCGATTCACCCTTGATGGCGAACACGGGCGTGCCCGTGGCGGCGATGGCGGCGGCGGCATGGTCCTGCGTCGAGAAGATGTTGCACGACGCCCAGCGCACTTCGGCGCCCAGGGCCTTGAGCGTCTCGATCAGCACGGCCGTCTGGATGGTCATGTGCAGCGAGCCGGTGATGCGCGCGCCCTTGAGGGGCTGGGCAGCGGCGAATTCCTCGCGCGTGGCCATCAGGCCGGGCATTTCGGTTTCGGCGATCAGGATTTCCTTGCGGCCCCAGGCGGCAAGGGAAATGTCAGCGATGGCCGTGTCGGCGGAAACGGGACGAACAGCAGCGTTCATGGTTTTCTCCAAAAGATGAATGAAAAACCACGTTCTGCGGGAGACGAAAAAAAGCTCACCGCACAGAAAGCGTGGGCGAGCGTCGTTGCAGGTATGACTCCGAGCCTCGCGACCACGCCTGATGTGTGGGGGCCGCTGCAACGCTCCTCGGAGAGGCGCTGATTATACCGATCCCGGGGATGCCTCACCGCCCAGCCCCACAAGCCGGTAGCCCACCTGCAGCTCGGTCACCAGGTGGCGCGGCTGGGCCGGCTCGTCCTCGATCTTCTGGCGCAGATTGGCCATGTGCACGCGCAGGTAATGGGCACGGCCCAGGTACTCGGGGCCCCAGACCTGCAGCAGCAGCTGGCGGTGGGTGAGCACCCGGCCCTGGGCGGCGATCAGGGCCGCCAGCAGGCGGAATTCGATGGGCGTGAGGTGCACCGGCTGCCCCGCGCGCCGCACCTCATGCGTGGCCAGGTCCACCTGCACCGGGCCGAAGTGCACCTGGCTGGAGGCGCCTGCGCCGCCCGCGGGCCCCAGCTGCTGACGCCGCCGCAGCATCACGCGCAGCCGGGCCAGCAGCTCGGGCACGCCGAAGGGCTTGACCAGGTAGTCGTCGGCGCCGGCATCCAATGCGGCCACCTTCTCGTCCTCGCGCTCGCGCGCGGAAAGCACGAGCACGGGCACGGAGGACCATCCGCGCAGCTCGGTGAGAACCTGCTTGCCGTCGGCATCCGGCAGGCCCAGGTCGAGGATGACCAGGTCGGGCTGGCGGCTCGCCGCCTCGATCAGGCCCCGGCGCGCGCTGTCTGCCTCGAAGACCTGCCAGCCTTCGTCTTCCAGCACCAGGCGCACGAAGCGGCGGATGCCGGGGTCGTCCTCGATCATCAGGATGCGGTTGACAGGCGTGCTCATGGGAGGCTTTCGTGCATGGCGGGACTCTAATCCAGCGCAGGCTGCTCGGGCACGGGAAAGCGCAGCGTGAAGACGGTGCCTGGGCCGGGCCGCGCGGCGGCAGCCTCGATGCGCCCGCCATGCGCCTCGACAATGCTGCGCACCAGTGCGAGGCCCAGGCCTATGCCCGAGACGGTGGACTCGGCCGTGCCGCGCGTGAAGGGCTCGAACAGCGTCTCCACCGGCAGGTGGGACGGCAGGCCCGGCCCGCCGTCGCGCACGGACAGCAGCAGTTCGCCATCCTGCACGCGCGCACTGATGGCCAGCGGCGTGCCGGCCGGCGTGTACTTGGCGGCGTTGTCCAGCAGATTGACCAGCACGCGCTCCATGAGCAGGGCATCGAGCTGCAGCAGCGGCAGGCTGGCGGGCACGTCGGTGCTCACGGGATGCTGGCCCAGGCGCGCGCGCATCTGGCGCAGCGCGCTGCCGACCACTTCGTCCAGCGGCAGCCATTCGCGCTGCAGGTGCACGCCGCCTTGCTGCAGGCGCGCCATGTCCAGCAGGTTCTCCACCAGGCGCTGCATGGCCTGCGCCTGGATGCGGACCTGCTCCAGCATGTCGGCCGCGCCGCCCGGCGGCACATGGCGCTGCGCGGCCTCGGCCGCGCCCAGGATGGTGGTCAGCGGGGTGCGCAGGTCGTGCGAGACGGCCGACAGCAGGGTGTTGCGCATGCGTTCGCCCTCCATGGCGATCTGGGTCTGCTGGGCCACGGCCACGAAGTGCTGGCGCTCCAGCGCCAGCGCCACCTGGCTGGCGCAGGCCTCCAGCAGGCGCTGCTCCTCGGGCACCTCCAGGCGCTGCGGCGCACGCAGCTGCAGCACCAGCACGCCGCGCATGCGCACGGGTGCGGCCAGCGGCACATAGCGGGCCGGTGCGGCCGGCAGCGTGTCCGTGCCCTGGCCGGCCTGCTGGCCGTGGTCCATGGCCCAACGCGCAATGCTGTCGTCCATGGGGCAGGGGCCGCCGCCCGCGGGCCGCAGGCGCTCGTCGGCATCGGGCAGCAGCAGTCCGGCCTGGGCGTCGAACACGCCCGAGACCGTGCGCAGCGCGATCTCCACCACCTGCTCCTGCGTGAGCGCGCCCGACAGGTCGCGCGCCAGCCGTGCCAGGGCGCCCGCGCGGCGCTCGCGCTCGGCCGCCACGCGCGCCTCATGCCGCAGCCGCGCCATGAGCTGGCCGCAGACCAGGGCCACGCCCAGCATCAGCACGAAGGTGAACAGGTACTGCGTGTCGTTGACATGGAAGGAGCCGCGCGGCGGCACGAAGAAGTAGTCGAAGCACAGTACCGACAGCAACGCGGCCCAGGCACCGGGGCCCCGCCCCCAGCGCAGCGAAGACAGCACGACGATGAGCAGGAACAGCATGACCACGTTGGCCGGGTCGAAGACGCGCAGCAGCTGCTCGGCCAACACCGTGGCGGCCAGGCAAGCCAGGGTGACGCCGGCATAGCCCTTCCACGGCAGCGGTGCGCGCCGCAGCAGCGCGGAAGTTGCGGCAGGAGGGGCCTCGGTCCGGGCCGCGCTGGAGCCACCGGAGAGCACCAGCACATCGATATCGGGATGCAGGTGCGTGATGCGGTCGGGCAGGCTGCGCGTCCACCAGCGCCAGGGCGACCAGGCCGGGCGTGGCGGCTGGGCCAGCACCAGGCGGCTGGCGTTGCGCTCGCGCGCGAAGGCGACCAGGGCCTCGGCCACATCGGCGCCCGGCAGCGTGGCCGTCTCGGCGCCCAGGCGAGCGGCCAGGGCCAGGGTCTTGAGCACGGCGGCCTGCACGCTGCGCGGGCGGTGCTGGCGCTGGGGGGCGTCCACGTAGACCACCATCCAGTCCGCATCGAGCCGGCGCACCATGCGCGCGACCTGGCGCACCAGCGCATCGTCGCCTGCGCGGCCGGCCACCGCCACCAGCAGGCGCTCGCGTGCAGGCCAGACCGTGCCTATGGAGCGCTCGCGCCGGTAGTCGCGCATGTCCTCGTCCACGCGGTCGGCCGTGCGGCGCAGCGCCAGTTCGCGCAGCGCCAGCAGGTTGCCACGGCGAAAGAAATTGCGCGAGGCCCGCTCGGCCTGCTCCAGCATGTAGACCTTGCCGTCCTTCAACCGGCGCAGCAGCTCGTCGGGCGAGATATCGACGACGATGACCTCGTCGGCATCGTCGAAGACCTGGTCGGGCACGGTCTCGCGCACCGTGATGCCCACGATGCCGCCCACCACGTCGTTCAGGCTTTCCAGGTGCTGCACGTTGATCGTGGTCCAGACATCGATGCCCGCGTCCAGCAGTTCCTGCACGTCCTGCCAGCGCTTGGGATGGCGCGAGCCTGGCGCATTGCTGTGCGCCAGCTCATCGAGCAGCAGCACGCGCGGCCGCCGCGCGAGCGCCGCATCCAGGTCGAACTCGCGCAGCGTCCGCCCCTGGTGCGGCAGCTCGCGCAGCGGCAGTTGCTCCAGGCCATGCAGTTGCTGCGCCGTTTCCTTGCGGCCATGGGTTTCCACGAGTCCCACCAGAACCTCGCGGCCCCCCTGGCGTTCGCGCTGGGCGGCGGCCAGCATGGCGTAGGTCTTGCCCACGCCTGCATTCGATCCGAAGTAGATGCGCAGCTTGCCCCTGCCCGCCTGCGCCTGCTCATGGCGCAGGCGCGCGACCAGGGCGTCGGGATCGGGGCGCGGCAGGCCGGGCGAAGCCGGGTCGGCAGAGGGCGAAATGGGCATGGTTCTCAGCCTAGCACCAGGGCGTGCTCAAACACCAGAAGGACGCCTAGAACGCCGCCGACAGCGACAGCACCCAGCCGCTGCGCCCCAGGCTTTGCATCTGGCCCGCCGCGTTGGCCGCGCGGTAGTAGCGCGTGTCGGCCGAGGTGCCGGCCCAGGCCAGCGTGGCCGTCCATGGGCCCCAGCTGCGGGCCAGCGAGACGCGCCAGTCGGCATACGACAGTGCGCTGTAGTTGCGCACCTGCGTGTGGCCGGCATGCAGGCCCAGCACGGCCCAGTCGCCCAGCGGGTGCTGGTAGTTCAGGTCCAGATAACTGCTGCCGCGTGAGCTGCCGCTGCCGGGAAGTGCCTCGGCAAAGGCCGTGGCCGCCGTGCTGTCGCGCAGCCCGAAGTAAGGCGTGAGCGCCAGCGACCATTTGGCGCTGAAGCCGCCGTTGGTGACGCCCAGATAGGCCTCGGTGGTGTCGTAGCGCACGCCGCCGCTGCCATCCCCGCGGGGCACGCGCGCGCCGGGGTAGTTGTAGTGCAGCAGGCCGATGTCACCCGTCCAGCCCGCCGGCAATTCGGTGCGCCAGCCGCCGTACAGGTCCAGCTCCAGTGCGCGGCCGTCCAGATAGCTGTGCCGCGACACGCTGGAGCCGGACACGCCCAGGTAGGCGCCGCGCGGCAGCGACAGCTCCAGCCCGCCCTGCAGCGCCGGCCCCATCCAGCTTTGCGAGATGCCACGGAAACGGTAGTCGCTGAGCAGCGCCACGCTGCCGGTGAGCGCGTAGGCGGGTGCGGGCGATTCCTGGGCAGCGGCGCTGGCAGCGCTGACGGGGGAGGTCTCGGCCTGCGCATGGCAGGATGCGGCCGCCAGCGACAACAGTGCAGCCAGTGAAACACGGGGGAAGAAACGGGGGACGGCACAAGCGGTCGTCATGGAAGAAACGGATTTCATCTTGGTTTTTTGTACAGAGAAAGCAAGGCGGTGCCTGCCCGGCCGGGCAGGCTTGCCGCCAAAGATCAGGCCAGGCCCAGAGCCACCAGCAGCATGTCGATCAGCTTGATGCCGATGAAGGGAACGACCAGGCCCCCCAGTCCGTAGACCAGCAGGTTGCGCCGCAGCAGGGCCGAGGCGCCGATGGCGTGGTAGGGAACGCCACGCAAGGCCAGCGGAATCAGCACGATGATGATCAGCGCGTTGAAGATCACGGCGCTCAGGATGGCCGAGCCCGGGCTGGCCAGTCCCATGACATTGAGCGCCGACAGCTGCGGATACGTGCCCACGAAGGCGGCCGGGATGATGGCGAAGTACTTGGCCACGTCGTTGGCCACGCTGAAGGTGGTCAGCGCGCCGCGCGTCATCAGCATCTGCTTGCCGGTCTCCACGACCTCGATGAGCTTGGTCGGGTTGCTGTCCAGGTCCACCATGTTGCCGGCTTCCTTGGCCGCCTGGGTGCCGCTGTTCATGGCCACGGCCACATCGGCCTGGGCCAGTGCGGGCGCGTCATTGGTGCCGTCGCCGGTCATGGCCACCAGGCGGCCTGCGGCCTGGTGTTCGCGGATCAGGCGCAGCTTGTCCTCGGGCGTGGCTTCGGCCAGGTAGTCGTCCACGCCGGCCTCGGCCGCAATGGCCGCCGCCGTGAGCGGGTTGTCGCCCGTGATCATCACGGTCTTGATGCCCATGCGGCGCAGCTCGGCAAAGCGTTCGCGTATGCCGTGCTTGACCACGTCCTTGAGCTCGATCACGCCCAGTACGCGGGCACCGTCGGCCACGACCAGCGGCGTGCTGCCGCGCCGCGACACATCCTCCACCACCTTGAGCATGGCGGGCGGGAACTGGCCGCCCAGGGATTCGACGTGACGGCGCACGGCATCGGCCGCGCCCTTGCGCAGGCTGCGCGTGGCGCCGTCCGGCTGGGGCATGTCCACGCCGCTCATGCGCGTCTGGGCCGTGAAGGGCACGAAGACCGCATGCAGCGTGGCCAGGTCGCGCTCGCGCAGGCCATGCATCTCCTTGGCCAGCACGACCACGCTGCGGCCTTCAGGCGTCTCGTCGGCCAGCGAGGCCAGCTGCGCCGCATCCACCAGCTGCGCGGCCGTCACGCCGGGCGCGGGCAGGAACTCGCTGGCCTGGCGGTTGCCCAGCGTGATGGTGCCGGTCTTGTCCAGCAGCAGCACGTCCACGTCGCCGGCCGCCTCCACGGCGCGGCCCGAGGTGGCGATCACGTTGGCCTGCATCATGCGGCTCATGCCCGCCACGCCGATGGCCGACAGCAGGCCGCCGATGGTGGTCGGGATCAGGCACACCAGCAGGGCCACCAGCACCGTCAGGCCCACGACCTGGCCGCTGCCCGTCAGCTCCACCGCAAAGGACGAATAGGGCCGCAGCGTGACGATGACCAGCAGGAACAGCAGCGTCAGCCCGACCAGCAAAATGGTCAGCGCCAGCTCGTTGGGCGTCTTGTGGCGGCGGGCCGACTCCACCATGGAGATCATGCGGTCGAGGAAGGACTCGCCGGGATTGACGGTGATCTGCACCACCAGCCAGTCCGACAGCACGCGCGTGCCGCCCGTGACCGACGAGAAGTCGCCTCCGGCCTCGCGGATCACGGGGGCCGATTCGCCGGTGATGGCGCTCTCGTCCACCGAGGCCACGCCCTCGATCACGGTGCCGTCCAGCGGCACGGTGTCGCCAGCCTCCACCAGCACCCACATGCCCGAACGCAGTTCTTCGGCACCCACGGGATGCCAGCGGCTCTGGTAGTTGGCCTGCTCCAGCTTCTTGGCGACGGTGCTGCGCTTCATGCTGCGCAGGCTGGCGGCCTGGGCGCGGCTGCGCCCCTCGGCCAGCGCCTCCGCAAAGTTGGCGAACAGCACGGTGAACCACAGCCAAAGCGCAATCGCCAGGATGAAGCCCGCAGGCGCCTCGCCTTCGCCCGCCAGGGCCTGGGCCCAGAGCAGGCTGGTGAAGATGGCGCCCAGGTAGACCACGAACATCACCGGGTTGCGCCATTGCGCGCTGGGTGCCAGCTTGCGGATGGAGTCACCCAGCGCCTGGCGCACCAGCGAAGGATCGAACAGGGACAAGGCAGTTTTGCGCGACATGGCTTACTCCTTGGCGGCATGGACTGCCGCAGGCTGCAGCGTCGCGGCCGAGAGATCGTCCAGCGCCAGGTTCATCTGCAGCACGTTCACGCGCGGCTCGCCCAGCAGGCCCAGCACGCGCGGCTGCACCTGCTGGCGCAGCAGTTCCTGGACCTTGGCCACGGGCAGCTGGCGCTCGCGGGCCACGCGCGGCAGTTGCAGCTGGGCATTGGCCACCGAGATGTGCGGATCCAGGCCGGAGGCCGAGGCCGTCACGGCATCCACAGGCACCGTGGCATCTGCAGCCAGGCCATTGAGTTCGCGGTAGGCGGCCACGCGCGCCGCCACGGACTCCTTGAGCGCAGCATGGGTCGGCCCCTGGTTGGTGGCAGCCGACAGCGCAGCGTTGTAGGGCGCGGCCACCGTGGCGTCGGCCTTGTCGGGATCGGGCGCCGTGGTGGCGCTGGGCCGGCCCTGGAAATAGCGCGGCGAGGCGAACTCCTGCCCGATCAGGGCCGAGCCCACGACCGAGCCCTGGCGCGTGACCAGGCTGCCATTGGCGGTCTTGGGAAACGCAGCCTGGGCCACGAGCGTGGTGACCAGCGGATAGGCCAGGCCCGTGACCACGGCGACGAACAGCGCCGACCGCAGGCTGGGGCCGAACAGCGAGCGCAGCCCGCCAGGAGCGGCCTGCGCTTGGGCCTGCGCATCAGCGCGCAGCACCGGCAAGGGGCCGGAAGTATGTGTTTGAACTTGCATCTCGAAACCTCCGCCGCACGGCCCTGCCAAGGCAGAACCGGCGGCCAAGAAAAAAACGGGCTCAGGTGACTCAGGGGTTCAGGGGTAGACCTGTCCTGACAGCATCTGCAGCTGCTCGACCACGGGCCCCAGGGCCAGCGAAGGCAGGAAGGTCAGCCCGCCGACCACGACCACCACGAAGACCAGCAGCCCCATGAACAGCGGCGTGGCCGTCGGGAAGGTGCCCGGGCCCGCAGGCACGGTGGGCTTGGCAGCCAGGCTGCCGGCCAGGGCCAGCATGGGCAGCAGCGTCAGATACCGGCCGGCCAGCATGGCCAGGCCGATGGTGGTGTTGAAGAATGGCGTGTTCGCGTTCAGGCCCGCAAAGGCGGAGCCGTTGTTGGCCGTGCCCGAGGCATAGGCGTAGAGCACTTCCGAGAAGCCGTGCGGCCCCCGGTTGGACAGGCTGGCCAGCGTGTCGGGCCAGACCGCCGCCAGCGCCGTGAAGCCCAGGACGGAGAGGGGGTGCGCCATCACGGCCAGCATCACCAGCTTGATCTCGCGCGCCTCGATCTTCTTGCCCAGGAACTCGGGCGTGCGGCCAATCATCATGCCGGCCAGGAAGACCGTGAGGATGGCGTACTGCAGCAGGTTGATCAGGCCCACGCCATCACCGCCGAACACGCAGTTGAGCATCATCTGCGCCAGCGGCACCAGCCCGCCCATCGGCGTCAGCGAGTCATGCATGGCATTGACCGATCCCGTGGTCGCGGCCGTGGTCGTGGCCACGAACAGCGCCGTGTCGGCGATGCCGAAGCGCAGCTCCTTGCCCTCCATGTTGCCGCCCGGCTGGGTGGCGCTGACCTGCTGGTCGGCACCTGCTGCCGTGAGCAGCGGATTGCCGGCCTGCTCGGCCGTGAACACCAGCGAGATAAAACCCACGAACATCACCAGGCAGGCGCCGAACAGCACCCAGCCCTGGCGGCGGCGCAGCAGCATGGAGCCGAAGGCATAGGTCATGGCCGAGGGAATCAGCAGCATGCCAAGGATGTGGATGGCATTGGTCAGCGGCGTGGGGTTCTCGAACGGATGGGCTGCGTTCATGCCGAAGAAGCCGCCGCCGTTCGTGCCGATGTGCTTGATGCTCTCCAGGCTGGCCACAGGGCCCAGCAGGATCTGCTGGCGCGCGCCCTCCAGCGTCGTCGCCCAGACCTGGCCATCCAGTGCCTGCGGCACGCCCTGCCACACATAGACCAGGGCCACCACGAAACTCAGCGGCAGCATCACGCGCCACAGCACGCGCACATAGTCCACCCAGTAATTGCCCAGGTCCGATGCACTGGAGCGCGCCAGGCCGCGAATGAAGCCCGCCGCGGCGACCACGCCCGTGGTCGCGCCCGCGAACATCATGAAGGTGATGGCCACCATCTGCGTGGCGTTGGACAGGCTGCTCTCGCCCGAATACGCCTGCCAGTTGGTATTGGTCACAAAGGACGCGGCCGTGTTGAAGGCCAGGTCCGGCGTCTGCGCCGCATTGCCCAGCGCATTCAGCGGCAGCCAGCCCTGCACGCGCAGCAGCGCATAGCCCAGCAGCAGCATGGCGCCGTTGGACAGCAGCAGCGCCAGCCCGTAGCGCTGCCAGCCCATGCGCTCGGCCGGGCTCACGCCCAGGGCGCGAAAGCTCAGCCGCTCGATCCAGGCATGGTGCTCACTCGTGAAGCAGCGTGCCAGCCACTGCCCCATGGGCACGGCCAGCGCCGTCATCACCAGCAGCACCAGTGCAAATTCCATCCAGGTCAACCACATGGCGGTCTCCTTTCAGGCAGTCAAATCCGGCCCAGCGCCGCCACGAAGGCCAGCAGGCCTCCGAAGCAGCCCAGGCTCAGGGCGATAAAGATCAGGTCTTGCATCTGCGCCACCTCAGAACTGCTCGGGCCGCAGCAAGGCGTATCCCAGGTAGACAAACACAGCCAGAGCGCCCAGGGCGCCCAGCCATCCGGTGATTTCGGTCAGGGTCATAGGAATTTCTCCCGCATCGGCACCGCTTGGCGGCACCTGTTGTTGCGATGGGGAAAACTCTAGGGCCGGGGCTGTCAAGGATGGGTTGAGATTGGCAGGGGCCGTATCAAGACGGCATCAAGAAGGTCAGCGGCTCCGCCGCTGACCGCACTGCCACAACCCAAGGACCTGGGCGCATCGTCGACGGCCCATGAACAGCAGATCCATCTCCGCCACCGGCCCGCCGCCTTCCGCCGCCGCGCCTGCTCAGGCCTGCCTTGAAGGCAATGGGGAGCGCCGTGCCTTCCTGGCCAGCGCCGGCCTGCTCGTGCTGGTCTATCTGGGATGGCTGCTGGTCTTCTGGCCCGGCGTGCTGGGCGAAGACAGTTCGGCCATCCTCCAGGAAGTGGACAGGCCCGAGCACTTTCGTTCTGGCAAGAGCGCCTTCTGGTACTACTTCGTGCGCTGGACTTATGGTGTCACCCACAGGGTAGAGGTGCCCGTTGCCATCCTGCTGCTGCTGTGCGCCCTCTTCTTTGCGCGCATGTTGGCCTGGTACTGGGCGCGCGGGCACCGCCTGCTTTGCGTCGTGCTGCTGGTCTTCGTCTGCGCGGCGCCCCACATGGTCTATTTCATGGCCACGCTGTATCCAGACGCCATCTTCGCCGTGGCCTCCTGCGCCTTGCTGTTCGAGCTTTGGTGGATTTGCAGCCAGAAACGACACAGCCGGGCCAGCCTGGCCCTCATAGCGCTGGCACTGCCGTTTGCGGTTTTCGTGCGCGCCAACGGCGCCCTTTTTCTGGCACCGGCCGTGGTTGCGATCTTTCTGGTCCACCGCAAAAGCCGCTTGCCGCTGTGCGCCATCATCGGCCTGTGGTGTGCGCTGGCCTACACGGGCACGAAGATGCACAAGCCCGCACCGCAAAGCGCCATGGATTCACTCGTGCTCTTCGAAACGGTCAAGCTGCTGCAGCCCAGGGCCATGAACGATCTCTGGCAAAAGCAGCCTCTCATGAACGACCCCTGGGTGCTGCAGGCGCCCAAGCTGTCGGCACGCACTTTGGAGATCCTGGAAGGCCATGCCCCGCGCCAGCTTATGCTCGCCTACTCGGACCCGGCCTACTGGGACATGCTGGTGTTCCATCCGCAGGGGCCTCAGCTCTTCGGCCTGACCGAAGACCGGCGCAAGGAACTAGCGCATGAATTCCTGCGCTACAACCTCTGGCACAACCTGCCCGATGTGGCGGCCAGCCGCGTCAACGTGCTGCTGTCTGCCGCCCTGGCCCAAGGCGGATTCCCGGCGCTCGACTATGCCCGCCATGTGATCAGGCGTACCCAGGCGCAATCGCAAATGCGGATCTTCAGGCTGGATTCATCGGAAACGGCCCTGCGCGGCCTGCTTCGCCAAAGCCATGCCTGGCGCTGGCTGCTATGGACGCCCTGGCTGGGCTTCACGCTGCTGGCCATGGTCCTGTGGCATGGCGTGCGCCAAAAGAACGTGCCAGCCTTGCTGATCAGCGTGCCGCCAGCCATTCACCTGACCGCCATTGCGGTCTTCGCCACGGCCGGCGAATATCGATACCTGTTGCCATTCTTCGTTCTCACACCCGCTCTGTTGGCTGTGCTCATATCGCGCCCAGGCATCTCCAAAGCAAATGCTGCAACGACCGTATCGCCGAAGTCATTGGAGGATTCCTCCCGGAACACACTTCAGGCACACGCTCTGTAAAATGCGCCGGTTCGCCGCGGCCGTCCGCCGGTACGCGCGCCCTGTCTATTGCCATCTCCTGGATTCCCCCTTGACTTACGCCCTGGAAACCCGGCGCCGCCGGACTTTTGCCATCATTTCCCACCCCGACGCGGGCAAGACCACGCTGACCGAAAAGCTGCTGCTGTTCTCGGGCGCGATCCAGATCGCGGGCGCCGTCAAGGGCCGCAAGGCCAGCCGCCATGCCACCTCCGACTGGATGGAAATCGAAAAGCAGCGCGGCATCTCGGTGGCCAGCTCGGTCATGCAGATGAGTTACCGCGACCACGTGGTCAACCTGCTCGACACGCCCGGCCACAAGGACTTCTCGGAAGACACCTACCGCGTGCTCACGGCCGTGGACTCGGCCCTGATGGTCATCGACGCCGCCAACGGCGTGGAATCGCAGACCCGCCGCCTGATCGAGGTCTGCCGCCAGCGCGACACGCCCATCATCACCTTCGTCAACAAGATGGACCGCGAAGTGCGCGATCCCCTGGACATCCTCGACGAAGTGGAGCGCGAACTGGGCATGCCCTGCTGCCCCGTCACCTGGCCCGTGGGCCAGGGCCGGCAGTTCGGCGGCATCATCAACCTGCTCACCCAGACCATGACGGTGTTCCAGCCCGGCAGCGAGCGCCGCCCGCAGGACTTCGAGGCCATCCCCCTGGCCGAGGTCGACAAGCTGCGCGCGCGCTTCGGCCAGTCCTTCGACGATGCGCTGGAAAGCATGGAACTGGCCCAGGGCGCCTCGGCCCCCTGGGACCACGAGGCCTTCCTGGCAGGCAAGCTCACACCGGTCTTCTTCGGCTCCGGCGTGAACAACTTCGGTGTCATGGAAGTGCTGGATGCCGTGGTCGACATGTCGCCCCCGCCCGGCCCCCGCAAAAGCTCGCTGCTGGTCAACAAGCAGCCTGTGGAAAAGATCATCCAGCCCGAGGACGAAGGCTTCTCCGGCGTGGTCTTCAAGGTCCAGGCCAACATGGACGCCAACCACCGCGACCGCATCGCCTTCGTGCGCGTGGCCTCGGGCAAGTACACGCCCGGCATGAAGATGAAAGTCCAGCGCACTGCCAAGGAGCTGCGCCCCACCTCGGTCGTGACCTTCATGAGCCAGCGCCGCGAAGCCGTGGAAGAAGCCTATGCGGGCGACATCATCGGCTTCACCACGCATGGCGGCGTGCAGCTGGGCGACACCATCACCGACGGCACCAATCTCCAGTTCACGGGCCTGCCCTTCTTCGCCCCGGAAATGTTCATGACCGTGGTGCTCAAGAACCCGCTGCGCACCAAGCAGCTGCAGCAGGGCCTGATGCAACTGGGCGAGGAAGGCGCCATCCAGGTCTTCAAGCCCGAGGCTGGCGGCAACATGCTGCTGGGCGCCGTGGGCCAGCTGCAATTCGAAGTTGTCCAGCACCGCCTGAACGCCGAATACGACTGCGACATCCGCCTGGAAGGTTGCCAGTACACGGGCGCACGCTGGATCACGGCAGACACCCCGGCCGAGCTGCGCGAATTCGAGAACGCCTACCCGCTGCGCATGGCGCGCGATGCGGCCGATACGCTGGCCTATCTGTGCACGTCACCCTATGACGTGCGATTGGCGCAGGAGCGGTTTCCCAAGATTCACTTCCATCCGCTGCGCGAGCATGCGGGGTTGGCTTTGCAAAAGGGATAAGGCGCCAAACGCCTTCTGCAATGCATGCGGATCAGTACCCTGATCCGCATGCATCTTCACGGCTTGCGGGAATTATTCACGGCAAACCAGTTCAGGCCTCGGAACTCTCCCAACCAGTTCAGCGAGGGGTTTTTACGCAATCCCTGGGCATGCTGAGCCAGGACAGCCACCCTGTCGGCTCCTGATTTTGCGAAATTGAAATTCAATGGGTGTATATGAACGTGCACCTGGTCTATTGTCGGCGAAAAGACATAGTATCCATCGCTTTCCTGCACGTCAGAATCAACATAAAACCCCAAATGTTGATATCTGTTGACGACAGACCATTTATCCGATGGCAGGCCCATCTCCTCCCAGAACCTCTCATGGGGATAATAAAAAACGCCGTTAGCAATAGGTACCCCGGCAGCAGCCAATGTCAGCGCGCCAATTCCATCACCATTGAGCAGCAAAGTGCGCAGCCTTTTTTCTGGCTGCTGGCCATTCGTGACATAGGACAAATTACCCTGAGCAAGCTCAATATCTCTAGGTGCCTTAGAAAATGGATTGAAGGCAAAGGTTGTGAGCAAATGCACAATAGTCAGTAGCCATACCCCTTCAGCCACTCTTCCTCTCAACATCCACCAGCAGATGACAGCGCCAGAACCAGCCATCGCGACAGTATAAACAATGCTGCCCCCTGGCATTATATTTCTCGGCGTATATGACATCGCCATTGCTATAAGAATGGCGCTCGCCAAGGCCACTGCTCCAGGGATGGCCCAATTCCCGATCACCTTCAGTCTTTTTGTTTTTTGCTCACCATCCAACACATACCCACCAGCCATCATAGCCATTGCCATAATTCCAGCCAGCCCAATACCTACGTCCATGCGCACCGTCGGCATATTCCCCCACAAGGAATATTTAGCCAACCACACAGGAAAACCGATGAAACAATAGATCCAGTAAATAAAGACGAAGGCAGCCGCAGCGACAATCATCCAAGACCTCTGTGCAGAACTCCGGAAATTTCTTAAGAAAAAGGCTATTAACAATAAAGGCAACAGGAAAAATGAGCTAGCTGATGACGGATCTGTTTTGGGACCGGGCATGCTAAGTACCGTTTCCACGTTGGTGTAGCCTCTCAGATGCCACCACCACTGCAAGTCCCCGCCCGGCATTGCACCTCTCTTGCCGGGGTATTCCGTAGCCTGCATCAACGCGACTGCCTCATGCGTATCAAGCCACCAGCTACCGACAATAACAACCACCACGCACAAGGAAGCGGCACAGCCCGCCCACTGCGCCATTGACCAACGCAGCTGGGCACGCTGATCCACGCACCAGCCAATGCCAGCCAGCAACAGAATACTTCCAATGACAATAACCCAGGTGGGATAAAGCACAAGGAACCAACCACTTACAGCCCACCCCAGAGCGAGGCCGAGCAGCACTGCCTTCCAAACGCTAGCGACTGTCAATAACCTGCAGGCAACCACGAAGGCGATAGCAGGGAACATCGTTGCATACAGCGGCCAATTGGACCATGCAGCCGCATACGGTGCCACACAAAAAGACAATGCCAACCCAAAGTTCAGCCCTCGCTGATTTTTTCGAATCAAATTCAACATCAGCCATACGGAAAGCAATCCTCCCCAAAAAGGAAGTTGCCACTGCCAGCTCATGGCTTGCCGCAAGGGCAAAAAGAAATAGCCCCAGGTCGCAGGACGAGCCAGGGCCGCCAACTGGTAGATTGGCACACCTGTCATGCCAATTACCCCCATATTTTGACCGTTCAGGCCTATATTGGTATTTACGACAGGGAATTTTGGCTCGTGATGGATTTGTGCCAATACATTTGGCATCAATACTCCCCACTCATCCCCACGGATGGGGCGCAAACTGAACAATCTCTCATTGCTACCTTTTGAATCCAAGATGCTTGCTCCATGCGGACTCTGCAACAACAAGCCCACTGAGCTCCCCGTAATTCCAGCACCGACCAAAAGGGTGAAAGAACCGATAATCAGAATATATACGCCCCGCCCTCTGAAGCTTGAAATACCCCTCCTCAAGCCCCGCAAACTCTGCAGTTTCTTAGCTCCAAGCAATGCTACCGCGCAAAGCAAAATACCCAACGTCCACCAATGTCGTGGTCGTATGCTTTCAATAACGATAACTGGTGGCCCTGAAAAAGCACTCTGCAAGGCGGCCTTGTCCCCATCCGCTTGGTAGATAGCCTCCAGGACTACTGGATGCACGCCAGCGGGCAGGACTTTCGACAAAGAAACTTCCCAGGAAAATCCAACGCCTGTCTGGCCTCCCATCGCAGGGTTGGTGGCAGACACATCCTCTCTTTCAATCCATTTGGCATTATTATTTTCAAATTTCTCGCCGGATACGGATAGCCTGAGCAAAGGAGGATTTAATCCTTTCTCCCCTGCAAGCACCCACCCAGAGACAGTCAGTTGGCGGCTATCTGGCTCATAACTCCAATGTTCCAATGCTCCATATATCTTAGGATGCGAATTATCTGCAGCCTTCCCGATCCACGGGAAAGAGACGCAAAGCAGCAGAAAAATCAATCGGAAAACCATCATTGACATACCACACCCGGCAACTCGATCATTCGCAGAAAATTTTGCATTTTTTTGATTGAGAAACAACAGATTCATAAAACCTGAGATCCTACTCGGCAGGACTGCCCTTTACGGCAAACCAGTGAAACCTCCTGGATGCCCCGAGCCAAATCAAAGAGGAATTCAAATTTAGCCCACCGGCCTCATCTGCGAGGACAACGACCCGGTCGGCGCCTGTCTTATTGAAATCAAAGTCTTTTGGATTCACCAATACCCTAATGTAGTCCACTGCAGGCGCCGAAACTGTATATCCCTCCCCCACATTTACCGTCTCATCCACATAGAACCCGAGATGTTGATAGCGATTGACAATCGGCCACTTTGATTCCGGGAGCCCCATTTTCTCCCAGAACTCCTTATGCGGGTAATAAAGAACCCCATTTACCACCGGATAGCCCATACCTGCCAGCATCAAGGGCCCCACGCCATCCCCATTCAGAGCCAATGTCCGCAAGCGTTTATTTTCATCATGAGGATCTTTCAAAAACTGAAGATTTCCATCCGCAAGAATCACATCTTTAGGCGCCTTCGTCACCGGATTAAAAGCCAACGTTGCCAACAAATTGACGATAACCAACATGGCCACGCCTGCCGTCATTCGCCTCCTCATAATCCACCAGCAGATCGCTGCTCCGGAAAGCGTCATGGCCAGCGTATATACCCAGCTTCCACTTGGCGTAAAATCCTTGGGGATTCTCATCAAGGTCCATGCAATCAATCCCGCACTTGAAATTGCCACCAACCCAGGAATCAGCCACTTTTGGAAAATGGAAACACTTTTACCATTACCGTCTTTATCTACCGTCGCCACGGCCCCACCGGCAACCAGAGCCATCAACACAGAAAAAGCCAACCCCATTCCCAAATCGATACGGGCAGTCGGCATATTGCCCCAAAGCGAATACTTGGCCAGCCATATTGGGAAACCTGAAAAACTGAAAATCCAGTAGCAAACCATGAATGCTGCGCATGCCGCCACAGACCAGCGATATTTTGTGGATCGCATCAGATGCACAGCACACAACGCGACCATAAGTATTGGCAATATGAAGTATGAACTGATTTCTGATTGATTTGTCTCAGGGCCTGGAGAGCGGACAACAGTGTCTGCATTGGAATACCCTCGGAGATGCCACCACCATGCAAGATCCCCGCCTGGCATTGAGCCACGCTTGCCAGGATATTCCGTTGCCTGCATGAGTGCCACGGCATCACGAGTATCCAACCACCAGCTACCAAGAAGCGCCGACGCAACTGCCAGCGCAGCAAAAATACCTAACAGCTGCGCCCAGCCCCAGCGCAGCTCACTGCGCTGATCAAAACCCCAGCCCACAGCAAGAAGCAGTAGAAAACTACCGCCAATGATGATCCAGGGCGGATACAAAACCAATGCCCAGCAAGCAAGCAGCCAACCAAGTATCGCACCCATAAGAGCCGTCTTCCATGGGCTCTCAATTTTCATTATCTTGAATGACAGTACAAAGGCCAATGCAGGAAACATTGCTGCATACAATGGCCAGTTTGACCAAGCCGCGGCATACGGCGCCACGCAGAATGCAAATGCCAACCCGAAGTTCAATCCTTTTCTGTCAGGACGCAGGAGATTTAGCAGAAACCATATGGACAGCAACCCTCCCCAGAATGGCATTTGCCATTGCCAACTCAATGCCTGGCGCATGGGGAGAAAGAAATAGCCCCAGGTTGCGGGCCGAGCCAACGCAGCCCATTGCTTGACAGGTGCACCCGTCATGCCGATGACACCCATATTCTGTCCGTTGGGACCAATATTCGAGTTCACCACAGGAAATGGTGGTTCGTGGTGGATTTGAGCCAGCACATTAGGCATCAGCACACTCCACTCATCCGCACGTATGGAGCGCAGGCTGAACAGCTTGGCATCGCTGCCTTTGGCATCCAGCATGCTCTGGCCGTAAGGGCTATGAATCAAGAGGCCGATTGAACTGCCCGTAACCCCTATGGCCACCAATGCGGCCCATAATCCAGCGATGACCAGATAGGCCCGCCGCTCTTGCAGCCACTTCCCAAGCCGCTGCCCGCGCGATGGTTTGCTGAACTGAATGCAGGCAAGAGCCACAAGCACTATGCCGAGAACCCACCAGTGGCGACCTCGCACCTTCTCCACAACGATCATCGGTGTAGAGGCTGACAATAGCGCTGCTGGTTTTTCATCACCATATATGGCATCCAGTTTGATGGGATATACACCGCCAGGAAGGTCTTTCGACAGACTGACCGTCCAGCTGAATCCCAGGCCAATCTGCCCACCCGTGAGGGGGTTGTCGAAAGAAACGTCAGGCCGTTTTTCCCATGGAATTTCCTGGGCCTGGAATTGCGACTCCGCAACAGCCAGCTTTATGGTAGGGGGTGATTTACCATCCTTGCCACCCAGCACCCACCCACGAAGCGTCAACTCTCCCGTTCCCTTGTTGTAGGACCAGTGTTCCAGCACACCAGGCAGCGTGGCCTTTGCTTCTTGTGCATGGACAAACCAGGGGGCTACTAGTAGCAGCCATATCAAAAGCAATCGTTTCATGGAGGTTAGGTAATTTTCGGCCATCGATCTTCGCAGACTTTGCACATTGATCTGCACAAAAATTCGGCGCCATTGTAAGAACAGGCCTACACCGCAGGAGGAGACCCCAAAACACAAACTGACAATGATGAACGACTGCCCGGTAGATCGCACGGAATAGCGATGCATACCCGGAGCATCTTCGAGGTCGGGTGAACAGCTGCCACGCCGCTTGCGGCTTGCCAGGCCGCAGATCCAACGGCGATCCCCGGGTCTGCATTACAGTCTCCTTTTTGCTCGAGACCTGCGGCATCAAGCAGGCGAAGTCCACGAGTCATCCCGGAACAGATCTTCCCCCTCTGAACATGACCCCCCTCCTCACCAGCATCACCATCCTGTGCGTTCTGGGCATCTCGCTAGGCCAGATGCTCTTCAAGAAGGCTGCCCTGTCCATGCCTGAGGCTGCAAACTGGCAGCACTGGGTCTTCAACGGCTGGCTCATCACAGCCCTCGCCCTCTATGGAATCACCACGTTGGTATGGATATGGGTGCTGCGCCACGCCCCCCTCCACCTGGCCTATCCGTTCATGGGCTTGGCCTTCCTGATCGTTCCCTGTCTGGGCTGGCTTTTCTTAGGCGAGCCTATCCGCATGACCACCCTCATCGGCGGTGCGCTGATACTGGCGGGAATCACAATTACCGCTCATGCACCCTGAGATCCCGTAAATAGATGGCACCGACTCCGTGGGGACCATTCAATCTCCAGTCGTTCCATCAGATACCTCGAATTCACAAATATCCGCTCCGCATTGAGCAAAAAAATGAGAGCAAACAAAACGTTTTCTGCATTCTTTTTTACACTGGCACTGGTCTATGGTGGCTGGCTCCTGATATTTTGGCCCGGAATTCTGGGAGAAGACAGCATTGCCATTTTAAAGCATGTGATGGCTCCGGAGATACATCACTCAGGAAAGCCCGCTTTCTGGTTTTATTTCATCCAACTTCTCTACGAGAAGATGCAACTGGTTGAAATACCCATACTGCTCATGCTCTTCATAAGCACGCTGATTCAGGCACGAATTCTTTCCTGGTGCTGGAATCAGGGACTGCATAAAACGGCCGGTTTTCTTCTTGTTTTCGTCAGTCTTGCTCCGCATCTGGTATTTTTTTCCAGCTCCTTGTACCCTGACGGAATTTATTCCATTGCAGTCATCGGATTGCTTTTCGAGATTTGGCTTGGCGCGAAAAACAGAAGACTCTCGGGCTTTGCCTTGCTCATGATCTTCATTACCCTGCCTTTTGCTTCATTTGCACGGCCCAATGGAATTATATTTCTAGCTCCAGCAGTCTTCTTGCTCTTTCTGCTTGATCGCAGAAGTCGCAACCTCCTGGTCGCCATCCTAGTGACATGGTGCGGCCTGATGATTGCGGGAACAAATGCACGCTTCTTTTATAGCCACGGGAGCATTTTCCCACTGGCAATCCATGAAACGATCAACTTCCTTCAGCCCAGGGCCATGGACTTGGCGCGAGACAAGCCAAGAATATCTCCAGAAACGATGGAGGCACTTGCGAAGCACCGACCGTTGGAAGTATATATCAAGAATTATGATCCAGATTACTGGGACACCTTGACGTTCAAGGCTGATGGTCCGCAGGTGATGAAAATGGAAAAGGCAGAGCGCAGGATCATCATCAAGGAATTCTTCCGCTACAACCTATGGCAGAATTTCCCCAAGTTCCTTGGCAGCCGCCTCAATATCTTCATGACAAGTGCATTAGCAGATGGAGGCTTTCCCAGCCTTACCTACGCGAAACACGTACTACAAATCACTGGCTCTCAGTCGACTTACCGGAAGTTCCAGCTACACACATCGGAAAATTTTGCCACAGAGATATTCAATTTCAGTTACCAGCATCGCTGGATTCTTTGGACACCTTTTCTTGGAATTGCACTTCTTTTCTGGGCGGTAAGGGTGGGTCTGCAGGAAAAGGACAAAGCGCTTCTTCTTGTCGCAATACCAATGCTGGCACAACTGGGCGGTATATTCACATTCTCGATTGCCAGTGAATATCGCTATCTCTTGCCATTTTTCCTACTTCCGCTGATTCTGCTACCTATCTTTTTGAGCCGAAGAGCCATGCCCGGGCAGAATAACCCGCAGAGACAATCGACACCCGAGCAACTAGGCTATCCTCGCGCGTCGGCCGAGGCCGGAGTTCCATGACTGAAGACGCACTCACGAGACACCCCATGCGCATTGCCGTCGCCATCCCCTGCTACAAGGTCATCCAGCATGTGCTCGGTGTCATCAACGCCATCGGCCCCGAGGTCGAGGCCATTTATGCCGTGGACGACGCCTGCCCTGCTGGCAGCGGACGCTTCATCGAAGAGCACAACACTGACCCACGCGTGCGCGTGCTCTACAACCCCGAGAACCGAGGCGTGGGCGGTGCCATCGTCACGGCCTACAAGGCGGCGATTGCCGACGGCATGGACATCGTGGTGAAGATCGACGGCGACGGACAGATGGACCCCTCGCTGCTGCCGCTGTTCGTGCGCCCCCTTCTGCGCCACCAGGCCGACTACACCAAGGGCAACCGCTTCTACCGGCCCGAGTCGGTACAGGACATGCCGCCGGTACGCCTGTTCGGCAATGCCGTGCTGTCCTTCATGACCAAGCTCAGCTGCGGCTACTGGAACGTGATGGACCCCACCAACGGCTACACCGCCGTGCGCACCTGCGTGCTGGCCGAGCTGCCGCTGGACAAGCTGGAAAGCCGGTATTTCTTCGAGACCGACATGCTGTTCCGCCTGAACACCGTGCGCGCCGTCGTCAAGGATGTGCCCATGGATTCGGTCTATGCCGATGAGGAGTCCAACCTCAGGATCGGCAAGGTGCTGCCTGAGTTTCTGCGCAAGCATGCCTCGCGCCTGTGGCGGCGCTATGTCTACAACTACCTGGTGCGCGACTTCAACGTGGGAACGCTCTATAGCCTGAGCGGTACGTTGCTTGTGCTGCTGGGCACCCTCTTCGGACTCTGGCGCTGGATCGTCAGCAGCAGCAGCAGTCATCCCGCCACCAGCGGGACTGTCATGCTGGCGGCGCTGCCCGTCATCATCGGCATTCAGTGCCTGATCGCCTTTCTGCACTACGACGTGAGCAGCGTGCCCACCGAGCCGGTCAGCCTGTCTCTCGAAGACGAGGCGGTCGCCTGATCACTCCAAACCTTGTTGCTGCAATCAGCCCCCGCAAGCCCACCCATGCCCCAAGTGTCTCGCCACCCCCTCCGTTCACAAGCAGCCGCGCTGATCGCGACAGGCTTCGCGCTGGCTTCGCTGGCTGCCAGCGCGCAGGCGCCCGCTGCCGTACCGCGCAGCCAGCCCCTGGTCATCGCGCCCACCGTGGAGGGCATGCTCCTGTGCGATGAAGCCGTTGCCGACACCAGGATCAAGTCCATGGACGAGGCCTATGCCTTCTGCCAGCAGCGCAAGCTGGACGGCTCCGCTGCCGTCAACCGCCTGCTGGACACGCTGGAGCCAGGAGGCCCCAAGGGCAATGTGCAGATCGGCTACACCGCCACCCTGCAACTGCTGGGGCTGTACCAGCGCACGGCCAAGGGCTGGGAAATCGACGAAGCCAAGGTGGACAGCTTCCTGAACGTCATCCGCAAGGTGCAGCGTCCGGTCGTGCTCTATTTCTCGGCAGACCATTTCGACTCGGTCGGCCCCATTGCCGCCGAACTGGCCAAGGACCCCGTCAACCTGATGCAACTGAAAGACGGCAAGCCCCTGGAACTGGGCTATTTCGGCTACCGCATCCTGCCCTACACGCTCTCGACGGATGCTTCGGTTCCCGTCAACCACTACCGCTTCAAGGCCCTCGAGCACATGGCCAGGAAGATCCGGGAACTGCCCAAGCCTGTGCAGGACCGCATCATTGCCTACACGTTGCCGGGCGAGCTGCACCACATGTTTCCGGACTTCGAGAACGGCATGGGTGCCTATCAGGACATCCGTGTCACCGACTACAGCCCGGGCTCGGTCGCAGGCTTTCGCCAATGGCTTCGCACCAAGTACAAGGACATTGCCCAGTTCAAGGCCCAGACCGGACTGGACTACACATCGTTCGATGCCATTCCTGCACCGTCCAAGGACATCCGCAAGGAGAAGCTCAACGGTTTCGGCGAACACTACGATGCCTTCGCCGACGGCACGCTTCCCGTCGCCGGCTGGCTCTGGGATCCTGAGAAAGCCATCGAGCGGCTGGAACTGTACGTGGACGGCAAGCTGGTCGGCCCCATGGCCAGCGGCCTCAACCGCCTGGATGTCTACCGCGCGGTAGACAACATCACCAGTCCCAATACGGGCTTCCGGCACAACCTCGACTTCAGCCAGATGTCCGCGGGCAAGCATGTGGTGCAGGTCGTGGCCGAATCGGGGGGCAGGAAGTACCAGCTGGCCAACATCGACTTCAACATCGTGCCGCGCGACCAGGGCAAGGTCGTCAACAACATGGGGCCCAAACGCCTGGGCTGGCTGCCGCCCATTGCCATGCTGCGGCTCAAGGGGGTGCGTTCCTGGCTGGACATGCCTGGCTCCGGTAAGGACGTCTACTACAACCCCTTGGCCCACGACTGGAACCACTACCGCGAATCGCAGGTGTATGCACAGCTTGCGGTGTTCCACGAGCGCGCCATTGCAGCCGGCCTGCCCGCCGCCAAGCTCTACTCCCACCAGATCATTCCCGATGTGAACCCCTCGTGGAATCCGCAGCTGTTCGCCTCCACCCAGACCCTGGACGGCAAGGCCCCCTGGCAACAGGGACTGAACATGTACGGCGGTGCCACCAACAGCGACTGGCTGCGCGGCTTCATGAAGCAGCACCAGATCGGCAGCGGCTACGGCGCGCCCGAGTTCAATCCGCAGCAATGGAAACTCGACGGGACACATCTTGCGGCACTCAAGGCCCACTACGATGCGGGCGCCAGCTTCATCAGCCCCTACTACTTCTCGGTGATCAACCAGCGCTTCAAGGGCGCAGCCGAACACGGCGTCAACCGCATGGAACTGGCCCCCGACAACCCCAAGGACGGCTCCGACAAGTTCTACAAGGCCATCGTCGAATTCGCCAGGCAGTAGGATGGAGCCCTTGCGTGCACGGCCCGTGCGCGCAAACGCTGCCCTTTTACAAGCCGCCCCGGGCGGCTTTTTGCATTTTGACGACCGTGCCTACCACTCTCCAGCCGCTGTCCCTCTGGACACCTCCCGCATCGCCGCTCGGCATCCTCACCGACATCGACGACACCCTGACCACCGAGGGCGTGGTGCCGGGCCATGTGGTTGATGCCATCGCCCGGCTCAAGCAGTCCGGCCTGCGCGTGGTACCGATCACGGGCAGGCCCGTGGGCTGGAGCGAGCCCTTTGCCCAGGCCTGGCCCGTGGATGCCATCGTCGCCGAGAACGGCGCCGTGGCACTGCGGCGCAATGCGCAGGGCGGGCTGGACAAGCTCTACCAGCAGGACGAGGCCACACGCGCCGCCAACTACGCGCGCATGCAGCAGGTGCTGGCCGAGATAGAGGCCACCGTGCCCGGGGCGCTGCGCGCCACCGACTCGGCGGGCCGCGAATGCGACATTGCCGTGGACCACAGCGAATTCACCCAGATGCCCCAGCAGGACATTGACCGCTGCGTGGCCATCATGAAGGCGGCGGGCATGAACGCCACCGTCAGCTCCATCCACATCAACGGCTGGTTTGGCGCGCACAACAAGCTCGAAGGCGCGCGCTGGATCCTGCGCACACTGTTCGACATCGACCTTGACGCCACGCTGGACCGCTGGATCTACATCGGCGACTCCACCAACGACCAGCTGATGTTCGAGCACATGCCCCACAGCCTGGGCGTGGCCAACATCGCGCGCTTCGTGCCCCAGCTCAAGCACTTGCCTCGCCATGTCACCCAGGCCGAGCGTGGAGACGGCTTTGCCGAAATGGCGCAGTACCTGCTGACCCAGCGCCCCTGATTCTCGGGGCCGAGGACCGGCGCAGTCCTTGCAGGCCCTCGCCCTCGCCCCTCCCATCAGCCCATCCTGATCTGCGAGACCCGCGCCCCCCGCAGACAGCACCGCCCTCAGCACAGCCAACCGCCCGGCGCAGGCGGGCTGTGCACCCTCCGCTCCCTCCATTTGCTCCCTCCATTCGGCAGAGCAGCTCTAGGACTATTCCTAGATCAAGGTTCAATTATCAGAATGCGCCCTATTTCATATAGCGGCGCTGCACACCTAGAATCCACCACATACCCAAAGAACAGGCGTTTGTTTCGCCTTTTTCTTTGAAAAATCCTCTCCTGCATTCCATCCGCGCCATTGGGCACTGGTGTCTTTGAACAATTCAACTTCAAACATGCCAGAGAAAAAAACTCGCCCCCTCTCCAACACCTCGCTCCACCC